>JAYUHM010000165.1:0-11514 GCA_043766985.1 Polaromonas sp.
CAGGCGGATCGGGGATTGATACCTTCATTTTGGCACTTGCTGGTGATTCGGGCGTAGGAGCAGGCCAGCGCGACACCATCACAGATTTCTTAACTGGAACCGACCGGATTGATGTATCAAGAATAAATGCAAGCTTCGATGCAGTGGACGATCAGGCTTTTAGCTTTATCAACTCTGCCGCCTTCTCCAACACTGCTGGGCAACTACGCTACTTTGTCGACGATAGCAGCGACACCATCGTGCAAGGTGATGTCAATGGCGATGGTGTGGCTGACTTTGAGATTCAGTTGACGGGTATCCACACTTTGCTTGCTACGGACCTGCTACTGTAATTTGTTGGGGTCATCATTTAAGCTTCTTCCATCGGCTCACTTTGACGCGGAGGGCATGGCAGTAACACGGAGCCCTTCACGGTGTGGATATCGGGCAGTAAGTGGGGGTGACACGGGCTATCGAGCCTGTGATCGGTCACTCGAAGGCTGATGGCAAACTAGCCAGCCGCTTACTATCTGGGATCCAGGCTGATGCGGTGAATGCGCTGCACCGGGGTTTCTCAGTTTAGTCGTGTAGCGACGCCAAAAACTGCTGCAGCTCCGGTGTTTGTGGGCTGGCAAACAAGGCGGCGGGCGTGCCCATCTCATGTACGCGGCCCTGGTGCATGAAGACCACGCGGTCGGCCACTTTGCGTGCAAAGGCCATCTCGTGCGTTACCAGCAGCAAGGTCATGCCATCGTTGGCCAGGCTTTCTACCACGCGCAGTACCTCGCCCACCAGCTCGGGGTCTAGTGCGCTGGTAATCTCGTCGCACAGCAGCACGGCGGGTTGCATGGCCAGCGCACGGGCAATGGCCACGCGCTGCTGCTGCCCGCCCGAGAGCTGCTCGGGCAGGGCGTCAAACTTTTCGCCCAAACCCACACGCTCCAGCAGTTGGCGCGCCTGCGCCAGGCCATCGGCGGCGCTGGTTTGCTTCACCAGCTTGGGCGCCAGCATGATGTTTTTGCCAACACTTAAATGCGGAAACAAATTAAAGCTCTGAAAAATCATGCCCACTTTTTGCCGCAGTGCGCGCATCGACGACGCGTCGTGGGTGCGCAGCGCCTGGCCATCCACCGTGAGGGTGCCCGACTGAAACTCTTCCAGCCCGTTGATGCAACGCAGCAGCGTGCTCTTGCCCGAGCCGCTTTTGCCAATGATGGCCACTACCTCGCCGCTGGCAACGCGCAGGTCAATGCCTTTGAGTACTTCGTTGGTGCCAAAACTTTTGCGCAGTGCCACGATGTCGATGATGGGTGTATCTGCCCGCCTATCTGCGCGCGTAGCTGGGGCGGCCTGCTCAACGGTTGCCATGCAACTTCCTTTCTAATGATTTGGCGTACAGGCTGATGGGATAGCACAGCACAAAGTACATCAGCGCAACGCAGCTGAACACCAAAAACGGGTTGAAGGTGGCGTTGGAAATGGATTTACCCACCTTGGTAAGTTCCATAAAACCAATCACCGAGGCCAGCGCGGTGCCTTTGATCACTTGCACCAAAAAGCCCACCGTTGGCGGCACGGCAATTTTGACCGCCTGCGGCAAAATGACATAGCGCAACTGCTCGCCAAAGCTGAGCGCCAGGCTTTTCGATGCCTCCCACTGCCCACGCGGGATAGCGGCTACGCAGCCGCGCCAAATCTCGGTTAAAAATGCACTGGTGTACAGCGTTAAACCCAGCGCGGCGGCTACCCACGGAGAGGTGTTGATGCCAAACAAGCCCAAGCCGTAGTAGGCTAAAAACAATTGCACCAACAGCGGAATGCCCTGAAAGACTTGCACGTAGCCGGCCACCAAGGGCTGCACACCCGGGGCTTTGCTCAGGCGCAGCATCAGCAGCACTGCCGCCACCAAACCGCCACCCACAAAAGCCATCAATGACAGCGCCACCGTCCAGCGCGCGGCCAAAAGCAGGTTGCGAAATATGTCCCAGGTCGTAAAGTCCACCATGCCTTACTTACCCCCAAACACCAGCTTGGCACCCAGCCAATTGAGGCTGTGGCGCATGGCGATGCACAGCACCAGATAAATCAAACCCACCACCATAAAGGCCTCAAACGAGCGGAAGTTGCGGCTATGGATCAGGTCGGCCGACGAGCTAAGCTCGGGCGTAGAAATTTGCCCACATACGGAAGAGCCGAGCATCACAATAATGACCTGGCTGACCAAGCTGGGCCAGATGGTTTTGAGTGCCGGGGGCAGCACCACATGCATAAAAGTTTGCACCCGATTAAGCGCCAAGCTTGCGGCGGCTTCCATCTGCCCCTTGGGCGTAGCCTCCAGGCCTGCGCGAATGATCTCGGTGGCGTAGGCGCCCAGATTGATAACCATGGCCAAAAACGACGCGGTTTCAGCCGATAGTTTGATGCCCGCCGCAGGCAAACCAAAAAAGATAAAGAACAACTGCACGATAAACGGCGTGTTGCGGATCAACTCAACATAGCCTCCCACCAAAGCTTTAAGCCAGCCCGGTGCCAACGCACTGCCAAAGCCGCGTGCCCGCACCCACGCGCAGCCTATGCCCAGGCTGGTGCCTACCAACACGGCAGACACGGTGAGGCCCAGCGTCCAGCCCACGCCGGTCAGCAGCAATGGCCACTCGGCCAGCACGGCCAAAAAGTCGAGTTGAATTTTCATGGCGCTAGCCTGCATCAGCCCTCACAAGGCAGGCATGGCTGGCCATTACAGAGGCAAGTCACAGAGGCAAGTCACCGGCAGGGCGGCCCAGCCATTTCTTAGACAAACTATCCAGCTCGCCGGAGGCTTTGGCTTCGGCCAAAATGGCGTTGACCTTGGTTTTAAGTGCGTCTTCGCCTTTGGCCACGCCAACAAAGCAGGGGCTGTCTTTCAGCAGCAGCTTGTATTCAGCCGCCAGTTGCGGGTTCTTCACCATCATATTGCCCGCCACCGACGCCCCCATGGCGGCCAGTTGCACCTGGCCGGACACAAACGCGGCAATCGACGCGTTGAAATCTTCAAAACGTTTGATGTCTACGCCCGCTGGCGCCACTTTGCCCAGTTCTTGGTCTTCCAGTGCACCGCGCACCACGCCGACTGATTTGCCGCTTAAGTCAGCAAAGCTTTTGATGCTCATGCTTTTGGGGCCAAACACCGCCATGTAGAAGGGGGCGTAGGCGGCGGTAAAGTCAATCACCTTTTCACGCTCTGGGTTTTTGCCCAAAGTGGCAATCACGATATCGGCTTTTTTGGTTTGCAAAGATGGAATGCGGCTGGCGCTGACCACTTGCACCAGCTCTACGGCCACGCCCATTTTTTTGCCAATGTAGTTGGCCAAGTCAATATCCAGGCCGACCGGCTTCAGATCGGTGCCCACATAGCCGTAGGGCGCAGAGTCGGTCTGTACGGCCACTTTCAGCACTTTGGATTTCATTACCTCGTCCAAGGCGTTTTGCGCCATGGCGCTGGCAGAGAATGCGCCAGCAGCGACTGTGGCAACAGCCATGGCAAGGGTGCGGGTTTGAAAATGGCGGCGCAGCATAGGAAGAGCTTTCAAAAAATAGTGAGGACACACAATTGTGTAGGCAATAGCAAGCAAATTCAGTGCCACGACGGATGTTGGCACTCTAGTAAACCCTAGTTTGGGGCGCGCTGCCGCAGTCAAACGAGCATATACGCGCCAGTGCCAACGGCCAAGTTAGTCAGGGCGAAAACATACAAAACGGGCGGCGCGGCAGGGTAGGGTGTGGGTAACTGTATGAAAAGGCCTTGATTCAGTGCCTTTTAGACCGCAAGCCCAATAGAGCATAGCACAAGCAGCTATTAAAAGTATAGTAATCTGCAGGCGGCTAATCCAGCTGGGCGCCGGACACTTGCACGGCTGTGGCCCACCTGGGCAGCGCCACCGTTAAAAACTTGGCAAAGTCATCGGCCCCTAAAAGCGCCGGGTCGGCTCCTTGGGTGATCATGCGGTTGCGCCGCCGCCGTTACCGGCCGAGCCGTAGTTGATTTTGCCGGGGTTGGCTTTGGCGTATTTCACAAACTCTTGAAAGGTGTTGGCAGCAACCTTGCAATCAGTGACAGGGCGAGCAGGGTTTTGAGGGTTTTCATGGCCTGCGGGGCAAGTGAGATAAGGCATGATAGCCAGCAACGTAACCACCGTGCATGGGAGTTTTCCTTGGCTTTACCTACCGCCGCAGCCACCACTGCAGACCGCCCGCACTATAAATTTTGGCCTTCCCGCTTGCCGCGCAGCATCACCCCGCCCGAGGGGTCGCTATGGCACAACCTGGCGGTTAGCGCCGCGCGTTACCCAAGCAAAGCGGCCATCATGTTTTTTGACCGGCAATTCAGCTATGCCGATCTGCTACACAAAGCAGAGCTGCTCGCGCAATATCTTCAAGGGCTTGGCGTCAATAAAGGCGACAGAGTGGTGGTATGCATGCAAAACTGCCCGCAGCTCATCATCAGCCACTTTGCGGTGCTGCGGCTGGACGCCGTGGTGGTGCCGGTCAACCCGATGAACAAAGCCGAAGAGCTCAAACACTACATCACCGACCCCGACACCCAAGTGGCCATCACCACCGCCGACCTGGGCGGTGAATGGGCCATGGCATCCAATGCCCTGGCGCCAGGCGAGCGGCTAACGCATTTACTGGTAACGCACTTTGCCGATGCCTTTGGCGACAGGGCGGCGGACGACATGCCGCCAGGCTGGCGCGACTGGCTGCTTACGCCCCACGCAGCGCCCACGCTGCAAGGCCCGCAGGTGCATGACTGGAACGCCGCCCTGGCCGAGAATCCCGTGGCTTTGCCGCCCCCCTGCGCCACCTCGCAAGACCTCGCCATCCTGCCCTACACCAGTGGCACCACCGGCCTGCCCAAGGGGGTGATGCACACCCACGGCTCCATCATGCACAACGCGGTGGCGGTGGGGCTGTGGAGTGGCAGCACTGCAGAAAATGTCTCGCTGTGCGCGGTGCCCATGTTCCACATTACCGGCATGGTCAGTGTGATGCAGGCCAGTATTTTTGGCAGTGGCAGCCTGGTGGTTATGCCCCGCTGGGACCGCGAGCTGGCTGGCCGCCTGATATCGCGCCACAAGGTTACCCATTGGGGCAATATACCGACGATGGTGATCGACCTGCTGGCCTCGCCCTCGTTTGAGCAATACGACTTAAGCAGCCTGGTCAGCATTGGCGGCGGTGGTGCGGCCATGCCGCAGGCCGTGGCGCAGCGCCTGTGGGAGCAGTTTGGCCTGCGCTATGTAGAAGGCTACGGCCTGACCGAAACCGCCGCCCCCAGCCACCAAAACCCGCCCGACGCCACCAAGCAGCAGTGCCTGGGCATTCCCTACCTTAGCTGCGACGCGCGGGTGATCGACCCCATCACCTTGCTGGAAGTGCCGCAAGGCGAGCAGGGCGAGATCATCATGCACGGGCCAATGAACCTGCAAGGCTACTGGAAAAACCCCGAAGCCACCGCCAAAGCTTTCATCGAGCTGGACGGCAAGAGGTTCTTCCGCAGCGGCGACCTGGGGCGGGTGGACGAGGACGGCTACTTCTTCATCACCGACCGCCTCAAACGCATGATCAATGCATCAGGCTTTAAGGTGTGGCCCGCCGAGGTGGAGGCCTTGATGTTCAAACACCCGGCCATTGCCGAGGCCTGCATCATCAGCGCCAAAGACGCCTACCGGGGCGAAACCGTGAAAGCCGTGGTGGTGTTGCGAAAAACCCACCAAGACACCAAAGCCGAAGACATTCTCCAATGGTGCCGGGACACTATGGCCGTCTACAAGGCCCCGCGCATGGTGCAGTTTGTCGACGCGTTGCCCAAAAGCGGCAGCGGCAAGGTGATGTGGCGCGCCCTGCAAGAGGCAGAAAAGGGGTGAACCCTGCAAGGGGTGTGTACGAAATCTTGCAATTTATCTGTAAAGCGTTTGATACAGCCACTCGAGGTTGCTAGGGGAAATGGCCAAAACATAGTTACATATAGAAGCTATATTATTTGGGAAAATTTCCCAAATAATAGTTTTTAGTTCATCATTGCGTTCTTAGTTAATCTTGAGGTGTCCCTATGGTTTTTAGAAGCTGCTGTTTGCGCTGGTTGGCGTATGTGTCTTTGGGGTTTGCCATGGCGTGTGGGAGTGCCACTGCATTGGCCGCAGACGATTTTTTGCCCCCGGAAAAAGCCTTTGCCTTGACCGCGCAGGTGGTTGACAAACAAACCCTGCGCCTGAACTGGCAAATAGCCGATGGCTACTACCTGTACCAAGAACGCATCAGCGCGCAAACCGACGCGCCGGGTGCCAAGCTAGGCGCCATCGTGATGCCCAAAGGGGTAGAGAAGTTCGACAGCAACTTCAACAAAACCATGGTGGTGTACAAGCACCAGCTGAGCGTGGATGTACCGATTGAAAAAGGCGGCGTGGGCATGCCCATGAGCGTAGGCTACCAAGGCTGCGCCGAAAAGGGCCTGTGCTACCCGCCCTCCATAGCCGAGCTGAAAATTGACTTGGTGGCTTTGGGCGCCAGCACCGACGCGGTCAAGATGCAAGCCAACGGCGACTTGTTTGGTGGTGGCGCGCAGGCAAGTGCGGCCACTACGCCAGCCGTGCCCGCAACACCTGTAGTAGCAGCTGCAACCGAGAAAGTAGCACCAAATCCACCACAAGCGCAAGCAAATAAAGCACAACCTGCTGCAGATTCTATAGCGTCCACGCTAGCCTCGGGCAGTTTGCTTAAAACCATGGGCGTGTTCTGGATCGCCGGTTTGCTGTTGGCCTTTACGCCCTGCGTACTGCCGATGGTGCCTATTTTGTCGTCGCTGATTGCGGGCCAGTCTGGCGTGGTAACGCGCCGTAAAGGATTTATGTTGGCGCTGGCCTATTCGCTTGGCATGGCACTGATTTATGCAGGCTTTGGTGTGGCAGCCGGCTTGGCTGGCGAAGGCTTGGCCGCTGCGCTGCAAAACCCATGGGTGTTGGGCGGCTTTGCGCTAATGCTGTCGGCCATGGCGCTGTCCATGTTTGGCGTGTATGAGCTGCAATTGCCCAGTGCCATCCAAACGGGCGCCAGCAATTTGTCCAACAAGTTCAAAGGTGGCTCCTACATTGGCGTGTTCATCATGGGCGGTATTTCAGCCTTGGTTGTAGGCCCCTGCGTGGCGGCACCGTTGGCTGGCGCGCTGGTCTATATCAGCCAAACCCGCGACGTAGTGCTTGGCGGCTTGGCCTTGTTTGCCATGGCTTTGGGCATGAGCGTGCCACTGCTGCTGGTAGGCGCATCGGCCGGCTCGCTGTTGCCGCGCGCTGGTATGTGGATGGAGCGCGTCAAGCAAGTGTTTGGCATGATGCTTTTTGGCGTCGCCATTTGGATGGTCTCCCCGGTGTTGTCCGCGGCCGTGCATATGCTGTTGTGGGCAGCTTGGTTACTGGCTGCGGCCGCGCTGCTGGGCGGCTTGGGTGGCCATGCGCATGACACCCGGCCGCATCCGGCTGCGCGTACTGCGGGTATTGCATCGGCGGCACTGGCTGCGGTACTGCTGATGGGCGCGGCATCCGGCGGGCAGTCTATTTTGCAACCTTTGGCACATTTGCGTACCGGCTCTGCGGGTACCGCCCTGGCTGCGTCAACCAATCCATCCGGCAAGGGCCACGCGCTGCCTTTTGAACGCGTGGGCACCGTGGCGCAGCTGGATGCTGCGTTGTTGCAAGCCGGTCAAAAAGGCCAGCCTGTCATGCTCGATTTTTATGCCGACTGGTGCGTGTCCTGCAAAGAATACGATAACTTCACTTTCAGCGATGAAAGCGTCAAGAAGCGGCTAAGCAACGTACTTTTGCTGCAGGCCGATGTCACTAAAAACAATGCCGAAGACAAAGCCTTGCTCAAGCGTTTCGCGTTGTTTGGCCCACCCGGCATTGTGTTTTTTGACGCCAAAGGCACTTCTTCGGTGACCCATAAAGTCATTGGTTATCAAAAAACCAGCGAGTTCCATGCCTCGCTAGATGTAGCGTTGGCGAAGTAAAGCCGCCTCTCCAGCTGCAATAAAAAAAGCGGCCAGTTGGCCGTTTTTTTTGGGACCTGGAAGGTCAAGTTATTACTGCTTGATTTCCAACTCGGTCACTTTCACTACATCACCGTTTTTCACGCCATGCAGTTCTACGCGCTTGCCCAAGGCTAAGCTACCCAAAGTGCCGTTGCCTACTTTGGTCAAGCCCGAGGCGTCGCACCGCTGGCCGCGCACGATAAAGTTTGACACACTGGTAAATTGATCGATCCTGCCTTCGATTTCGACCCGTTGTATTTGCTCGGTCGACTTGACTTCTGCTTTAGTGGCCACCAATACGCCTGCGTTCCAAGTGCCCTCGACCTCAATGCGGGAACCTTGCGTAATGCTGGCGCCTGCGGGCGACAAGCTGGCGTTGCCCATGTCAACCTCTACCGTACCGATATTGAAACGCGTCACTTTGCCGCTGGTGCTGCCGGTACCCAACACTACACTGGTCACCACACCTTGCAGCTCAGCGTAGCCCGATGTAGCGCCCGGCAAGGCCGAAACGCGGCTGACGGTAAGCGTGCTGCCCGTTGGGCCGCTGCTCAGGCTGCCTACCGCCCGCACCAGCATGCCGTCCAGCAGCTTCACGGGGGAGTTCGCCAACACAAAATCATGCAGCGTTGGGGTCGTTCCATTCAAGATGATCTTGCCTGTGCTTACCGTGTCCGTTGCGCTGCCAAGCACCTGCAGCCGCGTGACGGACCATTGGTTGAAATCGGCGGTTATGGGCTGGCCCCACACTTTCACTACCGACAGGCTGGTTAAGTCGCTAACCGACATCACGCCGTCCAATACCGTGCCTGCGTCGGCCACCATTGTCATGCCTGCCACGGTAAAACTGTTGGGCGACACCATGTTGCTCACGGTGCCCTGCGCAATAGACCAGACCTCGATGGTGTTGGCTACACCGGCAGCCGTGACAATGGAAGTGGCGGTTACAGGGGCATCAGACTTTACGCCTGTTACCTTGGCAACCATCCCCAGGCGCAAGTTGCTTGGCCCAAAGGCGTCGCCATCAATCAGTACCCGCGCGTTCATGTCGTCAAACCGCGTGCCGTTCACAATCACGCTGCCAAAGCCGGCAACCGGCCCCGTCGCAGTAATACCTGTGCCGCCAGTGCCAGGGGTGGAGGCCACATTGGTACCGCCGCCGCAGGCCACCAGAACGCCCGCCACTATGCAAAGCATAGCCATCCGCCTTGGCACCACAGGCACCCCCAATCTGGCTTTCAATAACGCGCGTGCTGCTTTCATGGCTTTACTTTCTTTTTAGCGGGCGTACGCGTTGCTTTACTGGTTGGTTCAAGGGGCATATCGGCTGTGTGGAAATAAACGCCGTAGCGTACCCGTCGCGTTGCACTAGCCTTTTTACTACTGCGCTGCTCTGCCACCGTGGCTTTTTGTAAGAACTGTTGGAGGGCATTGGCCCACAAAAGTCGTGCGGTTTGCTCCAGTTCGGCCGCATCGTCGTCTGACAGGTTCTGAGAAAAGGCACTTTGCTCCAACATCACGGCACCCACACGGTCAAGTTGCAGGTTGTGCACCGCCGTTGCCAAGTGGTCGCTGACGTTGGATGCTAAAAAGTGGAATGTTTCGCTTAAGCCTTCATGTGGAACAAACGCGTTGTCTTGCAACTGTATATGCGTGTCGTCCACGCTGCGGATAATGCCCAGACGCTGGAGTTCGTCCAGCACAGCGCGCGCGCCCACATCGCTGCTGACGTCGGACACCAAGGTGGTAAAGTCAGGCTCTCCTGGCTTGGCATAGCGTGGCGTACGGGCCAATGGGCGGGCCTTGTTATGGGTAGTCAGGTACGTCGGCTCGCTAATCCAGCGCGCCACCACTTGGGCCGCCACCGACATCAAAGGCGTATGTTGTTCAACAGCTACTTTTTGCAATGGCTCTTCACGCAGGCGGCGCACGTCTTTGCGGTGTACGCCGGTCAAAATGGATATGCGGCTGTCTGTCAGGTTGTGTTCGGCGCCGCCGTAGCTCTTCAAAGCGGCATTGACCAACGCTTTTTTCAGTATTTCGGTAATCTCACCAAACTGCACACTGTGGCCCACCATCAACTGCGCAATCGGCTGCAGCAGTGTCTCTACGGCCTGGGTGGCGTGCTCGGAACCAAAGGCCTCCGTGGCCAACGCATTACCGCGCCGCACAGCCTTGGCTTTGCGGGTTTGGGTTGCAGTAGATGAAGTACTCAAGAGGTATGTTTCTATTAGCAATGGTGCCGTTATGTGCTTTTGCCGCTACACCTTGGGCCCCACAGTGGCAACCTCAAGAGTGTCTAGACGCACGCTTGTATTTTAAGTTGTTACTGTGGGGTCCGGTGGTAGAAGAGTTTGTTTTTAGGGCAGGTTTACAAAAATGGTTAATTCGACGTGCAATAAGTCCGCACTTGGCGAACGGTATAACTTCCAGCGTGTTTGCCCTTATGCATTACGCACTTTCGGCTAACCCGGCCAGCTTGGCAGTATTCATTCCATCCATAGCGCTGGGTTGGGTATACCAAAAAACAAAATCTCTTGCATGGGCAATCAGTTCGCACATGTTTTTCAATCTGGTATTTTTACTACTAATGTGCTGATTCCAATTTCTTGATTTATATCCCAGCGGTTACTTTTAATAACTAAACGGTCTTTGAATCAAAAATAACCTGTGTTAAATTCTGACTATAGTTTATGGGAAATTTTCCCAAAAAGCAAATAAGCCATAGGATATGCACATGAACATAGGTCAAGCCAAGAGCCAACTTACCCTTGCTACTCTCAGCAAAATCGCTATCGCCGTAGCTGGTTTGTCGTCGGTGCATGGGGCCTTCGCAGCGGCAAATCCGCTCAATGGCAAAGCCCTGTGGTCGAGTACGGCTTGCTTGGCTTGCCATGGCTCTACGCCAGCCACCAACGTGGCCAAAAGCTGGAATGCGTCCGGCTTGCCTGCCAACCAAGGCGCGCCCACCGCCATCACCACCGGGATCAGAGCCAACCCTACAGAGATGGGTCGCTACGCAACCACTGGCGCTACGCCGCTATCAACCACGGACCTTGCCGATATTGCGGGTTATATCAACGCCGCAAGATACGACAACTGCCTGGCAGCTCCCGGAACCAGCGGCGTCACTGGTAAAACTGCGGCCGCTTGTTCGACCTCCCTAGCTGGCGTTACCACTCTGACGGCAGCACCAGCGCCAGCGCCTGCACCAGCACCAGCACCAGCACCAGCACCAGCACCAGCACCAGCACCAGCACCAGCACCAGCACCAGCACCTGCGCCTGCGCCTGCGCCTGCGCCTGCACCTGCACCTGCACCTGCACCTGCACCTGCACCAGCACCAGCACCAGCACCAGCGCCAGCGCCAGCGCCAGCGCCAGCGCCAGCGCCAGCTCCCGCGTCCGCGTCCGCGCCCAGTGGAGTTGATCGGACAGGCGCACTTGCAGGATGTGCGGATAAGTTCTGGAGCC
>JAYUHM010000166.1:0-11468 GCA_043766985.1 Polaromonas sp.
GCGAGTTTGCGCGGACCCCCACATTCTGAGGACTGCAGAGCTCCGCCCGCAGGGCACACGGCAGTAGGGTCACCCAGGCGCTGCGCCGTAGCCGTGGGCTTGTAGTGGGTTGGGGGTTGACGCTAGTTTGGGCTCGGTTTTGATTTGGGTGCTGGTTTGCATCGGTGCAAGGGGCGCGGTACGCACTATGATTGTTATAGCTGCTTGTGCTATGTTCTATTGGGCTGGTGGCCTAAAACACTGTTGAAAAGCACGAAAAAGCAGTCTGCGGGCTCTTTTGTCTCCTTGGCCGTTGCTCGTTGAATGTTGACTGTTGCTCTCCCGCCTTCACCTCCGCAGACCTTCCAACCCGTTACCCGCAGCGAAGCGTGTGCTATGCCCATGCGCCCCAATCAGGGCTAAGGGCTCGAAGCGCGCAGAAATGGGGATCAGAAATTTAGATGTCTGAGCGCTTGCGCGAGTTTCTAAATTTCCCCCATTTCGAGCACTGCAGATGCTCACCCCGCAGGGGGCCGAAGACCGGGGCGCATGGGCATAGCACACGCTTCGCTGCAAGGTGACCAAGGCAGAGCGAAACACGCCACTAAGTCTTGCGAACCAGCCCATCCAGCCGCGTATCCCATTTGGCACCCGGCAACACACTGGCCAGTGCAGAGTCGGGCATGGCAAAGGTGCTGCGCAAGACCTGCGCCAAGACGGCGCGGTAGTCGTGGTGGGCGGGCAGGTCGCGGCCTTCGTTGAGGTTGCCGCGCGCCAGGCCGGTCCACTGGCCGTGCCACTTTCCACCGCTGATGCCATTGCCTATCAACCACATGGCATTGCCAAAACCGTGGTCTGTGCCGCGGGTGCCGTTCTCGGCGCTGGTGCGGCCAAACTCACTCATCACCACAATCACATCGCCAGGCTCAGAGAAATCTTGCCGCAGCTGCGCAATGCCCCGCGCCAGGTTGCCCAGGTTGTTGGCCAGCGCGCCGGTAGCGTTGCCTTGGTTGGCGTGCGTGTCCCAGCCGCCAGCGGACAAAAAGCCCAGGGCCAGATGCCGGTCATTGCGCATCAGCGTGCCCAGGTGCTGCGCATCCAGTTGCAAGCCCACGGGGTCGGCAGCGCCGTTGCTTGCGGCTAGCATTTGGGCGTTTTGGGCTTGGGTGCCAGAGGGCGTGCCGTCTTTGTCCAGGCGGCGGTCCATGGCGCGGTTGCTTTCGCGTGCGGCCATCTCACGGCGTGTGGCCACGGCCATTTTTTCGGTGGTCAGTTCTAGCGCACTTTCCAGGCGGCTGCCTGCGCCCTGGCGAAAAGCCTCGCTGATTTTGTCATTGCCCGCATACAAATCCATCAGGGCATCGCGCGTTTTGCCGTTGGCCAGCACGCCCGTGTTTTGTGCCGCTTGGCCGCGCGGGATCAGCTTTACTGCGGCGTCGCCAGCCAAAATGGCGGGGTTGGCCTCACCGACACCCAGGGCCGACGGGGCGCTGTGCAGCGCGGCCAGTTGGTTCAGCCAACCGGGTGCCGCGCTGGTTTTACCGGGCTGGGCAATTTCCATTTGGTACTGCGCGTCAAAGTGGGAGCGGTTGGGCGCTGGCAGGCCAGCCGCAGGTACAAAGCTGAGCACACCTTGCTGCCACAGCGGCATGAGCGGTGACAGGGCCGGGTGCATGGCAAAGCTGTTGTCCAGCTTGAGGGCCGTTTGCGCGCTGCCGTCGGGGGCGGCGATGGCGATGTTGGGGCGCAGTTGGTAGTAGTCAGCGTCGGCGTAGGGCACAAAGGCCGATAGCCCGTCATAGGCACCGCGTAAAAAAAGCACTACCAAGCGGCCCGGCTTGCCCAGCTTGGCGCCTGCGGGCGCGGTCTGGGCCCACACGCGGGGTGTTAGCAGGCTGCCCAGTGCCAGACCCGCACCCAACGTGTGCAGTAGATGGCGGCGTGAGAAAGTGGGGGGGTACATGGCCATTCTTCTCCAAGTTTTTGGGCGTCTACTTGCGCATAAAGTCGGGGCTGGCCAGCGTTAAGCCGGCGCGCAGGCTAGGTGCTTCGCGTGCAATGCGCTCGCGGCTGGCGGGGCTTAAAAACGGCTGCAGGTAGGTGGGCTCGGCAATGCGGTTACCCAGGTTCATGGCGTAGTCGGCGCGGCGCGTCAGGGCTTCGGGGGCCAGCCAAGTGGCGGCATCGGTTTTGTAGCCGTCGGGCGTTTGCCAGCCGTGCAGGGGTTGGCCTGCTTGGGCTAAAAAGCCCAGCGTCTGGTTAATGTCGCGCCGCTCTTTGACACCACCTGCAGCTACCAAAGCCGAGCAGGCAAAGTCCATAGGTGTTTTAAACAGGGCACTGTCGGCCCGCCAAAACTCGGGCGACTCGACCAGAGTGCGCATCACCGCGCGAATGTCGCCCTGCGTGCTGCTAAAGCTGGTGGTCAAACGGTCCACCAAGACCTGTGGCGGCTTGTCTGCCACAAAGGTGGCGGCCAGGCGTTTGGCAATGCGCTGCGCGGTGGCGGGGTGGCGTGCCAGCATGCGGATGGCGTCCTCACCCTCGCGCAGCCCGTCGGCCTTGAAGGTACGGCCCAGCAGCACTTTGTCACCCGTATCGTGCAGACGCTCGGCAAAGCGGAAAGCCTCGCCTTGCGGCAGGGCCACCGTCCAGCCGGTCAAAATGCGGGCCAGCTCGCGCACGTCGTTTTGGGTATAGCCAGCATTGACGCCCAGCGTGTGCAGTTCCATCAGCTCGCGGGCGTAGTTCTCGTTCAGGCCGCGTGCATTGCTTTGCGCCTGGTCCAGGTAATACAGCATGGCCGGGTGGCGGGCGCTGGCCAGCAGCAGGTCTTCAAACTTGCCCAGGGCGTTGGCACGAATGACGTTGATGGCGTAGTGCCCCACAAAGGGGCGCACCGCGCCTTTGCCCACGAACACGTTGAGGTGGTTAAACCAGAACTCGGTCATTTTGGCGAGCAGGGGGTCTTCCACCGCGGCGTCGCTGCAGGCCATCAGGCGCCAGGCAGCGGCGTTTTGCTGCATCTCGCGGCTAAAGTTCTCTGGGTCGGCTACGGGCTGCGCCATGCTGCTGGCAGTGCTTGTAGTGCCCGCGGGTTGGCTGGCCGCGTCGCGCAGCATGCGGCGTGCCTCGCGCTCGGCATGGAAGTCGCGGGCAATGTCGTTGATGGGGGCGTTGATACGGGCCAGGTCTGCGGGCAGGGCCGGAGGGCGTTGGCTGGCGGCGTAAGCAAGGTCAATTTGCTGCAGGGCCCAGGCTTTAGCACCGGTTTGCGCGGCTTTGGCACTGGTGGCGCTGGGGCCGTAGCCCAGGCGGGCGGTGGCGCGCCACGTGGCATCCAGGCTGGTATCGGGCTGGGCAAATGCGTTGGGGGCTAGCAGCAGGCACAGCGCCAGGGCGCTGGCCGCGATAGGCGAGCTATAAGGGGGCATCATGGTCTCCAGAACCAAGGTGTTGGGCTGTGTGCACTGGTTTAACGCTGGCGGGCGGGCTATGGTTGGCAGGTTTACACAGCTTTACGGTTGAAAAGTGGGAAAATACCCACATGAACGCCATTTCCACCACCGAGCTCATGCAAACCCTGGGCGTGCAAGCCAAAACAGCCTCTGCCCAAATGGCGCGGGCACCAGCAGCTACCAAAGCCGTAGCGCTTCGCAAGTTGGCCGCGCTGCTGCGCGCCAACACCGCGGCGCTGCAAATCGACAACGCCAAAGACCTGGAGCGTGCCACGGCCGCAGGCTTGGCCGAGCCGATGGTCGACCGCCTTAAGCTGACACCCCAGGTGCTGGAAACCTGCGCGCAAGGCTGCGAACAGCTGGCCACCATGCCCGACATCATTGGCGAAATCATTGGGATGAAGCAGCAACCCAGCGGAATCCGCGTGGGGCAAATGCGCGTGCCGATTGGCGTGTTTGGCATGATTTACGAGAGCCGCCCGAACGTGACGATTGAGGCGGCCTCGCTGTCCATCAAAAGCGGTAACGCCTGCATTTTGCGCGGTGGCTCCGAGGCGATAGAGTCGAATCGCGCACTGGCCGCCTTGGTGCGCCAGGCACTGCGTGAGAGTGGCTTGCCGGAAGACGTGGTGCAACTGGTGCCCACCACCGACCGCGAGGCCGTGGGCCAGCTCATCACCATGCCGCAGTATGTGGACGTGATTATTCCGCGCGGTGGCAAGGGCTTGATTGAACGCATCAGCCGCGATGCCAAGGTGC
This sequence comes from Polaromonas sp., assembly GCA_043766985.1. Lineage (GTDB taxonomy): Bacteria > Pseudomonadota > Gammaproteobacteria > Burkholderiales > Burkholderiaceae_C > JAAFIP01. The sequence goes on from JAYUHM010000166.1 coordinate 4,197, forward strand.
CGGTCATCAAGCACCTGGACGGCAACTGCCATGTGTATGTGGACGCGCAGTGTGACATCGCCATGGCCGTCAAAGTGGCCGACAACGCCAAGACGCAAAAGTACAGCCCATGCAACGCCATAGAAGGCCTGCTGGTGGCGCGCGAAGCCGCCGCCGAGTTTCTGCCAAAAATAGCCGCCATTTATGCCGCTAAAGGGGTAGAGATGCGCTGCGACGCCGAGGCCAAAGCCTTGCTTGCGTCCACCGCTCCGACCGGGTTGGCTGCGGGCCAGGGTGGCTTGGTCGTCAAAGACGCCACCGAGCAAGACTGGTACGAAGAATACCTGGCGCCGATCATCAGCATCAAGGTGGTGGACGGCCTGGACGCCGCTATTGCGCACATCAACCACTATTCGTCGCACCATACCGACGCGATCATCACCACCAACCATCTGCACGCGCAGCGCTTTTTGCGTGAGGTGGATTCGGCCAGTGTGATGGTCAACACCAGCCCGCGCTTTGCCGATGGTTTTGAGTTTGGCCTGGGCGCGGAGATCGGCATCAGCACCGACAAATTTCATGCCCGCGGGCCCGTGGGTATCGAAGGCCTCACCTCGCTCAAGTACGTGGTGTACGGCGACGGCGAAGTGCGGGTGTAGGCATGTGCCAGCTCCTGGGCATGAACTGCAATACGCCGACGGATATTACCTTCAGCTTCAGCGGCTTTGCCCAGCGCGGCGGCAACACCGACCACCATGGTGATGGCTGGGGAGTGGCATTTTTTGAAGGGGACGGCGAGGGAAAAGGACTGCGCCATTTTGTTGACCACACCAGCGCCGCCACCTCCCCCGTGGCCGAGCTGATTCGCCGTTACCCCATCAAAAGCAAAAACGTCATCGCGCATATCCGCAAGGCCACCCAGGGCGTGGTGGCGCTGGAGAACTGTCACCCCTTTGTGCGGGAGCTGTGGGGCCGCTACTGGGTGTTTGCCCACAACGGCGACTTGAAGGGTTTTGCACCGCGCCTGCACGGCAGCTTTAAACCGGTGGGCAACACCGACAGCGAGCTGGCCTTCACCTACATCATGCAAGAGTTGGCCAAGTCGCACGCGGGTGTGCCCAGCGTGGCCGAGCTGACGATGACCCTGCGCGAGATCGCCGCCCACATTCACCGCTTTGGCGCGTTCAACTTTTTGCTATCCAACGGCCAGGCGCTGTGGGCCCATGCGTCCACCAACCTGTACTACGTTACCCGCCAGCACCCATTTGCCCATGCGGCGCTGGTGGACGAAGACGTGAATATCAATTTTGCCGAGCACACCAGCGTGCATGACCGGGTGGCGGTGGTCGTCACTGCACCCTTGACTTCCAATGAAGCGTGGGTGCAGATGGAGGCCGGGCAGCTCTCGGTGTTTGTAGACGGTCAGGTGTTGGTTTGACCGGTCTGCGCCGGTGACGTTCAATACGTCGCGCAGACGTTTTTAATAATTAAATTGGCCACCAGCCCAATAGAATACAGCACAAGCTGCTATTAAAATTATAGTGCTGTCTCAAGCGCGTCGATAAACATCTTCGCCACATCAAAACCCGCCTGGTCGTAAATCTCCTGAAAACAAGTGGGGCTGGTGACGTTCACCTCGGTCAGGCAGTCACCAATGATGTCCAGTCCCACCAGCAGCAGGCCGCGCGCGGCCAGCGTGGGGCCCAAGGCTTCGGCAATCTCGCGGTCGCGCGCGCTCAGGGGCTGCGCCACACCTTTGCCGCCCACGGCCAAATTGCCACGCACCTCGGTGCCCTGCGGAATGCGGGCCAGACTGAAAGGCACGGGCTTGCCGCCAATCACCAGTACGCGTTTGTCGCCCAGCGTGATGGCCGGTAGAAACTTTTGCACCATCAGGGTTTGCGCGCCGTCTTTGTTCAGCGTCTCGATGATGCCGCCCAGGTTCAGTGCGTCTTCTCTGACGCGAAAAATACCCATGCCACCCATGCCGTCCAGGGGCTTCAAAATAATGTCGTGGTGCTCGGCGTGAAAGCGTTTCACATCTTCTGCATCGCGCGTCACCAAGGTGGGGCCGATGAAGTCCTGGAACTCCATGATCGCCAATTTTTCTGGATGGTCACGCAGCGCGCGGGGGCTGTTAAACACCTTGGCACCTTCGCGCTCGGCTTGCTCTAGCAGGTGCGTGGCGTAGAAGTATTCGCTGTCAAAGGGGGGGTCTTTGCGCATAACTACGGCGCTGAAGTCTTTGAGGGCCTGCGCGCGCTCATGAGGCGCCGACTGCTTGGCGCTAAACCATGCGTCGCTCTGACCCGTGAGGGTGATGTCGCGCACAAAGGCCGTGACGGGGTCGCCTTGTTGCCACATGATGTCTTTTTGCTCGCAGGCCGACAGCGTGTGCCCACGCCGCTGCGCCTCGCGCATCATGGCGAAGGTGGTGTCTTTGTAGATTTTGAACGACTCAAGCGGATCGGCGATAAAAAGTATATGCATGGCAATAGGTGGTGAACGGCCAAATCAGTGGGCCGGTGCAAATTAATCAGAACGGCGCAAGTTTTGCACAAAAAGTGCCAACGCGCCCGCGACCACGCCCCAAAAAGCCGAGCCCACCCCGGCTATTGCCACTCCGCTCAGCGTAACCAGAAAAGTGATGGTCGCGGCTTCGCGGTGTTTTTCGTCTGCCAATGCGCTGGCCAAACCGCCCGAGATGCTGCCCAGCAAGGCCAAGCCTGCGATGGCGGCAATGAGCTCTTTAGGAAATGCCGCCAGCAGGGCCGCGACAACCGCGCCAAACAAGCCAATAGCAATGTAGATGGCACCACAGGTAACGGCGGCGGTATAACGCCGTGCAGGGTCCGGATGGGCCTCTTTACCCATACAAATTGCGGCGGTGATGGCGCTGAGGTTGAGCGCAAATGCGCCGAACGGGGCAAGAACCAGCGTGGCCAAGCCCGTCAAGGTGATGATCTTGGACAGCGGCATCTGATAGCCTGCCGCCCGAGTGGCCGCCACGCCTGGCAAATTCTGCGAAGCCATGGTGACGACAAACAATGGCAAGGCCAAACTGATGGCCGCGCTCAGGCTGAACACCGGCGCGGTAAATACCGGGACTGCCAAGGAGAATTGCAGGTCGGCCACGGTAAATTGGCCACGGGATACGACGTAAATAATAGCGACCAGCAAGGTCAAAGGTACCGCATAGCGCGGCAAAAATCGCTTGCCCAGCAAGTACGCCGCCAGCATCAACACGACCAGGGGCAGGGCAGTTTGCGCTGCGCTGAATGCCAGCAATCCAAAGCGCGCCAACACGCCCGCCAACAGCGCAGACGCAATGGCGACAGGTATGCAGTGCATTAGTTTTTCAAACCAACCCGTAACGCCACACAGGGTGATAAGCAGCGCGCACACCATAAATGCGCCGATCGCCTCGCCCATGCTAAAGCCCACGCCCGCCACTGCCAACACGGCGGCTCCTGGTGTGCTCCAGGCCACCATCACGGGTTTGCGTAATAGCAGCGACGGCACCAAGGTGCACAGGCCCATGCCCAAGCCCAGCGCCCACATCCAGGAGGTAATTTGTGCAGGGGTGGCGTTAAACGCCTGTGCCGCTTGGAAAACGATGGCCACGGAACTGGTGAATCCCACCAACACCGCGACAAAGCCCGCGGTGAACGAGGAAAGGGAGAGGTCTTTGTAAAACTGCATGCGCGTATTAGAGCGCACAACTTGCTTTGCATTGATGCAAACTGGGCGAGATTGATGCGGCGGCTGCCGCATCAATCTAAATCTCGATCTTCGAGCCCAGCTCTACCACCGCGTTGTTGGGCAGGTTCAAAAAGTCTGCGGCTGCACCGGCGTTGTGGTGCATCTGCGCAAACAATTTCTCGCGCCACTGCGCCATGCCGCCACCCATGGTGGGTACCACCGTGTCGCGCGACAGGAAGTAGCTGGTTTGCATGGGGTCAAGCTCGCAACCGCGGGCCGTAATCTGTTTCAGAGCTTCCGGCACATCGGGGTCGTTTTTAAAACCGAAGTTGAGTATGACTTGCCAGCAGTCATGGCCCAGCGCTTCAATTTCAACGCGCTTGTTCAAGCCTACCCACGGCACTTCTTTGCTGCGTACCGTCACAAATAAATTATGTACATGCAAAACTTTATTGTGCTTAAGATTGTGCAGCAGGGCATTCGGCACAGTGCCGGGTTCACCGGTTAAAAACACGGCGGTACCCTCAACGCGTGTTGGTGGGTTAATAAACACCGCTTCCAAAAAGCTATTCAGATCCATGCCTTCAGCTATCTGCTTCTCGTGCATCAGTCTTCGGCCTTGTTTCCAGGTGAACATCAGTATGAAGATGGCCCCGCCAATGACCAGTGGGAACCATCCCCCATCAAACAGCTTGAGCATGTTCGAGGCCCAGAAAGCCAAGTCCACAATAAAGAATATGCAAGTAGCAGCAATACATAACCACAATGGATACTTCCAAGCGTATCTGACCACGTAAAAGGTCAGCACCGTGGTGATCAGCATGTCGGTGCACACGGCAATGCCGTAGGCTGACGCCAGCGCATCGGACGACTTGAACATCACCACAGCGAATGCGATAGCGACAAACAACGACCAGTTCACAAAGGGAATATAGATTTGACCGGTGTCTTTGGTGGAGGTATGCAACATCCGAAGGCGCGGCAAAAATCCTAGTTGAACAACTTGCTTGGTGACTGAAAATGCGCCAGAAATTAAAGCCTGGGACGCAATGACCGCCGCCATCGTAGCCAAAATTACGAGCGGGATCAGCATCCAGTCGGGGGCCATCATGTAAAACGGGTTTTTAACCGTCTCGGGGCGGGCAAGCAGCAACGCCCCTTGGCCAAAATAATTGAGGATAAGGCAGGGCATCACCACTGCAAACCAGGCCATGCGGATCGGACGCTTGCCAAAATGGCCCATGTCGGCGTACAGCGCCTCGGCGCCTGTGACACACAACACCACCGCTCCCAAGATGATAAATGCGATCCACGTGTTGTGCCAGATGAACAGTACCGCGTAATGCGGGCTAAGTGCTTTGAGAATCAAAGGGTTTTGCACGATGTGTGACACCCCCAAGGTCGCTATCACCGCAAACCACACGAGCGTAATGGGGCCAAAAAATTTACCAATACCGCCTGTGCCACGCTTTTGCACCATAAACAGTGCCAGCAAAATGACCAACGACAAAGGAACCACGTAAGCCTTGAACTGCGGTGAAATGACTTCAAGACCCTCGACTGCACCTAACACAGAGATGGCGGGGGTGATAACACCATCGCCGTAAAACAGGCAGGTGCCAAAGATACCAATGATCATCAGATTTCGTCGCAGCTTGGGCCGGTCTTTCACGGCGCGCGACGCGAGCGTAAGCATGGCAACCAGTCCGCCTTCTCCTTCGTTGTCGGCCCTAAGTACCAGAACGACGTACTTGATCGACACAATAACGGTAAGTGTCCACACAATGATGGACAAAATGCCATACACATTGTCAGGAGTGAAGGCGACATGGCCAGAGCCAAAAATGGTCTTCATGGCATACAAGACGCTGGTGCCTATATCGCCGTAAACAACACCGATAGCACCCAGCGTGAGTGCGGTAAAAGACGTTTTGGATGATTGCACGTTGATGCTCCGCACGGTTGCAACCCACGTGGGCTGCGAGCGCGTTTGTTTATTGGTCAATTAAATTACAAACAATATTGTGCGCCTAAGCGATCACTTGGCGTGTGTTGCATCGGCAACAAGCGATATTGTTTTGTGCGGCGCAGCATTTGGTTGCGTATAAACAACTTTCTAAAAACCCCGGTTCGTAGTTTGAGCTTGTCTAGCCACAGTAGGTGGACATTTCATCGCGGCATGGCCAATTTTAGCCCGGTGGATGGGTGTCCAATTGAATGTACATAGGGTTAACGCAACGATAATAGGTGCTACAAAGTTATTAATATGCACTTAAATGGTGTACATTCCAGCTCTGAACAGTGACGTTGTGTCAAATTTGACGTGATCTTTTGCACGGCAGATTTATTTTAGTGGTAAGAGATGATTGTTTTCGTTAGTATTCGGAACAAACGCAATACAACTATCCTGTTGCGATGGCTGCGGCTTGTAAGCAACGAAGCTGGCATTTGGAGAAATTTAGTTGGCGTCATTCAAGGCTTTTTGCCTTGCATTTTTTTGGAAAATTTTATCCTTGCGAGCTTCTAGTGCATTTGTACTAGTGGTCGGGGTAATGCTCGCCATCGGCATGCCGCAGCTAGCCGGCGCTCAGACTCAAATTACGAACACGGCATCCATCACCGCGCCGGCCAGTGTAACCAACACCAATACTGCTACAGCGTGTGTCGGCGGCACCTGCTCCGCAACTGACAGTGATACGGTTACGTTTAGTTTGCCCCAGGTGTCCAAGGCATTCGCACCCAGTTCAATCAGTGCTGGCGGGACATCCTTACTAGTTATCACGTTTACAAACACGCATAAGCTAGTGTCCGCTACGTTCAGTGCTGGATTTACTGACGTATATCCCGCTGGCTTGGTAAATGCCACTCCCACCTCCTTGGTTTCTACCTGTTCTGGGCCAGCGCCTTCGGCTACTGCTGGGGCGGGTGTGTTGACCGTGCCGTTGGGCACTGTAATCCCTCCTAACGCGAGCTGTTCTGTCTCGGTTGTGGTGACGTCAATAGTGTCGCCCCAGGTAATTAATACCATTCCGGCTGGTTCTTTGTCGACATCGGTGGGCTCGAATCCTGGCTTGGTCACGGCCACGCTGACGGTTGCATCTGTGGCCGACTTGGCCATCACCAAAACCGCTAGCACCAGTACCCCCAACGCGGGCAGCACCTTCAGCTACACCATTGTTATCAGCAACGCTGGCCCCAGCACCGCCACCGGTGCCAGCTTCGCCGACACGCTGCCAGCCGGCTTGGGTACTTTGACTGGCGTGACCAGTCAGGTCAGTCCAGGCGCCAGCACCGCCAACTTTGTGGCCACTGGTACCAGTTTGAGTGGTTCGACCACGATCCCGGCATTGGGCCGTGTCACCATCACCTTCCAAGTGTCCGTGGCGCTCAACGCTAGCGGTAGCCAAGCCAACGTCGCCACGGTCACGCCGCCAGTGGGCACCACCGATCCAACACCCGGTAACAACACCTCGACGGCTACGGTAATAGTTTCATTAACCGACGTCAGCACCACGGTGGCCCTGCCAGCCAGCGCCGTGGCCGGCACCACCGTCAGCGGCACGGTGACCTACACCAACAACAGCGCCGTCG
>JAYUHM010000167.1:0-4348 GCA_043766985.1 Polaromonas sp.
GTAGGTGCCGTTGTTAAGCACTAGTACAATGCTTTTGGCACTATGCTGGCTGGCAGTGGCCAGCTCTTGGCCATTCATTAAAAAATCGCCATCACCGGCAATGGTAAACACCACGCGCCCGGTAGCAATGTGCGCTGCAATGCCCGCCGGCACGCCCGAGCCCATGCTGCCGTTGGTAGGGGCCACCTGCGTTTTAAAGCCTTTGGCCAGGCCGTGGTACTGATAGTAGCGGTGCATCCAGCTTGCAAAATTGCCTGCACCGTTGGTCAGCACCGCGTCGGCTGGCAAATGTTTTTGCAGGGTTTGCACAATGGCTGGCATGTTGATGGAGCCAACTGCGCCGCCGTCGGTATCCCAGGGCAGGCCGGGCAAAGACTGCGGTGTGATGTTAGCCAGGTAGTCGGCATGTGCCTGTTTGGCATAGGCGCTCCATGCTACTGATACTGGAGCGGTCAACACTTCCAAGCTGCGGGCTGCAGCGTTCATGGTGGTGCAGATGGCCAGGTCGGCCTGGTAGACGCGGTTGAGCTCCTCCGCGCTGGCGTGGATGTGCACCAGCTTTTGTTTGGGCTTGGGCGCTTCCAGCAAGCTGTAGCCCCCTGTCGTCATCTCGCCCAAGCGGGGGCCGATGGCGATAAGCAAATCACTCTCACGCACGCGCTGCGCCAGCTTGGGGTTGATGCCAATACCCACGTCACCAGCGTACAGCGGGTGAAAATTATCAAAGGTGTCCTGAAAGCGAAAGGCATTAGCCACCGGCAGTTGCCAGTTCTCGGCAAAGCGCTGCAAGGCTTGGGCGGACTGGGGTGTCCAGCCGCCGCCGCCCGCTATCACCAAGGGTCGCTGCGCTTGCAGCAGCATCTCGCGCAGGGTGCGCAAGGAGCCCGGATCGCTCCAGGCCTGCACGGCGTCTACTCGCGGCATCACCGCCACGTCCACCCTCTGCGTCAGCATGTCTTCGGGCAGCACCAGCACCACCGGGCCGGGGCGGCCGTTCATGGCAGTGGCAAAGGCGCGGGCAATGTACTCAGGAATGCGCCGCGCATCGTCAATGCGCTCTACTCTTTTCACCATGGAGTTAAAAAAGCTCAAATACTCCAGCTCTTGGAAAGCCTCGCGGTCGCGCATGTCGCTGCCCACATCGCCCACCAGCAGCACCATCGGCGTGCTGTCCTGGAAGGCAGTGTGCACGCCAATCGACGCGTTGGTAGCGCCCGGCCCGCGTGTGACCATACACACACCAGGGCGGCCCGTGAGCTTGCCCACGGCCTCTGCCATATAGGCCGCACCACCCTCTTGACGGCAAGTGATGAATTGAATGGAGTCCCGATGGGCGTGCATACCGTCCAGCACGGCCAGGTAGCTCTCGCCCGGCACGCCGAAAGCGTGAGTGACGCCTTGGGCAACCAAGCATTCAACAAGCAAATGGCCTGCCAGCCGGGAACCTGGTGGCATCGTAGAAGTGGAAACTGAAGGGGTAGTAGCGGTAGTCATGCACCAGATTGTGCCGCCAATCTACCCGCCCTCCCACGCAAAATTTACGCAGATTTACGTACGAACCGCGCGAACTCTTGGGCAAGCTCAGGGTGAATGCAGTCGCGCAAACCCCATGTCGCCTCAAGCCGCCGCTTTCAGCCCCATCACATTCGACGCACCCGAGCTGTTGCCCGACGAAATACCTTTGGGCTGGTTAGCCGCTGCGCCAAACTCAATCTCGCCAGAAAGCTGGCCGCCCTCTTCTATCACCACCTTGCCATAGCGAATTTTGCCTTTCACTTTGCCGGTGGAATAGATCATCAGTTTTTGGCGCACCGTCAGCGTGCCGTTGAACGTACCGCGTATCTCGGCAATGTCAATCTCGGCCGAGCCGGTGAACGAGCCGCTCTCGGCAATTTGAATCACCCGCGAGTCCATGGTGGCCTCCACCGCGCCCTCGACCACCAAGGTGTCGCAGTCGGTAATCTCTACGCCTTTAAGCTTGATGTTGGGGCCTACGGTGAGCTTGCTCTCACTGGGTTTGCCGTTGGAAGTGTCAGAGAATCCCGACGGTGTCGAAGTACCGGTAGCCACCGGGGCTGCAACTGCGGTGGGAGTGGCTGGCACGCTGGTGTTGCGCACAGCGCCGCTGGCTGTGGTGGGCGACAGGGCTTGGTCCAGGTCGCGTTTGGAATTGCTAAAGAAAGGGGATTGCAGTGCCATTGTGTAGATGCTCCATCGGTGAGGTGAATGAAGCATTCATCCTAGCGCGCAAGCCGCTTACAAAGCCGCTTTGTTACGCAAGAGTCGTAACCAAATACCGCTCTAACCCAATATCCTATGGCAGTAGCAGCTATTTATTTTGTAGCTAATTGTGCCAACCAGTTCGTCAATTGTGTGGCAAGCTATGCTGCCGCCGCAGCAGCGCCAGCGGGTGCAGCCGTCAGCCGCGCCACCATCATCGCCGCAGCCACCGACAACAGCAGTACGCAAGAGGCGCTGAGCAGCGTGGCCGTCGTCATGCCCTTGTCCATCAAGGTGCCAAACAGCAGCGGCGCGGTGGCCGAGCCCACGTCAAAACCCGAGTACACCGTGCCATACACCCGCCCGGTAGCGCCCTTGGGCGTGGCTTTTTTCACCATCATGTCGCGGCTTGGGCCGCCAATACCGGTGGCCAAGCCCGTGACCGCCAGCACCACCATGGAGCCCATGGCACCCAGCACGCCCGTAGCCACCAGCGCCATGCTGGCCGCAGCAGCCGTCATGCAGCAGGCTACCACCCGCTCAGACTGCTTGGCAAAGCGCGCGGCTACAAAGCCGCCCGTAAAAGTACCCAGAGCGCCGCAAAGCATGTAGCCGGTCAAAGTAGCTGTGGCTGCGTTAAAGCTCACATGGTGCACCGCTTGCAAGAGCGACACCGAGTAGCCCTGCATCATCGACATGGTGATGGTGGAGCACATAAAAAACGCAAAGCACCACCAAATCACGGGCTGCTTTAAAAACCCCGCGCCGTCCGACGGCAAGACCACCGCATCGGAGCGCCGCCTGGTGACCACGGTAGACAGCTTGTCGCGATTCACAAACAAAATGGCCAGCACGCTCGCATACAGCAGCGCGGCCACCACATAGGCCGTGCGCCAGTCGGCCAGCCACAGCATCAGCACAAAAAACGGTGGTGCCAGCGCCCAGCCCAGGCTGCCGGTCAGGCCATGCACGCTAAAGGCATGGCCTATACGCCCGCTAGACACCCGCTGGTTCAAAATCGTAAAGTCTACGGGGTGAAACGATGCATTGCCTAGCCCGGCCAGCGCCGCCACGGCTATCAGCCACGGGTAGCCCGTCGCCATTGAGGCCAGCACACAGGCCACGCACAGCAGCGCCACCGATGCCAACAAAATCGGCCGCGCGCCCACCTTGTCGACCACAAAACCGGCCAACGCCTGGCCAATGCCCGAGACCACAAAAAACACCGTCATCAGCAGCCCCACCTGCGAGAACGTCAGCCCAAAATCACGCATGAAAAGAGGGAACAAGGGCGCCAGCAGCATGTGCGAAAAATGCGAGCTGGCGTGCGCCATGCCCACCAAAGTCATTACCTGGGCATCTTGGCGCAAAGGTGTTGCGGCCAGACCGGCTGCACTGTCAAGGGTGGCTGTGTTCATTGAACCCATAGTAGCAAAAACTCCGGCGCTACGCGATTTGCTGCAATGCAGCATGTCATCGAAGTAATTAATATTAATATAATTTACTTTTAATAAAAATACTTCAAATATTTAGTTAAATAATCCACATATTTAGCCTAAAAATTAGATAAATTCGACTAAATACATAAAAATTATGCGAATTTATGTACCTCGGGCTACTTTTGGCAGCTCGCCAGATCCGAAAAAACCTCAAAAACTACTGTTTTAGGCTGTTTTTAAGGTATCAATTGGCCTGCAGCCCTTTAGAATGATGCGGTAGCAGCTACTGTATATGTAGCGCATGTAAACTGCTCATTCTATTTCCAGATCCATAAGAGGCTAGGCGCGGAGCCGCAGGCAGTGCTGTAGCACGGCAAGGCGACGCAACAACGCATCTTATTGATCTGGAAATAGAATCAGCAGGCACTTTCAGCTCATCCTGTAAGCCCATGCAGGTCCTTGCATGCTGCTTGCTCTGCCCTAGCAGCCTGTAGCCTTTTAGAAAGGTCGCGATGTTAGCTACGTACTGCATCGCGTCAATTGTTCAGACGAACGCTAGGAGTCTGGGCGGCAGAAGGTGTCGAGGATAAACTGGCGAAAATCGAGGAGCATGTGGGGATACTGGCTAGCCAATCGCCGTAGCTATTGGCGACGACGGTATCGCCGCATGATGCCGATTTCTCGCCGGT
>JAYUHM010000168.1:0-11365 GCA_043766985.1 Polaromonas sp.
TCAGAAAACGTCGGTGTCTGAGCGCAGCGAGTTTCGACGTTTTCCCCCATTGCGAGTACTGCAGATGCTCACCCCGCAGGGGGCCTACGAGCGGGGCGCATGGCCATAGCACACGCTTCGCTGCAAGGGGATGAAGCTTGCTCGAAACAAGCCCCAAAAACTAAAGCAACTTCAGCAAATGGTAATGCACCATCCCCGCCTTGCCCGACCGCGCCACCTGCAAACCAAAATCCACCAAATCAGCATCTACCCAAAACTTGGGCGCTTCTAAATAAATAGCGCCTTGTGCTGATACCGCATGGGCAGCAGCCGCAATAGCTTTATCAAAGATAGGTGCCTCAAACGGTGGGTCGATAAACACTACATCCACACTTCCGCGCGGCAAGGCTTGCAACATCGCAATGCCATCACCGCGCTGAATACGCACCGCCTCGGCTTTGAGCTTGGTTTTGATCACTTGCAACTGCGCCACCAGCTTGGATTCAGACTCAATCAGCAACACATCAGCCGCGCCGCGCGATGCTGCTTCAAGGCCCAACGCGCCCGTGCCGGCAAACGCATCTACACAGCGCAGGCCCGTCATGTCCTGGCCCAGCCAGTTAAACAGCGTCTCCCTCACGCGGTCGGGCGTGGGGCGCAGGCCGGGGTGGTTGGCTACGGGCAGCTTGGTGCGCTTCCATTGGCCGCCGATCAAACGAATCTCATTGGCTTTGCGTAGTACGTCTTTGATAGCAGGCACCTTAGCGCCCGCTTTGCCGCTGGCCTTAACCCCCGCTTTATCGCCTGCCAAAGCAGCGTCGCCCGGCTTGCCCCAAGCCTTGCGGGGCTCGGCTACCAAATGCTTGGCGGCGCTTTTGGCTAGCTGTTCCTGGATAAAAGCGGTCTCTAAAATATTGCGGCTAGAAACTTTCATACGGCGCCCCCCACCACAACGGTCACCATTTTCTCGGGTTGCAGCTTGCGCTGCAAGGCGGCTTTGATATCTGCGGCAGTAATTTTGTCCACGCGTTGGGTCCAGTTAGTTAAATAGTCCAGTGGCAAGTCTACCCAAGCGATGTTGGCCACGTTGTCCAGCAGTTTTTTATTGGAGTCGATGCGCAGCGCAAAACCACCAATCAGGTTGTCTTTGGCGGCTTTCAGCTCCTCTTCGGTAGGCCCGTTGGCCACAAACTGGGCCAGCACGTCGCGCGACACCTGCACGGCTTGCGCGGCCTGGTCGGGCCGGGTTTGCAGGCCTACGGCAAATGCACCCGCATGCAAGCCGGGGCTGAAGTAGCTGTACACGCTGTAGCTCAGGCCACGCTTTTCGCGTACCTCGCGGGTGAGGCGCGAGGTAAAACCGCCGCCACCCAAAATGTGGTTGCCCACCAGCAGCGCAAAAAAGTCCGGGTCACTGCGCTCGTAGCCCGGCTGGCCGATCATCACATGGGCCTGGGCAGAGTCAAACGGAATTTTCAGGTCTTGTGCAGCGGCCAGCGGCGGCACTTCGGGTACTGCAGGCAGTTTGTCGCAGCCGTCCTGGGGTAGGCCTGCTAGCAATTGGGTAGCAATCTGTGCCGCCTCTAGCTGGGTTACCGCACCCACAATGCTGACTTTGGCACGGCAGGCGCGGATGTGCGCAGCATAAAAACTGCGCATCGCCGCCACGTTGATGCGGCGCAGGCTGTCTTCGGTCAGCTCGTTGCCGTAGGGGTGGCCGCCGTACACCACGGTGTTAAAACGCCGCGCCACGATGGTGGCAGGCTTGGTGTTGGCTTCTTTGATGCTGGCGCTCAGGCGCTCTACATCGCGCTGCCACTGCGCCACCGGAAAGGCGGGCGCGGCCATTTGCTGGGCGGCCAAGGCCACGGCTTTGGGCAGCAGGTCGGGGTAGGTGAGGGAGCGCAGCGAGAAGCTCATGCGGTCGTCTCCCGCGCCGGCGCCAAAGCTGGCGCCCAGGTCGGCCCAGGCTTCGCCCAACTGGTTTTCGTCCAAGGCCGGGCGGCCCAGCGAGGCCAGCAGGCCTTTGCTGAGCTGCCCACTGGTCACGCTGGCCAGCCCTGCCAGGCCCTGCGGGTCGCGGCGCGCGCCTGCGTCAAACTCGATCTGCACGTCCACCATGGGGATGGCCATGCTGGAGACCACATACACCTGCGCGCCGCTGGGCAAGGTGCTGCGCTCAATCGGCAATGTAGCCCATGAATTTATACAAAATAGGGCTGTAGCCCAATAGAATATAGCACGAGCAGCTATTTTTTTAATAGTAATCATAGGTGACTCGACAGCTCAATGGCGCGCGCCAGGCGGTGGCGTGCGGGGTTTGCGGGCGGTGTTGATGGGCTGGGGCAGCAGCGTAGCTACCGTCAGCGCGTCGTCACCAAAATATCTCGCGGCTACCGCTTTGACTTGCTCGGCCGTCACGGCGCGCAGCCGCTCGATCACCACTTTGTCGGTGTCCAGGGGCAGGCCAACCACCCAGTTGGAGCCAATGGAGCGGGCTTGGGCAAACACCGAGTCTTGTTGGTACACCTGCCCCGCTACCCATTGGGTTTTTACGCGGTTTAGCTCGGCCTCGGTCACGCCATCACGCGCTACCTTGGCCACTTGCTCGCGCAGCGCGGCTTCTACCTGGGCCGCGGTTTTGCCAGTGGCGGGCACGCCGTCCAGATGGCAGATTTGCGGGCCACGGGCGGCCATGCCGCAGTAGGCGCCTGCGCTGTCGGCCACGCGGTTATCGCCTTGGGTTAGCGCGCGGTCCAGGCGGGCGCCGCTGTAGCCGTCCAGCACGGCAGACAGCACGGTGAGGGCGTAGGAGTCCAGCGTCGCGGTATCGGTCGCAGCCGGGCTGCTGATTTGCGGCACCTTAAAGGCCAAGCTCACATAGGCTTGCTCGGCGGGCGCTTTAAAGTCCAGCCTGCGAATGCCGGCTTGCACCGGTTCGTCACGCGGCTTGCGCGCTGGCAGGGCGCGCTGCGGGATGCTGCCGTAGTGCTTCTCTACCAGCGCTTTAGCCGTCGCCACGTCAACATCACCTGCTATCACTACCGCAGCGTTGTTGGGGGTATACCACTGCTTGTAGAAGGCGCGGGCGTCGTCGGGGGTCATCGCGTCCAGGTCGCTCATCCAGCCCACTATCGGGCGGCGGTAGGGCGAGGCGGTAAACATCACCGCGCTCATGGCCTCGCCCAGCAGGGCGTGGGGGTTGTCCTCGGTGCGCAGGCGGCGCTCTTCTTTCACCACTTCCAGCTCTTTTTTAAACTCTTCGTCGGGCCACTGGTTTTTGGCAAAGCGATTGGCCTCCAGCTTGATCACGTCTTCCAGCCGGTTGGAGGGGATTTGCTGGTAGTAGCCGGTGTAGTCTTTGCTGGTAAAGGCGTTTTCGCGCCCGCCCAGCGCGGCTACTTTTTGTGAAAATTCACCTGCTTTAAGCACATCGGTGCCCTTGAACAGCATGTGCTCCAGCACGTGGGCTACGCCACTCGTGCCATCCACCTCGTCTATAGCCCCTACCCGCAGCCACAGCATGTGCACCGCTGTGGGGGCACGCCGGTCGGGTTTGATGATGACCGTGAGGCCATTGGGCAGGATGAACTGCTGGGCGGTGTTGGCGGGAGGCGCTGGGTTTTGTGCCCAACTGGCCGTAGCCAAAACAGCCCATGCGCAGGCGGCAAAAAGGGTGTGCAATATTTTCATAGAATGGTGTGATTGTAGAAACCCACCAAATGTTCTCGTTTTTTCGTAAAAAAGCCCCTGAAACTACTGCCCCGGTGCAGCCCGCCACGCCAGCCAGCCCGCCCGCCGCGCCCGCCGCGCCCGCGGTAACGCCCGCGGTAACGCCCGTGGTAACGCCAGTTGCACCGCCTGCTGACACCCTGCAAGCCGCCCCCGTTGCCGGCGCACACGCGGTTACCGCGGCTGCGCCTGCTGCCCGCCAAGGCTGGCTTACCAAGCTAAAAAACGGCCTGCGCAAGACCGGTAGCTCCATTACCACCGTGTTCACCGGCACGCAGATTGACGACGCCTTGTATGAAGAGCTGGAATCTGCCCTGCTGATGAGCGACGCGGGCGTGGGCGCTACCGAGCACCTGCTGGCTGACCTCAAACGCCGCGTGAAAGACAGCAAAACCACCGACCCCGCCGCCGTCAAAGCACTGCTGGCCGATGCGTTTACCGATTTGCTGATGCCCCTGCAACGGCCGTTGGTGGTGGGCGAGTTCAAACCAACGGTGATGATGATTGCCGGTGTGAACGGTGCGGGCAAAACCACATCGATTGGCAAGCTGACCAAGCATTTGGCCGACTCTGGCGCCAGCGTGTTGCTGGCCGCCGCAGACACCTTCCGCGCAGCGGCCCGCGAACAACTGGCCGTATGGGCTGACCGCAATGCGGTGGACATCATCAGCCAGGAGGGCGGTGACCCGGCTGCAGTGAGCTTTGACGCGGTAGCCGCAGGCAAAGCCCGTGGCCGCGACGTGGTAATGGTAGACACCGCTGGCCGCTTGCCTACGCAACTGCATTTGATGGAAGAGATCAAAAAAATCAAACGCGTGGTCACCAAGGCAGACGCCGCGGCGCCGCATGAGGTGCTGCTGGTGATTGACGGCAACACCGGGCAAAACGCGCTGGCCCAAGTCAAGGCGTTTGACGAGGCGCTGCAAGTGACAGGCCTGATCATCACCAAGCTGGACGGCACGGCCAAGGGCGGTGTTATCGCGGCGATTGCTTTGTGGGCGCGCGAACGGGCGGCCAAGCAGCCAGCGCTCAGGCCGATCGGCATTTACTTCATTGGTGTCGGCGAAAAACTCGAAGATCTGGAAACTTTTAGCGCACGCGAGTTTGCTACGGCGTTGTTGCAGTAATCGGTTTTGCTAAGCCAGCACCACCCGCAGCCGATCCAATATCTCAGGCGCCATCGCGTCAGGTTGCGTAATCAAGGACGTCTGCAAGGCCGTCTGCGCCTTAGACACAGGCAACTCCGCCCCCAGTAGGCGAACAGCCGCAGCCGCAATCAACTGAGCATGCCCGGCGTTTTTCATCAGATTGGCAATGGCGATGTCTGCCGTTACCGCCGCTTCACGCGGATGCCAACAGTCGTAATCGGTCACCATGGCCAGCGTGGCGTAGGCCATTTGTGCTTCCATGGCTAATTTGGCCTCGGGCATATTGGTCATGCCGATTACCTTGGCGCCCATGCTGCGGTACCACTGCGACTCGGCCAGAGTGGAAAACTGCGGGCCCTCGATGCATACATACGTGCCGCTGCGGTGCAGGGCAAAAGTGCTGGGCATCTTGGTTTGTTCAATGGCGCGCGCCAGCACATCGGCCAGCAATGGGCAGACCGGTTGCGCCAGCGAGACATGCGCCACAGCGCCTGCGCCAAAAAAAGTGCTTTCGCGGCGGCGGGTCAGGTCAATAAACTGGTCGGGCAGCACCATGTCCAGCGGCTTCATTGCTTCGCTTAAGGAACCTACAGCCGACAAGGAGATCAGGTAACGCACACCGAGTTTTTTCAGGGCATAGATGTTGGCGCGGTAAGGCACCTCGGACGGTATCAGGCGGTGACCTCTGCCGTGCCGGGCCAGGAAAGCCACATTGATGCCCTCAATCTGCCCCGTGACGATGACATCCGACGGTTTGCCAAAGGGCGTGTCGATATGCTGCTCGGTCGCATTTTTCAGGGCCTCCATGTTGTACAAGCCGCTGCCACCCATCACGCCAATCAAAGTTTTTTGCATGGTTTAGTGTCCATCCAGTGTTATGCCCGACAACAAAGCTCAAGGCTGTGACTGCGCATGCAAGTCTGCCCGCAGCAACTGCCCCCAATACGCATTGTAGGGGTGTACGCTTTGCCCACCCTCCAGTGCACGCCCTTCATTTGCCCATTCAAAAATGGAACCACGCAAATTTTTCACTTGGGTAAAACCCGCCAACTGTAAATCTTGCACCGCTATGGCCGACCGCACGCCTACCGAGCAATACACAACAATAGGATGCGAGCGGTCGAATTGTGCAAGTTCTCGTTCTGCAAAGTCGAGCACCAACTCGCCAGTGACGTGCCGGGCACCGGGCAAACGGCTGGCTGCAAACTCCGGTGCACTGCGCACATCCAGCAGCAGGGGCGCGGCTGTGCGCAGACTCTGCGCCGGATCTAGCAAAGCACCCAGTTGCGCTGTTGATAGAGAATCTACATCAGCAAAGCGCCAATCCAACCATAGGTTAACTTGTGTCCAAGTGGGTGCGCGCAGCGCCAGAATGTAGACACTCGTAGCAGTACCCAACACCATGGCCAAGACTATCGCGAGCCACCAACGCCGCAGTTTAAAAGTGTTCAAAGTACGTCGCTTATCTTGCACGTGGTTTTTTTCCCAAATACGCCAACACCAAGACCAGCGCGATAGCCTCTGACTGCACCCAAGTCGCCCATATCGGCACTGCAAAGCTGGTGAAGGACGCGCCGCTTGTCACCGCTTGCATCACATGCGCATAGGCTAGCATCGAGACCGTTGCCGCCACCCAAGCCACCCAGGAAAAGCGCAACACCGCCAAGGGCAATATCCATAGCCAATACCACGGGTTAATCACGGGTGACAGCAGCAGCAAAGCCACCATTGCACACACTACAGGCGGCACAGGCAGGTGCTCGGCTTGGGTGCTGTAGCGTCGCCTGTCGATGCTGCGCAGCCGCTGCACCCAAGGTAGCGCGATAGCCAGCCATGCCACGGCAAACAGCACCAACACCAGCAGACGAGCCGCACCGTCACTCATGACGGCACCGGCCAGTTTAAACAACAACGGGTTAAATATCCACTGCCCGCCCAGCGCCGCCAATGCCCGTCCTTCACCGCCAGCAACCGATAGCCATACGGGGGCATACACCAGGCTCAAGGTGACTAACATCGCCAAACAGCCACGTGTACTAAAACGCCCCCTGCGATCAATACAGAAAAGCGGTACCACCGCTACTGCACTGAACTTCATGGCAACCGCCAGGCTAGCGAGCGCACCAGCCCAGCCCTGTAAGCCACGCTGCCATGCCAAAACTGCAGCCAGTAAAACCAGGCCTATCAAGACATCTGGGTGGGCGGTAAAGGCTGACTCTTTCACAACCAAAGGGTGCAAAGCAAACACCATCAACCAACGCGGCGCAATACCCGCACCACGCAAAAGCAACAGCACGGCCAGAAGCGCACACAGCAACACCAGCTTTAAGGGCCATAAAGAAGCAGGAGCAAGCCAGTAACCCACTGCGAATATCACTTGCAATAACGGCCCATAGATAGTTGGCACTTCGGGATGGTTAATACCGCTTAGCACCTCTTGCATAACCGCGGGTACGGCATCGTTTTCAAAATATGCTGCGGGCGCCCACGCATAAGGCTTGCCCGTGGTGGCCGTGATGTAACCATCCCATAAGTAACGAAAATGATCATCTTCCAGCAACGGCTGGGCAAATAGTCCTGCAACAGCGATCAATGCACAGGTGAAAAGAACCTGACGCAACGACAGGTCAGCAAAGGCCCCATCGCGCGCGATCCAGAGCATCAACGCTCCCTGGACGGCGGACAATGCAACCACGGCATAAAATTGGTGCGCCAATCCATGCTGAGACGCGTAGGCCACTCCCAAGGCAGTGCCTGTTGCAATCAGCGACAAAACCCACCAACGCAGGGAGAGCCTAGATATGCGCAATCGAATGTACTCGCACAAGTAGCCGATCAGTCAAGGGCGCTTACCCGCTTAAAAGTAATAGCGCCCTTAACAAGCTCAGGCTCAGAAACCGATACTGTAGCCTAGACCCAAAATACTGTCGTCCTTGACGGTATTGCGCCCACCAATCACTTTACCCAGATTGAGTGCCACGGACTGAGTTCCCCCAATGGCGTAGGACACACCTACGCGGGCCGTCTCGCGTTGCTCTTTTACAAGCTGGAATGCCGCAGGTGAAAAGCCTGGGCCACCAATGTCCAGACTGCCATCAAATCTCTTGTTGGTATAGCCAACCGATAGGGACAAACTAGGCGAGACAGAGTAGGCGCCATTGAGGTCTATCACCGTAGCGTCAGGTACCCCATTGTTTCGCTTTTCAAAACCCAGTCCGCCCCACACGCGCACTGAATTGCCGAACTGGCGACCCAGCGTAGCTCCCAGCTCATAGCCGCTGGAGTCTTTACCCAGTGCTGCCAGCCGGGCGCCATCGTAGCTCCCATTGACAATGGCGGCCAGGCGCAAGGTCAAGGTAGGCAAATTGCGGGACGCATATTCGTCCAGTACACGCCAGTTCACGCCAATAGTGCCATCGGTCACACCATTGGAATTGTCAGCAGCGCCAACTCGGGCTTTACCACGACCCAAAGTGGCATCGACTGACACTGCATCGGTAATGCCGTAACCCAACTTGAGGCTATAGGATTGCCGCTTGTACTCCTGAGCGCCGCCACTCGTGATACCCGAAATGGGCAGCAGTTTGTCGCCAATGTAGGCGGAATCACCTGTTTGATTGACATAGTTCAATCCAATCGAGCCGCTGCCTGGAATCGGTAGCCAAGGAGAATTGGACTGTGCGAGCGACAGCGTAGGTGCGGCTATTGCCACTAAACCAGCCGAAAGGGCCAGCGCGGAAAATACGTATTTGCGTTTCATAAAATTAGTCTCCTGTCATGAATTAGATTTTGAAGCGGCGCTTGAGGTAAACCATTACAGCGTCCTGTTCTTGCTCAGACAACTGTACTTTGGGGGTGCCGCCGAGCACATCTTTGGCCAAACTGGCGTCGAGTGATTTACCTGCCAAGGGGCAGGCGTTGCACGAAAATTTCTCTGCATAAACGCCTTTGCCTGCGTTGTACAGACGGGTGTCGTTGTTTTGGGCCGATGAAAAACCCTCGGAACCCGACGCCAATACTGAACTGGCCTGGGCTGCAATGAATGCAGCCAAGATCAGTGCAGAATGTCTAAAAAATTTCATGTGTTACTCCTGTTGGGAAAAAGGCCGGCGTGGGGTGGATGAAGCCAGTTGCGCTTGGCCGGCGGGCAAGACATGAACTGACGTAGGTAAAACAGGTGTGCGCAAAGTGCTGGCATCTAGGCGCTGTTGCACCCACAGCCGGGCGATCATCGTCAAAATGCCCCAACCCGCACCAAAAACGCCTTTGACCGTGCCGCTGACTTTGGACTGCCCAGCATGGCGTGGCAGCCAAGTCACGTCAATTTCGCAGGTTTGCAGCTTGAGCTGGGCCGCGCGGATCTGCATCTCAATCGTCCAGCCGTAGGCTTGGTCGCGCATGCCAATACGCTCATAAGCACTGCGGCGTATGGCGCGAAACGGCCCCAGATCAGTCACTGGGACAGCCCAGATGCTGCGCACCAAATAGCAGGCAAGCCAATTGCCAAATTTTTGAGGTGTAGTCAAACTGCCGGGCGCTGCATTGGTGCGCACGCCAATGGCCATATCAAAGCCCTGCTCTACCGCATGCGTCAGCAGCTGGGCCTGGCTCAAATCTGCCGTATGGTCACCATCCACAAATAAGAACACCTCACCTTGGGCTGCATTGCACGCACTGGCGCAGGCGATACCATAGCCCCTCTGCGCCACATGAATCACTTTGGCACCGTGCAGAAGCGCAGTGGCTGCCGTGTCGTCATCTGACCCATTGTCAGCAACAATCACCTCATGCAGCAAGGGCAACCCTGCGCTATCAAGCAAAGCGACCAGACCGTCGACTACCAAGGCAATGTTCTCAGCCTCGTTGTAGGCCGGAATAATGGCAGAAATCTTCAACATAAAGCACACCTTCGCAGCACTACGCCACAACAAAACACGACCGCGCGGCTATACCTACTTGCACCAAACCGTTTTGGATGCAAGGCAGGTTACTTTTAGCCATTACATGTTGTGACTGTCTCTTCTAGCGCATGACTTCTTACACACCCATATTCAAATTTGTATAAAAATTGCAATAGGAAAATTTATTTGAATCGGGAACTAAATACAAGTATGGGCACCGTGCATCACGGCACTCCGGAGATTTATCCCAAAGCTGAGCGGCAACGCATTTTTTTTCAATCGTAGTAATATGCGGCATGCTTGGCGCGACTGCTGTTTCAGCATCCAACTACCCTTTGACTGTTTTCCACCTACTAGGAACCCCATGCACGCCACCTTGCCCTTGCTGCAAAGCACCCAGTTCCCCTCTATTACGCGCCAGCGTCTGAACACGCTGCAAGTGAACCTGGGCTACAAGTGCAACCAGTCTTGCGTGCACTGCCATGTAGACGCAGGCCCCAACCGCACTGAGATGATGGATGGGGACTTGCTGGGCATGATCAGCCAGGTGCTCACGACGCGCAAGATAGAGACGCTGGACTTGACAGGCGGCGCCCCGGAGCTACATGAAGGCTTTAAACGTATCGTCACCGAGGCGCGCGCCTTGGGAGTGCGGGTGATTGACCGATGCAACCTGACGATATTGTTTGAGCCTGGGCAGGAAGAGTTGGCACAGTTTTTGGCCGACCAAAAAGTCGAAGTCGTAGCATCTCTCCCCTGCTACTCAATGGAGCGGGTAGACAAGCAGCGTGGCAAAGGCGTGTTTGACTTGAGCATTGCCGCCCTGCAAAAACTCAACGCTCTGGGCTATGGCAAGCCGGGCACCGGATTGATACTGAACCTGGTCTACAACCCACAAGGGGCAGTGCTGCCGCCTAATCAAAGCGCGTTGCAGGCAGAATATAAAAAAGAATTGCTGGAGCATTTTGGCATCGTCTTTAACGAACTCTTTGCGCTGACCAATATGCCCATCAAACGCTTTGGTTCGATGCTGATTTCCAAAGGTCAGTTCAAGCCTTATCTGCAATTGCTCAAAGACAGTTTTGTGCAAGGCAACCTGGACGGTGTGATGTGCCGCAGCACGGTTAGCGTGGACTGGCAGGGCTTTTTATACGACTGCGATTTTAACCAGCAACTAGGTTTGGCGATACCTGTACAGATCAGCGCCGATGCCTCCAGCGTGAAGCGTCCGCACTTGCGCGATTTGCTGCAGACCGACTTAAAGGGTAACGCCATTGAGGTGGCGGACCATTGCTATGGCTGCACCGCAGGCCAAGGCAGTAGCTGCGCGGGGGCATTGCCTGCGTAACGCGCTTGCGCGGTCATCTAGCGTGTTCTAGCCCCGCATGTCAAAATGCCAGATATTCACAGACTGGTACCAGGCTATGCAGCTATCGCTTATCGTTCCCGTTCTCAATGAAGCTGTCGCCTTGGTGGGGCTGCTGCCGATATTAACCAAGCTGCAGGCACTAGGAGTCTGGGCGGCAGAACGATTTAGCCGAGTCCAGTTCACTCCACAGGAGCTCCAAAATTGGCTAGGCGTTGATCAATGCAGTCGTTAACGGC
>JAYUHM010000169.1:0-4307 GCA_043766985.1 Polaromonas sp.
CCTGCCTGGGCGCGCCGTGGGCCGACATGGCCGGGTGCACCAAAGCCTCGTGGTAGCGGTATTCGTCACGCTCGGCAAACTGCAGGTTGCCATTCAAAAACAACTTGTGCCCGGTGCGGCCGTTGGTGACGACGATGCGCTGGTAGGGCGAGGTGGCAGTGAAGACGATGCTGTCCTGGTAGAACTTGTCTTCGGCCACCGTCGTGATCAGGTTGGCGCCGGCAAAGGCAGCACCCAGCGCGCACACCGTCAGAGCACAGGCCAGCGCATGCAGGCGAGGGCGCGGCAGTTCAGCGCGAAACAGCCACAGCGCCCACAGCGCCACGGCCACGTTGAGCAAACCAAACAGCAGCCCCGTGCGCACGAGGCCCAACTGCGGCACCAGCACCAGCGGAAAAGCCACACTGACGGCCAGTGCGCCCAGATAGTCGAAGGTGAGTACCTGGGAGACCAGGTCTTTCAACTGCACATTGCGCTTGAGGATGCGCATCACCAACGGAATCTCCAGGCCCACCAAAATACCCACCAGCATCACCAAGCCATACAGCAGCGGCCGAAAACTTTGCGGCGCATACGCATTGGCTATAAATAAAATAGCTGGCAGTGCGCCCCCTACCAAGCCAACCAAAAGCTCGATGCGCAAAAAGTGCGCAGGCAGTTGCCGTTCAAAATAGCGCGACAACCACGAGCCGATGCCCATGGCGAACAGGTAGGTGCCGATGATGGTGGAGAACTGCAAGATAGAGTCGCCCAGCAAATACGACGCAATCGCCCCTGCCGCCAGCTCATACAGCAGCCCGCACGCGGCCACGACGAACACGCTGGCCAGTAGCGCTAGTTCGACGGGTCTTGGGGGGAGGGTTTCTTTGGTTGGCATGTGTGTTTATTTGTGCGGTGAAGAGGGGAATCTTTCGCGCCCTCTGCGTTCAAAAAATCCCCGCTCGCCCGTTAGAAAGCAAACTAACCATGAATAGCAGCAGCCACGATCAAGGATATACCCAGGCACATGGCTGCCACCACAATGCCCAGTGCCATGTTTTGCTTTTCCACAATTTCGTCCCACAGCTTATAGGGTGTCATTTTGTCGATGATGACAAAGCACAGCCAAAAGATGGCCACGCCAATCAGTGCAAAGACGATCGAGCCTACGAAGACCCCAGGTTTTAACCATTCCATGATTGCTCTCCTTAAAAAATGAACCTCATTTGTGCCCGCCGCCCGAGCTGAAACCGCCGTAGCTGCCGCCGCTGGTGCGCCCGCTGGCGGCACAGTTTTCCACCTGCGGATTGCAGCTGCGGCCACAGCGGCTGAGCAGTGCCAGCAACACCACGACCACCACCAAAATCACAATCCAGCCTACCACGCCGATGCTGCTGACGCCAGAGGCCGCAAACGGCGTCACGTCATTGCGTTGGAAGTCGCCGGCGCGGTCTTTAAGCTTGAAGGCCGTAGCTACTGCGGCGTAATCCATCTTGCTGCCCACCGACCAGGTCAGCTCTTGTCCCGCCTGCTCGCTGGACAGCAGGCTCTTGCCGCTGGCATAGTCTTCGTTAAAGGTCGTTTGACCGCGCTGCACTTGCCAATAAAATTCGCCCGCCACGTAGGTCGTCTCGGCTTTGTAGCGGTACTGCAAGCTGTAGTTGGTACCCAGGTACGCATAGGCGTTGCTGCCGCGCTTGGTAGGCGCTCCGGTAGCGGGTTTGACGATGCTCCAGCCGTCGGTGGCGTCGACCAAAAAGATAAAACCCGCTTTGGCGTTGAACAGCAAGTACTCTTCCCAGCCAAAGCTCTCATCCTCGTCGCCCACCTCATGGCCCATGCGGTGCTGAAAGCCCACCACTTGCCATGGCTTGCCCTGCAAGGTGCCCATGCTACCCAGGGGAATCAGCGCCTTCACGGGTTCGTCCTGCTGCGCGTGTTTCAGTTCACCGCCGACGCCTTGCGTCAGGTCAATCAGGCTGTTGCAGGCGCCGCAGGTGATGCTTTTGCTACCGGCCAGCTTCACCTGCACCGGGCTGCCGCAGTTGGGGCAGTTAAACTGCCGGCCCTTCACCTCTTTGCCGCCTTGGCCGGTAGCGTTGCCCAGGTCGCGCAGGCCACTGAGTTGCAGCTCGTCCAAATTGACCGCGCGGCCCAGCGACAAGCTGGCGGGGGTAGTACTGTAGTCGACCGACAGCACCTCGCCCTCGGGGCTGCGCAGTTCCACCACAAAGAATTTCTGGCCTAGCGGCGGCAGCTTGGGCAGTTCGCCCTGCGCCGCCATCAGCGCCACTTCCTGCACCGAGGCCACGCTGAACGGTTTGCCATCGATGGCCGTGGTGCTGCCCACCACCCACTGCGCAGCCTGCGGCATCTCGCGGGTGTTGGGCTGCACGCGGGTCCATACAAAGCTGCCGTTGTCCTCACTTAACGACGCGCTGGTGCCGTCGTCCAGCGCCGCCAGCCATTCGTTCCAGGTGCCGCCGCCATACTTGTATTGCAGGCGGCCCACAATGGTGAAATTGACGCCTTGCTGCTGGCCTTGGGCCATCAGCTGCAAGGCGCTGTAGTCGTCAAACACCTCGGCCATCTTGCCAATGCGCTTGAGCGCCTCACCGTCGCGCACGATGGTGCTCTGGCAAAACCCGCACACTGCGTGGGTGCTGGCCAGCGACGTAAAACTAACCGGCGCACCACAGCCGGGGCAGGCGGCGGTGTAGGCGCGTTGTGTTTGGGTAGCCACTATTTATTTGGGTAGTTTATTTGTGGGCCGGGGAAGGAAAGGAACGTCCGGACGCAGAGGACGCAAAAGTTACGCAAAGGACGCAAAAAAGAAAACAAAAAAAAGGAAAACCAAAATGAATTCAAATTTTGAATTTGTCTACGCACTGCTCAAGGCGAGTTCATGCTTTTTATTTTGGTATTCCTTTTGCGTCCTTTGCGTAACTTTTGCGCCCTCTGCGTCCGGAAGTTCGCATTCAAAGCCTTAAGACCCCTACACCAACTTCTTCAAAAGCTCAGCCTTCTTGGCGCTGAACTCCTCATCCGTCAAGATGCCCTTGGCCTTGAGCTCGCCGAGCTTTTCCAGCAGGCCCATCACGTCCTCCGCCTTCACCCCAGCAGATGCGGCAGCCTGCACAACGGCTGCGGCAGGGTTGGCGCCGCTCAGGCCCGCTTGCAGGTTTTGGGCCAGTACCTGACCCAGTGCCACGCCTGCGCCCAGGCCCATGGCGCTGCCGGCCAGGCCGCCGCCGTCACCTCCAGCGCCCTCGGCAAATTTGGGGATGGCCTGCGCGGTTTGGTACTGCATGAACTTGCCCATGTCGTTGCCTACCATGCCCATGCCGATTTTTTGGTCCAGAATCTTTTGCAAGTCTTCAGGCAACGACACGTTTTGCACGGTCATGCCTTCCAGCTTCAAGCCAATTTTGGCGTAGGCGGGTTCGAGCTCTTTAGCCAGCGCCGCTGCAAACATCTGCTGGTTGGCCGCCAAGTCCAAAAACGCAATGCCGCTGGAAGCTATCGCATTGCTGATATTTTGCAGCACCAGGCCGCGCAGCTGGCCCTCTACATCGGCCACGGTGTACACGTCGCGCGTGCCCGAGATTTCAGTGTGGAACAGTTTGGGGTCGGCAATGCGAAAAGCAAAGTTGCCAAAGGCCCTTAAACGAACGGCGCCAAAGTCTTTGTCGCGGATGGTGATGGGCTGCGGCGTGCCCCATTTGCAGTCCAGCTGCTGGCGGGTGCTGAAGAAGTACACATCCGATTTGAAGGGGGACTCAAACAGCTTGTCCCAGTTTTTCAGGTAGGTCAGCACGGGCAGGGTTTGGGTGGTGAGCTTGTAGTTGCCGGGGCCAAACACGTCGGCTACTTTGCCTTCGTTCACAAACACCGCCATTTGCGATTCACGCACCGTCAGCGCGGCACCGTTTTGAATCTCCATTTCGGCCATCGGGTAGCGCCAAGCCAGCGTACCGTCGCCGTCTTCGGTCCATTGAAGAATGTCAATAAACTGCTTCTTGATGAAATCCATAAGCGCCATGAAAAACCTCCGGGGGTGGGTAATGATCTGATGCGGATGATAGCTGGACTGTGTAGCTGCGTACAGTTTTGTCCTGTTCTCTTTGATTGGGGTGGTTTCTTGGTTGGCTGTTTCCGGTTTGGTTGTATTGTTCTTGGAGTTGTCGTCGATGGGGTTTGCGTCGTTACGGCGCTTATCTTCGATTGCGTTGGACTCAGGATGGGACATCCCGCTGCAAAATTCTTACGGAAACACGCGCGAACTGCGGGCGCGTAGGGCAGGCGTATGCACCGCGCGCCTTCCTGCA
>JAYUHM010000170.1:0-4293 GCA_043766985.1 Polaromonas sp.
GCACACGATGCCATTCGCGCTGATCCGGCGCTGGCAGGCGAGCACAAGGAAGAGTGGGACTACTACCCTGAAAAGTGGGTCTCACCCTTCATCGACCGCCGCCGCGAGAACGGCTGGAGCCTGTATGGCCTGCTGGGCATCGCCAAGGGTGAGAAAGACAAGATGCACGCCCAGCATCAGCGCAACTATCGTTTCTTCGATGCGCCGGTCGGGCTGATGTTCACGCTTGACCGGGTGATGGGGCGCGGCTCTCTGGTCGACTACGGCATGTTTTTGCAAACCATCATGGTCGCGGCGCGCGGCCATGGCCTGCACACCTGCCCACAGGCGGCGTGGAACGGCTTTTCAAAAATCATCTTGCCGCACATTGGCGCTGGCGCGGACGAGATGCTGGTTTGCGGCATGTCGCTGGGTTACGCCGATGAGACGGCGCTGGTCAATACTTTTCGCACGCCGCGTGTCAGCGCTGACGAGTTCACTACCTGGCTGGAGTGAAGATCAAGGTCGATTTTTCGTCACCACAACCGGGTGGTTTTTGACATCGCCGGAAACCGCTATCGCTTGATCGTTTCGATGAACTACAAATTCCAGGCGGGCACCATCAAGTTTTTCGGCACGCACGCGCAGTACGACCGGATTGACGCTGCCACTGTTGACCATACGGGAGTAAATCATGGCTAAAAAGACGGTTGAAATTGAACTGGTCAAGACGGCGGCAAGCTACCGCCGTGCGCTCAAGCGCTTGTCTGCATTTTTTGATCATCCACCCGCTGCAGGTTCAGCACTTGAGGCAGAGTTTGAACTGTTGATGATGATGGTAGAGCGCTACGAGGCAGAGCACTTTGTCGTTGAATCAGCCGACCCGGTTGCTGCGCATGGAGGGTGACGGCATCACACTGCTGGTGTCGCCATTATTTAATAAAATTGGGGTTATGGTGCGTCTGCCCAAGGCTTTTAGAGCCCGATAACTTGAAGAAGAACATATGCCCGTCAACCTCGACAAAGCGACTAAATGGAAAGCAGACATTGCTCTTTCAGTTGATATGTACAACGCGTGGTTTATGGAG
The DNA here is from genome assembly GCA_043766985.1 of Polaromonas sp. Taxonomy (GTDB): domain Bacteria; phylum Pseudomonadota; class Gammaproteobacteria; order Burkholderiales; family Burkholderiaceae_C; genus JAAFIP01. Next base: position 1,068 of record JAYUHM010000170.1, read on the forward strand.
TTTGCGCCGGTCGCGTTCCGTAACACCAGGCTTAAGGTGACTGTTGACGTAGAAGCCGCTCTTAAGGCCACTGATGGCCTTCGTAATATCCAGCCCGCGCTGCTTCGCCTGCATCCTGGCGTGTTACCGACGCTACGCATGTCCACTTGCCCGCCGATTGCTGTTGACCGGTTGATTGGTTTGTCAGGGGTTACGCCTTCGCTCGTCAAGACGATGGAGCTAACCAAACAGATCCCGCCGCGCATGGACGCTGCAGCGGTGGATTTTCAGCTCGGCAGGGTAGTGGCCATCATCGAGCGACTCGCCGACCCTGATATTTTTGTGTGGCTCAACCGCGCAGAGCCTGTAACTAAAGTCGAGTTGCGTCGTGCAGCGACCATCGTTGCCGACCGGCTGTGTGGCGCGGTCGCCAACCCCATTATTCGCAACGCCCAAGAGAAGCGCCAGCTTGCTGCCGTCAAAACGTGGTTAGAGGCAAGGGGATACACCCAGCTTTTAGGCGGCGATGGCGTGAAGTTCAACGCTATGCAGCCAGGTACGTTTAGCTTTCGTCTCAACGTGCCGGTAAAGCTCGAAGGGGGAGTGCAGCAGGTCAATATCCCCATCGATGTAGTCATCATGCCCAAGAGCGGTAAGGTTGGGGACTTCCCGATTTTTTTTGAAGCGAAGTCAGCTGGTGATTTCACCAACACCAATAAACGCCGCAAAGAAGAGGCCGTGAAGATGGCCCAGCTTCGCGCTAACTATGGCGCTGCCGTTCGCTTCAACTTGTTTTTGTGCGGTTACTTTGATGGCGGGTACCTCGGCTACGAAGCAACAGAAGGCATCGATTGGGTGTGGGAACACCGCATTGACGACTTGGCACTTTTCGGAATTTAACTAATGACCTTCACCTTTGATGCATTCGAAACTGAGCGCCTTGGGCTTCAGGCAGAGTTGGACAGCCGCAAAACCTCGGTTGAACGCAACAAGCTGGGGCAGTTCGCTACGCCAACTGCGCTTGCGCGCGAAGTGTTGACCTACGGCCTTTCGCTATTGCCAGAGGCAACTCTCGTCCGCTTCCTCGATCCAGCCATTGGCACAGGTTCCTTCTATGCCGCACTGAGGTCGACGTCAACAGCTCGAAGTGTCAAATCGGCCAGTGGATTTGAGATTGACCCGCACTATGGCAGACCCGCCATGAAGCTGTGGAGAGGTACGCCGCTCGACTATCAGATGGCAGACTTCACTACCTTAACCCCACCAACAGCGCAGGAGAAAAAGTCAAACCTTCTGATTTGTAATCCGCCGTATGTTCGGCATCACCATATCGATAGCGCAGCAAAAATTAGATTACATGCGCGTGCAATAGACAGCGCAAACGTCAACCTCAGCGGTTTAGCTGGGCTTTACTGCTATTTCATGGCGCTGGCGCATGATTGGATGGAGGACGGCGGTGTAGCAGGCTGGCTAATTCCATCCGAATTTATGGACGTGAACTACGGTCGCGCATTAAAAGAATATTTGCTACGAGAGGTAACGCTTTTACATATTCACCGTTTCGACCCCAACGACGTACAGTTTGATGATGCTTTGGTTTCTTCGGCTGTTGTATGGTTTCGTAAGGAAAAGCCGCCCACTGCGCATCAGGTTAGCTTCTCTTATGGTGGCTCGCTGGCTGCGCCAGCGCTGGTTAAAAATATTGCAGTTGTAGATTTAATGAAGGCCGACAAGTGGACGCGCTTTCCAAAAAACGACCCAGCAACGGCCCATGATGGCTATCGACTTGTTGACCTGTTCGCCATAAAACGTGGCATTGCTACCGGCGACAACAGTTTTTTCATCTTGCCGGAAGAGCGCGCCCAAGAGCTGAACCTGCCAGCTAGGTTTCTGCGGCCAATTTTGCCGAGTACCCGCCATATCAAGATTGATGAAATATCGGCTGATGCGTCAGGCATGCCGTTATTGCCGAAGCGGCTTTATTTGCTCGACTGTGATCTTCCAGAAGAACAGGTCGAGCAGGAATACCCACACCTTTGGGCTTACCTGCAAACTGGTAAAACCACGGCCGCTGAAGCGTACCTTTGCAAGTCGCGAAAGCTTTGGTATATGCAAGAAAAGCGCCACGCAGCGCCCATCATTTGCACCTACCTCGGGCGCGGCGACACCGGCCGACCGTTCCGCTTTCTGCTGAACAACACCAAGGCGACGGCGTCAAATGTTTTTTTAATGCTTTACCCGCAGCCCTTGCTGGCGCGTCAGCTTGCGCTGAACCCCAAAGCCATCCGCAACATTTGGGAGGCCATGAATGCAATTGCTCCCGAGACCCTGCTCGGCAATGGCAGGGTATACGGCGGCGGGCTACACAAGTTGGAACCCAGAGAACTGGCCAACGTACCCGCCGATGACTTGGCTGCGATCGTGGGCCTGGGCAAGAAACCCTTAGCACCGCGCCAGATGGAATTTCCTGAAGAACTCGTCCTTTGAATGCAAGCAGTTATCTGCAAGTGTCTTTAGAGCCGCGTACTCGTCCACTGGAAAAGACCCCCATAAAAGTCGGTACTGAATCTGATAGAAATGCAAATCTAGTCACTCCTGCCCAACACCCTTCCTTCGCCATCCTGTGCAGCCACATGCACATGACCTGGATGCGCTATGTCTGCGGTCGGCTGAAAAGCGACTTTCGCTATTCCAACACCATCGTGTACAACAACTTCCCTTGGCCCAGCGCCGTCAATTCATTGCCAAATAGGGCTGTGGACCAGCAAATACCTGCGCAAGCAGCTATTAAAAAAATAGCATCTACCAAATCTGATCTGGCCAGCGCCAAACTGATTGCCAGCATAGAAGCCGCCGCGCAGGCCGTGCTCGATGCCCGGGCCGTACACCAAACTGCAGGCGCTTCATCTACGCTGGCGCAGCTGTATGACCCCAGCTTGATGCCTGCCAACCTGGCCAAAGCGCACGCTGCGTTAGACCAGGCTGTCGATGCCGCCTATCAAGCTGATGGCGGCGTAGCTACCTACGCCAACGACGGCGAGCGGGTGGCTTTTTTGTTCCAACGCTACGCGGCGTTAACGAGTTTGCTATGACGGCAACCAAATTGCCTGAATTTCGCGGCGGCTTGTGAGCTCCTGGGTTGTCCAGCTCCTCGGCGGCCTGTCCTACGCCACCACGCTGTTCCTGATGGCGGCGGGGTTGACGCTGATCTTTGGCGTCACGCGCATCGTCAATTTTGCGCATGGCA
>JAYUHM010000171.1:0-4293 GCA_043766985.1 Polaromonas sp.
TCTAACCCTCTACAGGGACTTCCCAAATAGTCAAGCACGGCGTTTGGTTTTTGCATTCGGTATTCCTCCTTGATAAACGGTATTGGTATTACTGCAACGACGCGTACAGAAGCTGCCGAGAAACGAGGAACAGACTGCACATCTACAGACGGCCTTGTTGCACCGATGGCTCAGTGCGGACCCAGATACAAACCGCGCAGCGGGGCTCCATTCGAATTTCGTGGCACCCCATGGGAGCCACCGAGGGTTAGCCGAGCTTGCCCGCTGCTGGTCTGACCTGTTTGACTGCATCTTCGAGGCTCACGTCTTGCAAGAACACTGACAAAAAAAGTGACTGACTGACTGAAACTGTGGGTGGCTTTACTGGGCAGCCACCAGGAGTCCACCGGGTGCCATCGGCTTGACACTCACATGCTGCGCATCAAAGGCGCGACCTTTGGCAAACATCGCCCACAGGATGCGCGCATTCTTGTTGGCCAGCGCCACCGCCGCGACCTGCCAGCCGGACTTCTCCCGCAGGCGATGCGCCCACTTGGAGATTGGGTCGTCGCGCCGCTGGGCTGTGAACACGGCCGCCTTGGCCCCCTGGATCAACAGCGTGCGCAAATACGGGTCACCGCGCTTGGTGATGCTGCCCAGGCTGTTCTTGCCCCCGCTGGAGTTCTGTCTTGGCACCAAGCCCAGCCAGGCACCGAACTGCGCGCCATCCTTGAACTGCTTGAAGTCGCCCACCGTGGCCACCAGGGCCGAGGCTGTAATCGGCCCCACACCCATGAGCTGCTGGGCCTGGCGCACCTGTGCGTCCTCTTTGCGGTGCGCTGCAATGCGCTCATCGCACCACTGTAAATCGGTATCGAGCCGCCGCCAGTGCGTCTGCGCTTGCTCGATGCACAGGCGCGCCAGGCCCGCCAGTTCATTGCTGGCATCCTCCAACAGGTCGCTCAGGTGCGCTTGCAGCACTTCAGCACCTTGGGCAAACACCACGCCAAACTCGGCCAACAGGCCGCGGATGCGGTTGATGCAGGCGGTGCGCTCGGCTTTGATGCCTTCGCGCAGGCGGTGCACGCACAGCAGGCCTTGCTGGGCGGCGCTCTTGATGGGCACAAAGTGCATTTGGGGTCGGCTGGCGGCTTCACAGATGGCAGCGGCATCGTTGGCATCGTTTTTACCGCTCTTGCCCTGCAAGCGGTAGGGCTCAACCAGGTGGGCGGCAATGATGCGGGCATCCAAGCCCATCTGGCTTAGGTTACGCGCCCAGTGGTGGGCTCCCGAGCAGCTTTCCATTGCTATCAGGCAGCCTTGAGGTAGCTGGCGGCACCACAGCATGAATTTGTCGCGCGCCAGCTGTTTGTTGATCACCACCTTGCCCGTGGCATCGACGGCGTGGACTTGGATGAAGCGTTTTGCCAAATCAACGCCAACTCGTGTAATCTCGCTCATGGGACTTCTCCTTCAAAGGGTTAAAGATTGACTGTTCCAACTCCAATCTTGGCACCAGATGCCGTTACCGTGAAGTGGGAAGTCCCTTCGCATTCGGATAATATACATAGTTTGCTATGTATATAGTAGTGATTTGAAGACGCTGCCCATCCGCCATCCTCGCTACCTGCGGCTACTTAACGCCCAACAGCGCATCCTTCAGCTTCCAGTCCGCAGGCACTGGCCCGAGCCAAATCGATACGATGGCCTTGAAGAATTCGGGCTCCTTGAAAGGCTCACCCTGAGCTTTGCCTTTGACGGTCAGCACCGTGCCCACACCAGGGGCCCAGTCAATGGTGAAGTTATCTCCAGAGACGAGTTTTTTCTGCTCGCCGAAGACTTGGCCCATCCTGATCAGCCCAGGCACCAGTTTTGAAAACTCACCTTTGGGTGTGTTGTCTTCGATGCCGCGCGTGAGCAGCTTGCCAAGCTCCCCCGCGTCGATCTCGCGCACCATGGTGATGGTGATGCGCTTGGGGCCTGCTTGCTCCGTCACTTCGTCCAGCGACGCTGCCTTTTTGCCGACGTAAAGGCCCGCAACATACACTTTGAACGGCCCCTTGTAACGCGTGCCTGCACCGTTGAGGAGCAGCTTGCTGCCTTTTAAGTCCAGGCTGTCTTCGAGCTTGATGCCTTGAAGTTCCACGGCTGCTGCCAACGCACCCGCAGAACACAGGCTGACGGTTACCGCCAGCAGGATTGATTTGAGAAGATTGCTCATATAAATATCCTTAAAAGTAGCGGGTTCGAACTTGGCGAACTGTATAGACGGGTAACTTGGAGGGCAAGAGGGTTTACTTGGACCCTGCAGCCCTTGCTACTCATTTGCTACACTCAGCTTCATGTTCATTCATCGCATCAGCATTGAGGTTTGTAGTGACCGGGGAGCCTGGCCCTGGCGTACCTGTGTCACACCCGCGCTTGGTTTGGCAGCCTAGAACGCGCGGACATTTGCCTCGATTGACCAGAACCTTACTTCTGCGCTTAGTCGGCACCTCACTGCAATGGCCTGCCCAATGGGCCTATGCGATTTTTGAATGAAAGCAGCAATGCTGCGTGGGGCGAGGCGCTAGCAGCCTGCCCGTGAAACAAGGCCCATCATGATCTCCGAACTCGAATTCAAATCCCTGAGCGCGCAAGGCTACAACCGCATCCCCTTGATGCTGGAAGCCTTCGCCGACCTTGAAACTCCACTCTCTCTTTACCTCAAGCTGGCTTACGCAACCCAAGCGGGTAAGCACAGTTTTCTGCTCGAATCTGTGGTGGGCGGCGAGCGCTTTGGCCGCTACAGCTTCATTGGCCTGCCCGCGCGAACGTTGGTGCGCGCCAGTGGGTTTGGCGCGCAAGCGGTGACTGAAGTGGTGACAGACGGCATCGTCGTAGAGACATCCACGGCCAATCCGCTGGACTTCATTTCAGATTACCAACAGCGCTTTAAAGTAGCGATTCGTCCTGGCCTGCCGCGCTTTTGCGGGGGTCTGGCGGGCTACTTTGGCTATGACGCCGTGCGCTACATCGAGAAAAAACTCGAAAAGTCCTGCCCTCCCGATGGCCTGGGTTGCCCTGACATTCTGTTGCTGCAATGCGAAGAATTGGCGGTGATCGACAACCTCTCGGGCAAGCTGTACCTGATCGTCTATGCCGACCCGCGCACGCCCGAGGCTTTTGCCAATGCCAAGAAGCGCCTGCGGGAACTGAAGGAGAAGCTGAAGTACTCCGTGAGCGCACCCGTCGTCAAACCCACGCAAAGTTACCCGGCGGAGCGCGACTTTGCGAAGGCTGATTACATCGCGGCGGTCGAACGCGCCAAGGCGCTGATTGCCGATGGCGACTTCATGCAAGTGCAAGTCGGCCAGCGCATCAAGAAACGCTTCACCGAATCGCCGCTGTCGCTCTACCGTGCACTGCGTTCGCTCAACCCCAGCCCGTACATGTACTACTACCACTTCGGCGATTTCCACGTGGTCGGCGCGTCACCCGAAATTTTGGTGCGCCAGGAGCAAGTTGATTCAGGGCAAAAAATCACGATCAGGCCATTGGCTGGAACCCGCCCGCGCGGCGCAAGCGACCTGCTGGACAAAGCCGCAGAGCAAGAGCTTGTCAACGACCCCAAAGAGCGTGCCGAGCATGTGATGCTGATCGACCTGGCACGCAACGACATTGGCCGCATCGCCAAAATCGGCAGCGTGAAAGTGACTGAGGCGTTTGACGTCGAGCGCTACAGCCATGTAATGCACATTGTCAGTAACGTCGAGGGGCTGCTGAATGACGGCATGACCAATATGGACGTCCTCAAAGCCACCTTCCCAGCCGGCACGCTGACAGGCGCACCCAAGGTGCACGCGATGGAAATGATCGACCAGCTGGAACCCACCAAGCGGGGTATTTACGGCGGTGCCTGCGGCTACTTAAGCTACGCGGGTGACATGGACGTCGCCATCGCCATTCGCACCGGCATCATCAAGGACGAAATGCTTTACGTGCAGGCGGCAGCGGGCGTGGTGGCGGACTCGATCCCAGAGCTGGAGTGGAGAGAAACGGAGGCCAAGGCGAGGGCTCTGCTGCGGGCATCGGAGCTGGTGGAAGAAGGTCTGGAGTAAATCATGACGAAAAAAATCAAGCTTTTGATGATCGACAATTACGACAGCTTCACCTTCAACATCGTGCAGTACTTTGGCGAACTGGGGGCTGAGGTTGAGGTGTTCCGCAATGACGAAATCTCCGTTGAAGGGATTGCTGCGCGCGCGCCGGATCGACTGGTGGTGTCGCCTGGACCGTGCACGCCAAAAGAAGCGGGCATTTCTGTCGCCGCCA
>JAYUHM010000172.1:0-59277 GCA_043766985.1 Polaromonas sp.
GCCGTTAACGACTGCATTGATCAACGCCTAGCCAATTTTGGAGCTCCTGTGGAGTGAACTGGACTCGGCTAAATCGTTCTGCCGCCCAGACTCCTAGCCACCATGGCCTGGCTCGGCGCGACAGCCTTGACCAGCACGCAGCTACAGGCGCAAACCGCTGCCCCAACCACGCCAGCCACCACCGCCAAAGCCATCTTCGCAGGCGGCTGCTTCTGGTGCGTCGAGTCTGACTTTGACAAAGTGCCCGGCGTGCTTTCCACCACCTCCGGCTACACCGGCGGCAAGACCGCCAAACCCACCTACGAGCAGGTGTCCAAACACACCACAGGCCACGCCGAAGCAGTAGAGGTGGTGTATGACCCAGCCAAGGTGAGCTACGCGCGCCTGGTGGAATATTTTTGGCGCACCATCGACCCCACGGTCAAAGACCAGCAGTTTTGCGACCATGGCACGCCCTACCGCACGGCCATTTTTGCGCAAGACGCTGCGCAACTGAAAATTGCCCAGGACTCACGCGCTGCGCTGGATAAAACCAAACCATTTAAAGAGCCCATCGTCACCGAGATCGTGCTGGCCAGCACCTTCTACCCGGCCGAGGAATACCACCAAAACTACTACCAGAAAAACCCCTTGCGCTACAAGTACTACCGGACCAGCTGCGGGCGCGATGCGCGGCTTAAACAGCTATGGGGTAGCCAGGCCGCGCATTAACCTGCCATGCGCTGTTGCCTTATCGTCAAGCCGCCAAAAACAGCGCCGGGTCTACCATCGTGCGGTTCAGCATCACGCCCCAGTGCAGGTGCGGGCCGGTGACGCGGCCGGTGGCGCCTACTGCGCCCAGGCGTTGGCCGGTTTTCAATTCATCGCCTAGCTGCACGTCAATGGCGCTTAAGTGGCACACCATGCTCAGCAGGCCGCCGCCGTGGTCCAGCCACACGGTGTTGCCGTTAAAAAAGTAGTCTCCTACGTCAATCACCCGCGCGGGTAGCGGGGCGGCGATGGGCGTGCCTGTGGCGGCTGCTATGTCCATGCCGCTGTGCGGGTTGCGTGCCTTGCCGTTAAACACGCGGCGTAGCCCAAACGAGCTAGAGCGCCGCCCGGGCACGGGCACCTGCATCAGCAGTTGCGATGCCTGCAACACGGGCTCGGTAAAGGTGGACATCACCACGGCCTGGTGCGCGCGTTCGCGCTCGTAGCGGGCTTCGTTTTCGGGTGATAAATCTACCGTACCGGGCGCTACGCTTAGGCGCTGCTCCAGGTACTTTTTGGGCGCTACGGTGTAGGCCACCTGCCGCTGTGCGCCGCCATCAGTCTTTACCGTAATGCTGGCTTGACCCGGCTTGGCCGCCAGCGGGATGCCCACCAGCGCGGTCCATTCAACTGCATCGCCCAGCACCAGCAAGGGCACGTCACCCGCGTGGGCTACGGGCCGCGTTGCCGCAGGGCCTAAAGACAGCCGGGCGATGCCGCCTGGCACGTGTGAGGTTTGCGGCCATGCGTCAGGTGATGAAGGCTGTGGTGATGGTGTGGACTTAGCTTGTGGCTTGGCAGCCAGCACGCCCGCAGGCAGCGCCAGCAGAGCGGCGCTGCCCACCAAAGCGCTACGGCGCGTGAAAGCCAGGTGGGAGCCGAAAAAGCGATGATTTAGCATGATTTAAGCCTTAAGCCCAATAGAGCATAGCACGAGCAGCTATTAAAAATATAGTGAATGGTTGGCAGCGAGCACTGCACACATTGCAAGATTACAGCACTAAGGCGCTTGTTTTCAAGCCTAATCTGCAGTGGGCGGGAGTTTTACCCAGCTAGCGGCGATGATAGAGCCCTATGCCCACCAGCCACCCCACTCCCGACAAAGACGCCATCGCCCTGCTGCCCCCCTTCGACAGGCTGGGCCTTGACCGCATCGCCCTCATCACCACAGGCGCGCAGGCCAAAGAAGCCTTTGCCGCGCTGGCAGACGCCCCTGCTTGGGGCTTTGATACCGAATCCAAACCCACCTTCAAAGTAGGCGAGGTGTCGGATGGGCCGCACATTGTGCAGCTGTCTACCCCGCAGCAGGCCTGGGTGTTCCAGCTGCACGACCCACACTGCCGCGCCGTGGTGGCCCAGCTGATGGAGCTAAAAGGCGCAACCAAAGCAGGCTTTGGTCTGGGCGACGACCGCAAACGCATCATCAGCAAGCTGGGCGTAGAGCCCGCTGGCGTGCTAGAGCTGAACACCATTTTTAGAGAGCGCGGCTACCGCAAAGACATGGGCGTTAAAGGCGCGGTGGCGGTGCTGTTTGGCAAACGCTTTATCAAGTCCAAAAAAGCTGCCACCAGCAACTGGGCCAACCTGCGCCTCACCGAGGCGCAACTGGTGTACGCCGCGAACGATGCGTATGCGGCTATCAGGGTGTTTGACGCTCTCGGGCTGTAGTAGCCTGTATTTTCAAGAGAAAATGGCTTCTAGCCCAATAGAATAAAGCACAAGCTGCTATTTTAAACGTAGTACCTTCAACCCACCAACGCCTTGCCATGCGCAGGCGTTGGCCACAGGCCGCGCGGGCGCAGCACCACGGCACATATCATGGCCAGTGCGATGAGCAGCTGGCGCAAAATGCCTGCGTCCAGTCGGCCATCGGTTATCTCTTGCAGTGGGCCCACCACGTAACGCAGCGCTTCGGGCAGGGCCGTTAGCAGCACGGCGCCCAAGATCACGCCGGGTATGTGGCCCATGCCGCCAAACACCACCATCGCCACAATCATCACCGACTCCTGCAGGCTAAAAGACTCGGGCGATATAAAGCCTTGGAACGACGCAAACATCGCCCCCGCCACGCCGCCAAAGCTGGCGCCCAGGCCAAAGGCCAGCAGCTTCATGTTGCGTGTGTTAATGCCCATAGCCTCGGCCGCCACCTCGTCGTCCCGAATGGCCATCCACGCGCGGCCAATGCGCGAGTCTTGCAGGCGGTAGCACACCAACACGCTGAGCACCGCCAGCACCAAGAACAGGTAGTAGTACAGCGTGACCGACGAAAGAGCATAACTGCCCAACGACAAAGGCTTGCCCAAGTCCACGCCAAAAAAGCTGACCGAGTCAATCTGCCCCATGCCCCTGGCACCGTTGGTAATGTTGACTGGATCGCCCAGGTTGTTGATAAAAATGCGCGCTATCTCGCCAAAGCCCAGCGTGACGATGGCCAGATAATCGCCCCGCAACTTCAGCGTAGGCGCGCCCAGCAAGGTGCCAAACACAGCGGCCAGCACGGCAGCCAAGGGGATAAGCACCCACCAAGGCGTGTGCAGCCCATGTGGCGCCAGCGCCGCTATCCATGCAAAGTGCTCGGGCAAGTGCTGCGACGACAGCAGCGCAAACAGGTACGCCCCCACCGCATAAAAAGCCACATAGCCCAGGTCCAGCAGCCCGGCGTACCCCACCACAATGTTCATGCCCAGCGCCATCATGATGTACAGCAGGCAGGTGTCCGCAATCCGCACCCAGTGGTCGCCCATGCCTTGCAGCGCCAAAGGCAGCACCAGCAGCGCGGCTATGGCGGCGCACTTGGCCAGCTTGGTGTTGAGCTGTAGGAAGGTTTGCATGGGGTAGGGCGAGCATACCTGCATCGGGCGGCACGCGTGGTGCACGCGGTGCTTTACGCACCATTTTATAAGCTATTTAGCCGCTAGCCCAATAGAATATAGCACAAGCAGCTACTAAATATGTAGCGTCTATCAGTCTGCCGACTTAGGCAGCACCCGTTGCAAGGCGCGTATTTTCTGCCACAGCAGCGCCTTGGGTAAGTCTATGGCCATGGCTTGCATGCAGCGCTCCAGCCAGCCTTGGCGGGTGCGTAGGCTGTCGATGGCTTTGGCCAAGTCCTGGCCTACAGCGGCACCATAGGCTGCCTCTGCCTTGGCGAAGGCGGCGCGCAGTGCGGGCAGCTTCAGGTCCATCATCGCCAGGTCAATCACGTCGCGGCTGAACACGCCGTCGTCGGCGTGCCTATCCGAATTAGCCAGCAGCTTGGTAGCTGCCATGTCGCGCGGGGTGAGGGTGCTCACCCCCACGATGGTGTCCGCAGCTCCCGGCGCGTCCAGCGTGATGCGCCCTTCCAGCACTACCTCAAACTTAAGCGGCAAGCCGTCCACCAATACTTGGGTGCGAATGCCGTACTGGTCAGCCCGAATCTCACGCGATTGCTCCAACGGGATGGCCCCTGCCTTGGTGACAGCCGCCAGCCCTAGCGGCCCCGTCAGCAACTGGCGCAGCGCACGGTAGCCCCGCCTGTCAGCGCCACGCGCAGCGCCTCTATCAGGTCACGGTCGGCGGGCTGCAGGGCTTGCAGGTCTAGGTGGCGCGCATTGCGCTCGTAAATGCCCAGCGCCTCGGCTGGGGTGAGTGCGTCTAGCCCATGCACCTGCCACGCTAGCTGGCGCAGTTGCGGGTAGTTGGCCAGCGGAATGCGCGCCGGTATCCAGCCCTTGTGGCTGGCTGTGGGTGCCTTGCTCGCGCTATCTTCAGTGGGCAGCACCCCCAGCACCATGCCCAGCGCGCCCATCACATGCAGGTAGGCACCCATCGTCACAGCAGGCGCCCCCTTTTCAATACGGTGCAGCGTCACCCGCGACAGCCCCGCAGCCTCGGCCGCCGCTGTGGCGCTGGTGCGCAGCAACTTACGCCGCGTGCGAATCTGCTCGCCCAGCGCTTTAAGCAACGCGGCAGCGGGCTCAGTCAACAGAGGGGCAGGGGTTGGCATAGTGATTCTTATTATAGACAAAAATACTGAATTGTATATAATGATAAACATTATCATGCTTTGTACTGCCCGCCACAGCATCATAAACATGCGGCGATGCTGTGCGCCCGCTTTTTGCAAGCGTTTTAGGCCACTAGCCCAATAGAAAATAGCACAAGCAGCTATAAAAATAGTAGTGCTGCCAGGCAACCCCGCGTGCCCTCAAAACCCCGAGCCGGGCTCCTGCAAAAATGCCAGCTCTTGCGGCGTAGACGCGCGGTCAAGAATAGCGTTACGGTGCGGGTAGCGGCCAAAGCGCTCCAGAATGGCCAGGTGGAGCCGCTCATAGCGCAGGTTGTCCTCCAGCCCCGGCTGGTCAAATAGGCGCAGCGCCTCTAAGTGCACCAGCGGCGACTCGCTGTGCATATAGGGCATGTAGGCAAACAGGCGCTGCGCCACGGGCAGCTGCGCGTCGTCCCCGCGCAGCACCAGCTCTTGCGCCAGGCATAGCGCCAGCGCGTCCTGCGCAAAAGCGCGCGGGGTGCCCCGCCACACGTTGCGCGAAAACTGGTCTAACACGATGATCTCTGCCAGCCGCCCCGCAGGCGTTGCCCGCCAGCCAAACAGCTCGCACCGCGCTGCGCTCTCCAGCAACGCACCAAAGCGCTGCGCTACCAGCGCATCCAGCGCCGCGTCCTTGGCGAAATGCTGCTTTTTGGTGAGCTCTTCAAACCAGAAGTGGAGGATGGTGTCGGGTTGCATATAAATCGGCCTCTAGCCTATTAGAACATTGCGGGAGCAGCTATAAAAAGAGTAGTAAATCAGAGGCGTTAAGCGTGAGCTTTACGACACGTCGCTGCTGCACGACTGGGCGCTTTGGCTTGCCGCGCTACGACTCCTGGCACCTTCAAGTCAAACGCCTCAGCCATACGCCGCGCGCGATCAGCGGACAGCGCCAGAGCGCTGTCCAAATCTTTGGGCGATGGTCTTAATAGGTTGTTAGGCGTTTTTGCAGCTTGAGCCATTTTTATGGTTCCTTGATTTGCTTACAGTCATGTTGCAAGCTTCTTGACGACTTCGTCTGCGTTTTTAAACCGAGCACTTCGAGTTTGAATGATCTTCTCTGCCTCTGCCATAGCTGCTGGCGTCGTAGCATTAGGAACTTTGATTCGGTAGGCAACTTTGCCCAGCCCGGCATTCAATTGACGAGCCGCCAGCAACAGCTCGGCGCCAATATCTCGCTTGGCATCGCGTGCTAAAAGTTGTTTTCTGGGCATCACCGTGGTTATTGGGTTCCTTTCAAGCCGTTTTCTTAAACTTCACCTGCACCGAATAGCCAAGATTAGCCGCAACGTTAACCAACGCATCAATAGTAAATTTATGGTTGCGATTTTTGATGAGATCGTTCATGCGCGGCTGGGTGATGCCTGCCAGCTTGGCCGCCTCGGCTTGGGTGATGCCCAGCTTGTCAATTACTTTGCGAATATGAATAACCATTTCGCCGCGCAGCAGCAAGTTTTGTGCCTCGGCCTCTGGAAAACCAAGGTCACGAAAGATGTTGTCACTTCCCACTACACTACGTAGTTTTTCAGTCATGATTTTTTCCTCTTCAATAGGGCGATGTATTGGCTTTTAGCAGTTTCCAAATCAGGCATTGCAGTTTGGGGAGTCTTTTTAACAAAAGCGTGAAGCACGTACACGTAGTCTGAAAACTTGGCCACATAAATTACCCGGTACTGGTTGCCATCGCGCACTCTAATTTCATACGCACCCGCGCCCACTGTGGGCATGGGTTTGAAATCCGACGGCATAAAACCATCCTGTACCAACTGAAGCTCCTGCCCCACCGATGTGCGCGCCTTCTGTGGAAAATTGCGTACCGCGTTCAGCGATGTTCCCAGCCATTCAATGCGTTTCATTTTATATCAGTATTGATAATTTTAGGTAAATAAAAAATGCCTGCATTCAATCTCACAGGCTTAGTTAAGTCTGTAAATATACTGTGTATTTATACATACATCAAGGGCTTGAGCTTTAATTTATTGCCGTCGGGATATGTCGGTACGACGCGTGGACGCTAGGAGTGATGCATAGTGCATTAAGCGGCGTATTTGCAAGCCACTTAAGCCACCAGCCCAATAGAACATAGCACAAGCAGCTATAAAAACCGTAGTGCCTGCGCATCACCTCGCCATTTGAATAGTCCGTCTGCATTTAGGAAACCCCGTACATCCCCAAAACGCTGCGCCGCCTTTGGCGGGCGTGCGCTCCACCATCTTGGTGCCGCAGCTGGGGCACGTAGGGCGCCAGTAGTCGCCCTCGTAGGCTACGGCTAGCAGGGCTTGTTGTTGGGCGGGGGTGCGCTGGGCTATCAGCGCCAGCAGGGCAGGGCCGTCCAGGGCGTTGATGCTGTTGTCTTTGGCAAACTGCTGGGCGTCATGCGTGTAGGTAGACGTGGTGGCGTAGGTGCCGCGCTTTAGCTGGTGCGAGGCCATCACGCCAAAAAACTCGCGCATCTCGCGCACGCCCACCGGCTTGCCCTGCCAGTGCTTGCACTGCACCACACCCACCGGGCCCTGGGCGTGGGCCGAGTGCAGCCAAATGTCTACCCCACCGTCCGCCCCGTGCGACTGCGCGCGCGTGCTATAGCCCGCCTGCGCAAACAGTGCCTCGCACACCGCCTCAAACCGCCGCCACTCTATGGCGGCAAACACGGCAGGGCTCCACGCTGTGGCGGGCAGTGGCAGCGCAGTAGCAGGCGACAGGGTAGGAGCACTAGCAGACGAGCGACTAGGCGCATTGGCAAGCGCAGTGTGCAGCAGCACCGGTTCACGCTTGGTTGTCGCAGTGGCTGGCACTACAGCCGTTTTGGCCACCTTGCTTTTGAAAGCAAGGTGAACAGTTATCAAAACTAGGCCAAGAATGATCAGTGGCCAAGCAAAGCCGCGCAGCCCCTGCGCAACAGGCTTAAGCAGCGGAACCGAGCCCAGAAACATCGGCGACAACAACACCGCCACCCCAGCCCCCGCTACCAATACACCCTTCTCTAGCAAAGTGTCCATGCCCAGTTTGTTGGATTTATTTTTTCTGGATGACACGATCGTAATTGCTTTTAATAAGTCTTGCTACGGTTAGCAAATAAAGCTGAGTTTAGCGATACAAGAGGGTGAGAGTTTGTAATTTTGACAGCTGTAACCTATACTTTTCTAGCGGTTCTTCGCCTACGTGAAGGGGCCATTCATGCAAAACTATACGATCGATAAGCCGCCCCCATGGCGTGACATCGTGAAGGGGTTTCAGGCTCTGTGGAACGAATACACGGTGTTCACCAAGTTCGTTACGGGGGCCTTGGTGTTTGCGTCGTTGTCGCAAATTGCAATCTCCGTAGCTGGCCCAGATGTTTGCGTGTGGGCACCCGTGTGCGTCTTGCCGGTCAAACTGCAAAGCGCTATCGCCAGTGAGGGCGCCCGCAACATTTTGGAGCTTGCCATCGTGCTGGCGGTGGCGGTTCACCTTAAGGTGCGGGCTCGCCGGGGCCTGCTAGATGGCAGCGAGCATTACGATATTGGCCGCGCACTTGCGTATGGTTATTTTGTCAATTTTTTGGTTCCCGCGCTCTTGCTTGTCCGTGCAGAAAGCCGTTCCCGCAATACACCGTCCACCTCACCACTTCTTTTGTGGGTGGTGTTTCCGTCCACGGTGGGTGAGCTGGACAAGTTCAAGAACGAAGTCGAACCAGTTATCCGCCAACGCACAGGCACCCGCAGCCTGCAAAGCGTTTACCAGACGGGGGGCACCGTCATCCAACGCACCCTGCTGGTCGTTTCAAAGCACCCCGGCGGCACCGGGTCTGAAGGCGAGCGATTTTTTGATTTTCCGACCACGCTGTACACCGTGCACGACTATTACGCCATGTGGAGCAAATGGCAGAGAGAACACAAAAATACTCTCGTTGATTCTGCTGTATGGATGGAAGACGAGCAAATTCAAATCAACGTCTTTTTCGCACAACTGCATAATTTGTTCACCTCAGACGTTGGCCTGAAAGCCGTAGCGCATTTGGGTATCAGCAGCACTGCGGAGCTGTCCTCGCTATACACAGATCACTTCAAGCGCGTGGCCCCCGATCAACTTATCAATCTTTTGAACGAAAGCGTCGCACCCGCCTAAATAGACGCGCAGAAAACATCAAAAAACTGGCAAATTCAGTTCAAAACTACCACCGCCTGCCGCTTCACCTCATCCAGCGTCTGGCCCAGCTGGGTCTTCCACTCTACCCAGCCATTAGCTGAGCGGCCCATCACGGCCATGGCGGCCATGCTGGGGCTGCTGAACAGGTGGTCGCGGGTGAAGACCAGCACGCCGCCTTCCAAAGCTACGGTGCCATCGGCGCTGAGCTGGTGGCGAAAGCGCTCGTTGGATGTGCCTTGGATGGACGGCACGATGTCGGCCCGCCCGCGTGAGCCCTTGAGCACTACAAACCCCTCAGTCGTGTATTCGCCCACCCCGTCCGCGCCCGAGCCTTTGCAACAGAACAGCTCTTTCTCACCCTTGCCAGTGGCCGCGTCGGTCAGCGGCTCAAAAATCGGCTGACCCAGCGTGGCCAGCAGGGTGGCGGCGGTCTCGTGGATCTCGTGGCAGTCGGCCTCTAGCGGCGCGGGCGTGTGGGGCCGCGCGCCTGCGTTGCCGTTCTCCAGGCTGTAGCGCCCGGCCTGCGTGGCCTGGCCAATGGCAAACCATTCTAAAAACAGCGCATGCGTTTGCGTCATGCTGTTGGTCAGCGACACCACCACCAGCGCACGGTTCCAAAAGTCTTTGCCTCTGTCGGTGTCTTGGTTGTGCTGCACCAGCCGCTTGCCCACATTGCCAGACTTGCCGATGTGCACGCACGGCAGGCCAGACCCAGACACCTCACCGATCAAAAAATACACGCCCACCTGCAAGGCCTCGGGCATCTTCAAAAACTCACCCAGTTGGCTGCGCGGCACCTCCACCACCCGAGCAATCCGCGTAGTGATCTCAGCTACGCGCATCCCGCGCGGGTCGCCAGCGGGGAGGTAGATTTGGATGGTTTGGGCGCGGGGCATTGATACAGGTCAGCCGAAATGAATGAGGACTTCTCTGTTTGCCAAAGTAGGGTGATAAGAGGATATCATTTTAGACTATTGATATGCAATAAGAAGCAAATATAGCTTTCAAAAATTTGCTGCGAGGAGTATTTTCCTCATGAATTCACCCCTGAGCTCCCGCACTGGTCTTTGATTAACCGCTTCACGCGCTGAGTCCAAATACTTTTGTTCATCGGCTGTTAGTTTTTCAACTTCTTCAAAAAGTCCTAATTCACCATACAACGCTTTGCGATCAAAAGCTTTAAGATAATCTGAGATCTGTTTTGGATCAATTTTTTTAATATCTTGCTTGTCTAGTTCTGATATTAAAGTGAAGAGGTTTGCTTTATTGAACCATCTTGAACTCCGTTCGAGTTCCAGGCACTTAATAAACTCTACTATTCTTAATAGTCTATTTTGTAGATCCGGGGCTTGCGGAAATGCATCATTAAAACTTTCAATGTAGTGACTAACTTTTGCATTTCTATGGAAATACTCACCGAAATCTAAAGTGGCAATAACAGTCATGATGTACTGCATTGCCAGCATTCGGGATCGATCTCCAGACGAAAAAACGCTATCGTTATCCTCATCCCCATGAAAAAATTCTAAGAACTTGGCGCGTTCCTCAGGGGCAATAATGTACTGAACGGCTTCAGAGTCAAAGTCTTTGTCTATGAGCTGTTTACAAAAGCATATGAACTCGCTCTCACCCCATTGCGCATTTAATCTCTCTGTTGAATTCAGTGCGTAATCCGTCTTATTAATTCGTTGAAAAATATCTCTTATTTGAACTGCTGTTACCCCTTTAAGGTAGCGAATAGAAACTTCGTAATTTAGAAAACTACCTTTTTCAGTTGGATTTAGCTCAGAGAATCTTTTAATTGGCAGCTTCGGTAAAGCGAATACATCTACTCCGTTTACGTAGTCTCTAATCGTTGTTAATCGCTGTTGGCCATCAACAATCTCGTCGACAAGTATGAGCTTTTCTTGGTCTAGCGATCCAGGAGCGAGATAAATTTCAGGGAACGGGTAGTTCCTCAGTATCGTATCAATGAAGTCTAGTTTGTGCTGTTTTTTCCAGACCAATTTTCTTTGATAGTCGCTATTGATAGAAATTTGTCCAGCCCTCATTTTGTTAAATAATTCAATGATCTTGGAGTTATTGGCCGGAATACTAGACTCTAATTTCACGCCATCATCAGTCATAAATTTCCTTGTGTTGCAAATTTTGCTTTTAGTTTTTCTAAATTATCCATGTGGTAATGCTTAAGGTAAGTCCAATTTGAATAAACGCCGATTGCTAATTTCCTATCTAATTTATTTGCCCAGGCAGATTTTGTTTTTTTCCAATCTAGGTTATTTAAATAGACATTTGGCATGTAATCTGGACGCAACCATCCGCGAGTTACATATCTTGAGTATTTCGTAAACAAATCATTTTTCTCTCGGCAATATGGATTGATTTGCCAATTATTGCTTATCCAGTCAGGGTCAAAGTGTCCTGAAAGATGATAAATTTCCTCTGCGATCCTCTCGAAATACTTGCTATTCACTAACGCGATATCTATGTCCGACCTGTCGCGTACGTTTTTTGTTGACTCATACTCATGGTCGAACTTCAGAAAGTTGTCTGTCTTAACTGAAAAACCAAGTTTTGCTGAGCCAATAATAATCACGTCATTGATACTGGTATCGGTTATCTTTGCAATCTCATGTCTAAGGTGATATTCATCATTAGGCTCGGAGTGATAGTTTTTAAAGAAAAAACTCGGCCCATCAACAACATGCTTTTGAAATATCCACTCAGCGTCCATGTTGGTCGTCAAATCGTGTTTTAGGTTGTCGGATATTGTCACTTTGTTAGCCAATTAAAGTAATTTGATCTACTTCGCCCAAGTATCTTTCAACCCCGTAATCTTGTTAAACACCGCTTTCCCCGCCGCATGGTCTTTGCGATCCGCTACAAAGTACCCATGCCGTTCAAACTGAAACTTGTCGTCGGCTTGGGCCGCGATAGCGCCGCCTGCGCCTAGGGATGGCTCTACGTAGGCGGTGATGATTTTTAGGCTGCCTTCGTTCAGCGCTGCCAAAAAGTCTTTGCCGCCTGCGTCGGGGTGTTCGTCTTTGAACAGGCGGTCGTACAGGTGCACTTCGGCGGGCACGGCGTCATGCACGGCTACCCAGGTGACTACGCCTTTGACTTTGACTGCGTCGCTGCCGGGGGGGCCGCTTTTGGTGTCTTTTAGGACTCTAGCCCTTATAAATATCGCGGGAGCAGCTCCTGACTTAATAGCGTCTGGGGTGGCATCGGGGGCGTAGTCTGCGCCGTCTACTTCTATCACGTAGCCGTGTTTCAGGCGCACTTTGTTGCCGGGGAATAGTCTAAAGAAGCCTTTGCTGGGCACTTCTTCGTAGTCGCTGCGATCCATCACAAAGTTGCCGTGCTCTTCAAACTGAAACATTGGATTCATGCCGCCCTCTTATAAATCTTCACCAACACCGAATGCGCATCAAACTCAAACTCCGCTGGCGGGTTGCCGTTGTCGGCTAGCAGGGCTTGGGCGCGTTGTACGCCGTAGCCAAAGCGGTTGACAAACCCCAGGGACTTGAGGGCTTCGGCGATGACGGGGTTGCGGTAGCTGTTGCGGGTGGGGAAGTTTTGCGCGGTGGCCTCGCCATACAGGCCGCCGGGGCTTTGGATTTCGATATGGTCGGCAAAGGCGTAGAAGCGGATGGGGGAGTTGCTGTTGTAGTTGCGGTGCATCACGGCGTTCATCAGCAGCTCGCGGATGGCGGCCTCGGGGTAGTTGGGCACTTGCTTTTCTTGCAGGGCGCTCACTTTGACCATGGCGGTTTTGATGAGCAGGCGCAGGCGGCCTTCTAGTTCTTTAACAATGGTGTGCAGGTCGCCCGAGACTTCGGCTTGGTCGTTGGGGATTTCGGTGAGCGATGTGCCGGGCAGCTCTAAATATTGCACGTAGGCGCCGGGCAAGTAAAAGCGCGGGTTTTTGCCCACCAGCAACAGGCCTGCGTGGGTGGGGCAGCGCCTGTCGGGGTCGTACAGGCGCAGGGATGCCAATTGCTGTTCGATGCTGCGGTGGTTGGCGGCGATGGTGTCGGCATCTACGGCTTCGCGGCGGTAGGCATCAAACTGGCCCAGGGCCAGGTCTTCTATTTTGGATTCGGTGCAGGGCTGGGCATCAAACGATTTGGCCAGGGCCATGCGCCGCTCGGTCAGCACGCGTTCTTCTTGCTCGTTGGCAATGGCCTTGCGTGGGCCTACGCGGATATGCACGGTGCCTTTGTAGCGCACCGGGGGCAGGTCTGAGGGGTGCACTTCCACCACGGCTACCTCGCCGCCCGCCAGCGCAAACTTGGCCACATGCAGCATGGGCTGCGGCAAGATGTTGCCGTCAGAGCGGATGCTGGCCAGGTTTTTAAGCAAGTTGTCCGTCACTTGAATGCCCGCCAGCGTGCCGTCGTCCTTTACGCCAATCAGCAGGTAGCCGGGCTTGCGGTGGTTGGGCAGGTCGTTGGCAAAGGCGCAAATAGCCTGGCCAAACTTGTCGGTGTTGTTGACCGATTCGGTGCGCTCCACCGTGTCTGATTCAAGCTCAGACATGAGGGTTTTTAGCTGGTCTTCGGTCAACATGGTGGTGTTTTGCTTGGAATGGATGTGTTGGGCTTATTTTGCCCAAGTATCTTTCAGGCCGGTAATTTTGTTAAACACCGCTTTCCCCACCGCATGGTCTTTGCGATCTGCCACAAAGTACCCATGCCGTTCAAACTGAAACTTGTCGTCGGGCTGCGCAGCTATCGCGCCGCCTGCGCCTAGCGATGGCTCTACGTAGGCGGTGATGACTTTGAGGCTGTCGGGGTTGAGCGCTGCTAAGAAGTCTTTGCCGCCTGCGTCGGGGTGTTCGTCTTTGAACAGGCGGTCGTACAGGCGCACTTCGGCTTGCACGGCATCGGCCACGGCTACCCAGGTGACTACGCCTTTGACTTTGACTGCGTCGCTGCCGGGGGTGCCGCTTTTGGTGTCTTTTAGGACTCTAGCCCTTATAAATATCGCGGGAGCAGCTCCTGACTTGATAGCGTCTGGCGTGGCATCGGGGGCGTAGTCTGCGCCTTCTACTTCTATCACGTAGCCGTATTTCAGGCGCACTTTGTTGCCGGGGAATAGACGGAAGAAGCCTTTACTGGGCACTTCTTCGTAGTCGCTGCGCTCTATCCACACTTCTTTGCCGATGTTAAATTGGCGTTTGCCTAGCTCTGGCAGGTGGGGGTGGACGGGGGCGGTGCAGGGCTCTAGGTGGGCGCTACTGCCGAAGGCCTCTTCCCAGTTGGTGATGACGAGTTTGATGGGGTCTAGCACGGCCATGGCGCGTTTGGCTGTGGGGTCTAGGGTGTCGCGCAGCGCGCCTTCCAGGGTGCTGTAGTCGATCCAGCTGTCGCTTTTGCTCACGCCTATGCGGTCGGTGAACAGGTGCAGCGCCTCGGGGGTGTAGCCGCGCCTGCGCAGGCCTACTATGGTGGGCATGCGGGGGTCGTCCCAGCCGGCTACTTTGCCTTCGTTCACCAGTTGCGCCAGCTTGCGTTTGCTGGTGACTACGTAGGTGAGGTTAAGCCGGGCAAACTCGTACTGGTGGGGCGGGGGGCTGGCTAGCAGCTTGCCTTCTACCAAGCGGGCCAGCAGCCAGTCGTACCAGGGGCGCTGGTCTTCAAACTCTAGGGTGCAGATGCTGTGGGTGATGTTTTCTAGCGCGTCTTCGATGGGGTGCGCGTAGGCGTACATGGGGTAGATGCACCAGGTGTCGCCGGTGTTGTGGTGGGTGGCGCGGCGTATGCGGTAGATGGCGGGGTCGCGCAGGTTGATGTTGGGGCTGGCCATGTCGATCTTGGCTCTTAAGACCATGGATCCATCAGCGTGCTGGCCGTCTTTCATCTCTCTGAAGCGGGCCAGGTTCTGCGCGGGCGTGCGGCTGCGGAAGGGGCTGTCTACGCCGGGTTTGCCAAAGTCGCCACGGTTGGCGCGCATGTCGTCGGCGGATTGTTCGTCCACGTAGGCCAGGCCGGCTTCGATCAAATACTCCGCCGCTTTGTACATAAAGCCGAAATAGTCGCTGGCTTGGTAGGGCGCGGCGTCTTTGCTGCCGTTCCAGTCAAAGCCCAGCCATTTGACGGTGTCGATGATGGCGTGGACGTACTCGGTGTCTTCTTTCTCGGGGTTGGTGTCGTCAAAGCGCAGGTGGCACACGCCGCCGTAGTCCTTGGCCAAGCCAAAGTTAAGGCAAATGCTTTTGGCGTGGCCAATGTGCAGGTAGCCATTGGGCTCGGGTGGAAAGCGGGTGCGGATTTTGGCGGGGTCTGGCTGGCCGGTGGCCTGGTGCGCGGCGTCGCCGGGGCTGCCTGCCCAGCGGCGCTGGGCGTAGGTGCCTGCGGCTAAATCATGTTCGATGATTTGGCGCAGGAAGTTGCTGGGCTTGTGGGCCTCGGCAGGGGTGGCGGGGGCTGCGGGAGGGGGTGTGGATGGTGCGTTCATACTTAAGGGTGATTTTAGGCTGTGAAACGTGGCTGATACGCTTAGTTGCAAACTTCACACACGGGATGCTTTCCAAACCGGGGGCTGGTGCGTTGTATGTTCACCTAACAAAGGAGTTTTGTATGCGTAGTACCTCTGTAAATGCCTCTAAAGTGATTGTTGCCAGCGCCCTGTTGGCGGCAGCCGCCTTCAGCGTGAACGCCCATGCGTCGGATGTGCGCTGGAACGTGAGCATTGGCCTGCCTTTTCCCGCAGTAGTGGTGCAGCCAGCGCCGGTGTATTACCCACCTCCGCAGGTGGTGTACCAGCAGCCCCAAGTGGTGTACCAGCAGCCCCAAGTGGTGTATGCCCAGCCCCAGGTGGTATACCAGCAGCCCCGCGTAGTGGTAGCCCCACGCCAAGTGGTGTATGGCCAGCCTGGCTACTACGGCCAGCCCGGCAATTGGCACCATGGCAATCGCGGCCATAACGGCCAGCACGGCCAGCCTGGGCACCAGGGCTACGGGCAGGTGGTGTACTACAACCGCTAATCGCCCAGCCTGGCGCCAGCAAAAAAGCCTGCACGTGTGCAGGCTTTTTTTGTTTTTAAGGGTTGCGGCTAGCCTTGGCTGCCATTACTGCCCCGTGGCAGTGACCCCGCAAGTAAGCTGAAACGTGATGCTGCTATTGGCCGGAAAGTTGTCTAGCAAAATACCGCTGGTTTGCAGCAAACCCAGTGTGACATTGGCCAGGGCAGGGCATGTAGCGCTGCCAGTGGCGCCCGTGCAGGTAACAGCGCTGCACGCAAGCCCTGTAGCTACCGGGTCTTTGACCACGGCGTTATTGGCTGCAGATGGCCCCGCATTGCTGGCCACAATGCTGTACACCACCGTGGCACCCGCTGTGGTGCTGGTAACGCCATCGCTTTTGCTGATGGACAGCGACGCGCATGGTTGCACTACGTTGGTAACTGTGGCGGTGTTGGGCTTAAACACGTAGCCTGCGTTGCCTTGCACGCTGGTGCCTTCGGTTAATGTAGCGCCACTGGGGCTGCTGGCGGTGGTGGCAATGGTGCTGGTGTTAAGTACGGTGCTAGCGCACAGCGTGGTCGCGCTTAACCCCGCTTGCAGCACGTAGGTAAGTGTTGACCCCACAGGCAAATTAACCGTTTGCGATATGGCACCCGAGCCCGTTGCTGCGGGGCATGTGGTGCCCACTGCTGTGCATGTCCACGCGCCAAAGGTAACCCCTGGCGGTACCAAATCGGTCACCAATACGCTGGCGGCGTCATGCGCCGTAAGGGGGGCTAGCGTGAGTACTGCGGGGGTTACGTTGGCATAGGTGAGGGTGTAGGTGATGGTGCTGCCCAAGGTTTGGGTGCCGCTGGCGTTAACGGACTTGGTGGCTTGCAGGTCGATATCGTTGTCGATAATGGTGTGGGTAAGCACGCTAGAGAACGTGCCGCCGCAGACGGTGGCATTAGCGTTAACAAAGGGCGCGGCAGGCCCGTTGGCGGGCATGGTGAAAATGATGGTTTCGTTGTTTTCTACAATGGCATCGTCTATCACATTGAGTGGCAAGCTGAACAAATTGTTGGCCTGCGCGTCGTTGTAGTTGCCTGCGGGTACTGTCACGCTTAGTACGGTGGCGCTGGCGGTAACGCCCGTTAAGGTAGTGGTACCGGTAAAATTAAAGTCGCTACCAAAAGCGGCAGTGCCCGTAATGCCCAGGGTAAGCACCAGCCCGCCCGCAGGCACGGTGCCCACCACCTTGATGCGCGGGGCAGACGCTGGCCCCCCCTCTACACTGCTGGTAGTAGTGCCAACAAACTCAATGTAGGGCTTGAGCGAAATGTTGATGTCGTCCAGCAAATTGCCACTGGAAATACCGCCTGCAGCGCTAACGGCCAAAAAGCCCAGAGGTTGCACACCACTGACCCCAGTGTAGACATAGCTGCCCGCGTAGCGCGTCCAGCCGTTGGCTATACCTGTAGCGCTGGTGCCAGTGGCAACGCCCCCTGCGTTGATGACACCTGTACCTGCAGTGTTGGTGGTGACATCTATCACGTTGATGACGGCGGTGGAGGTTCCAATCTGAAACTGTGCGCGGTCAGCGCCGCTGCGCCCTCGGTGGGCAAAGTTAAAGGTAAACGATTCGCCATTGCTCATGCAAATATTTTGGTACAGCTTGGAAGCCACGTAGGCATTCAGCTCGGCCAAAACAATACCGTTGGCCGGAACCACCCCGTTGAAACTATTGGCCCATAGCTCAATGGGTGTGCAGTTGTAGGACGTGGTGAGGCCTCCACCAGCAGGGCAACCAAGGGCTTGAACCGGGTGGGTAGTTTCCCAGCCGGGTATCTCACCTGCGTCTACCGAGATCCAATTTGTAGAGGTAAAAAATGGGCTGAGAACGGCGGAGCGGGTGCCAGTAAAGGGCAGCTCAAAACTGGGGTTGACAATGGACCGCTGTATTTGCGCGTGCGCCAAGCAGGGCAGCATGAATGTCATGCAGGCTATAAAAAAACGAACCCATTTTTGCATCAAATATTTCGAAGGTAAACCATGTTGTCCATTTAACCATGGCAATGCATATTTTGATTTTGAAGGCCCACTGTGCTGCACCACCAAATAGTAGTACTGCATGGCTACTATGCTGCAGCCCGGTAAGCCGTTAGGGTTGTTTTAGCTGCTTGCAAATATTTTTGCTGTGCGACACCCACTACGCAGTACCGTTACATGGCCTTGAAACAATGCGCAAACAGGCGGCTAACGGCCAGCGATTGGCTTTGGCCGTTGCTGTTATGGCTTAGCTGCACCCGCAGGCGCCCAGCCTCGTCGCGGTGCACGGCTGCAATAGCGCTGGCGCGCACCACCGTGCTGCGGTGGATTTGCCAAAACACTTGCGGGTCTAGCTGGGGCAGCAGGTCTTTGATGGGGGTGCGGATTAAATACTCTTTGCTGGCGGTAAGCACGCGCACGTATTTGTCGGCGGCCTCAAAGTACTGCACCTCGTCTATGGGCACGATGGCAATGGTGTTGCCCACGCTTACCTGTAGGCGCTGCAGCAGCGGCGCGGGCGGGCTGGGGGCTTGGCCGCCAAGCAGGCTGCGCAGTTGGTCCAGGCTGGTTTGGGTAGTGTTAGGGTTACCGGCTGGCCTTGCATTCGCTACGGTATTAGTAGCATCTTGTGCTGTGTTCTGTTGGGCTAGTGGCTTAATTCGTTCTAAAGATTGCTGTAGGCGGGCAGGTTGTAGGGGTTTAAGCAGGTAGTCTACGGCGGCGCGTTCAAAGGCTTGCACGGCGTATTCATCGTAGGCGGTGATGAAGACCAGCAGCGGCAGCGGCTTGTCACCCGGCCATTGGTCGGCTATGTCGGCGGCGGCGTCCAGGCCGCTCAGGCCGGGCATGCGTACGTCAAAAAACAGCAGGTCGGGCAGCAGCGCCAGCGCCTCGCGCACGGCGCTGTGGCCGTCGCCTACGCTGGCTACTATCTGCAGCTCGGGCCAGGCGGCGGCCAGCTCGCGCGCTAGCGCCTGGGCCAGCAGGGGCTCGTCTTCGGCCAGCAGGGCGGTGGGGCGGCGGTGGGTGGGCATTATGCGGTTTGCAATTGCGGAATGCGCAGCATGGCCGTGGTACCGCTGCTGGGTGTATTTGGGGAGGTTTTTTGGTCTGTAGCCCAATGGTTAATGGCACAAGCTGCTACTAAATTAATAGTAGCTTGGCTGCCGTAGCGGGTGGCCAGGCGCTCGCGCACCTGGGTTATGCCAAAGCCCTCGGGGGTGTTGGCGGCGTCAAAACCCATACCGGTGTCGGCTACTTGCAGCACCAATGTGGCGCCGTCCATTTGTGCGCTGATGGTAATGTCGCCGCCCGCTACAGTCGGCTCCAGGCCGTGCACGATGCAGTTTTCAACCAGGCTTTGCAAGATCAGCGGTGGCACCAGAGTGTTGGCCAACGCGTCTGGCAAATCCAGCTTGTAGCGCAGGCGCGGGCCCATGCGAATTTGCATCAGCTCCAGGTAGTCGCGCAGGCGGTCAAACTCGGCGCTTAAGGGGTGCTCGGTAGCGCGGGAGGCGCTAAGCGTGCTGCGCAGGTAGTCGTTCAGGCGGTCTAGCATATGGGTGGCGCGGGCAGGGTCGCTGCCAATCAGGGCGCGCAGGTTGGCCAGCGTGTTAAACAGCATGTGCGGGTCTAGCTGGCTTTGCAAAAGCTGCAATTGCGCCTCGGTGGCCTGGCGCTGCGAGGCTTGCAACTCGCCGTGCAGGTAATGGGCTTTGCCGTTGGCGTAGAAAAAGAAACTGATAACTGCGCCTGAGACGATGCTGAGTAAAAAGAAGTTAACCAGCATGCGCGGCCGGTCTTGAAACAGCTCCCAGGTAGACTTGCCGCAATATGCATCGCCCACCAAGGTGCCCAGCACATGGCCTGTAGCGCAACCCGCCACGATCAATGCTATAGCGCGCCAGCCGCGCGGAAAATGGTAGGGCGAGCTGGTGTCGACAAAAAACCGCCCAAAGTCGATGATGGCCCAGGTGATCATGCCACTTGCCAGCGAGTAAACCAGCTGAATATGCAGCGGCACGCCCTCCCTGAACCACCACAGGCCCAGGCCAATCAGCACGCAGAATATGGCTACCTTGACCGCATGGTTGGCCAGATCAGGCAGGCACGCCCGCAGCGTGACCAGCGGGGCGGGAGGGTTGATGATGGAGGCTGGGGCAGACATGTTGGCTATTGTGCAGCGGAAAGTTTGTCTTTGAAAAACTCAGTCATTCGTCCGTACACGGCAGGTAGTTGCCTGCGGTCAAAGCCAGGTGGGTCTACCAGCAGGGGTGTGACGCTTTTGGCCAGCTCTTGCGGCCAAGGTGACATCAGCGTGCCGTGGCCAGAATGGCGTAGATTGGGAATGTCCACGCAGCTTGCGCAAGCAGACTGCACCTTGTTGCTATGAAACCGGGGTGTCAACCAAGGGTCAAACTCTGACTGCACCAAGGCCACTGCGATGGGTGGTTGTGCAATGGAAGCCATGTCGATAGGGGCCGCCATGGGCACCGAGGCGATGACCGCCTTGATGCGTGGATCGGTGTGGCTTTGCCATGTCTCGTCGTCAAAACGCATGCGGTGCACCCAACCTGCGACTGTCAGTTTGACAGAGTCAAGCCAACTGCCTTTCAGGCTGGTAATCAAGCCGACGCAAGCTGGGAAGTCTTCAGACATGTGTGTCAGGCAGTGACGTTTGAAGTTGGCTGGCGACCACCGCGCTCCCGCTAGCGTCAGTGCTGTCAGGCCGCCAGCCGACATGCCATAAACACCCACGTGGTTAAAGTCCACCAGCGCGGCAAAGCGCGTATCGGCCTGCACAGCATCGATGGCTTGCGACACCTCGTGTGGGCGCAGCTTCCAGGTCTCGGGGCCAATTTTTCTGAGGTCTTTGTAGTTATCGCCCGCATGCTCCGGCATGGCGACGATGAAACCTTCATCCACCAAGCTGGCAGCGAAGTCGGCATGCGGCCAAGGCGAACCACCCGAGCCGTGCGAGAACACCACCAAGCGGCGGTTGCCAGCACTGGCGCTGCCATCTACCGCAACGCTGAGCGTGAAAGGTCCACGCGTGGTGGCCACAGCTTGGCTGTTGCTGGGGTAGAACACGGTAACCGGGCCGTGCTGGTCGGTACGCGGTAGCACGGTAAGCCCGACAGCGGCTTGCGCTCCCAACGCCGCGATGCACAGCAACCAGAAAGCGATGCATTTTTTCATGGCCAATTCCTTACCAAGGGTCACGCTGCGCAGTCAGGCGTGCCCGCTCGCGCGCTACCAAGCCTTCGCGCAGCGCGCTGCCCGCGCCAGCAAACCATACGACCGCGCCGTGGATAGCCAAGCCTAGGCCCCAGCCCAGCAATGGGAAGGCTGCCCACGCCCTGGCGTGCCAGACCGACAGCGCTACTAAAAATGCGTTGACGATGAGATAAACAGCGGCGTGCATGAGCCAGCCCAGTTTGGCGTTGGCGCGTTTGCGGGCAATGTGGTCGATGTCTTCGTGGGTCATGGTGTGCTCCTGGTGATAAATCAATGGGCCGTAACGGTTAAGGCCAAGCGCAATAGGCGCAGGGCGCGGCCTGCAAAAAAGCCGCTGAACAGGCCGTACAGCATGCCCACCAGCGTGGCAAACAAGGTGTGGTGTGCCATGGCGGGCTGCATGGCCAAGGTGACGCCCACCGCGTATTTGGTGCAAAAGATGCCGAGAATGACGAACAGGGGCAGCCAACTGCCGGGCATCGCGTAGTGGCGACTTACGCTGTCATAGGCCGTGCCAAATGGGGCTGGGCGCAGCACCACCACAGTGGCCAGCGCGGCGCATGCAGCAAGCCATGCACCTAGCACCACGGGCGACGGGCCAAACGCCGACACCGTGCCCAATAGCGCCAGCAAAATCATGGCCACCGGCATGGTGACGGCGCGCCGCAGGCCCACGGTACGGCTACGGGTTTGGCTGTAGCCCAAGGCTACCAAGGCCGCCAACAGGGCCCAAACCCATACGGGTGTGTTGTGGATGATTTGAGTGAACAAGATAATCTCCTCGAGAGGCGTTATTGAAAAAAATTAAACCAAACCCAGCCACTGGTGCCATACCAGTTGGCCTAATAGCCGGTGCGGCATGAGCGTGAAGCTACCGGCCACGACACAAGCACCTGCGTACAGATACCGCATTATTTTTTGATGGCCCTCAATGTTCTTTTTGGCGAGAAACCAAAATGCCAGAACCAACATGCCAAAAACCACTGGAATCAGCAAATGGATGGGCCCAAAGCCATGAAAATGCGGCAACCGGTCACCGCTGATGAAGATGGCTGAGGTAGCCGCTATAAGCATGAGGGTGACCCAGGCGTAGCCAAAAGCGCGGTGCAGGCGCGGGCGCTGGGTGCGGCCTTTGCGCGCCCATAGCGCTATGGGGCCGGTGACTACGGCTGCAACAGCGGCGGTAGCGTGTACTGCGATGAGGGGGGTAAGTTGCATGGCATTCTCCAAATGTGTCAACGCCCCGAACTTTAGACAAAGGCCTGCCGCCCAACCAGCGGTTTGCGACAAAACGCAGATTTAGCGGAGCGAAATGCGTTTTTGGGGCCTATTTACATGCCAGACACGCAGCCTGGGTTGCAGATTCATACAATGCAAGGTATGAAAAAAGTGACTTGGATTGCAGGCGTGCTAGTGTTGGCCCTACTGGGCGGTGGTGCGTGGTGGTGGAGCCAGCGTGCCAAAGCCGACGACGTAACCTACCGCACCGCCAAAATTGAACGCGGCAGTTTGCAAGCCACGGTGTCGGCCAGTGGCGCGGTAAACCCTGTCACTCAGGTGTCGGTGGGCACGCAGGTCAGTGGGCAGATCAAAGAGCTGTATGTGGACTTTAACTCGGAGGTGAAGGCAGGGCAGCTGATAGCCACCATCGACCCGGAAACCTTTGAGTACCGGGTGCGCTCGGCCCAGGCCGATGTAGACGCGGCGCGGGCGGCGGTGCTGACGGCGCAGGCCAATATTGCGGCCAGCAACGCAGCGGTGTCGCGCGCCAAGGTGGATTTGGTGGAAGCCCAGCGTGATCTGGAGCGCCAGCAAATGTTGGTAGACAAGCAGTTTGTGGCGCAAAACGTGGCTGACAAGGCGCGCGCTTTGGTGTCGTCCAACGTTGAGTCGGTGAAAGCCGCCGAGGCGCAACTGGGCGTAACGCAGGCGCAGATCAAAAGTGCGCAGGCCAACGTGCAGCAGCGCGACTCAGCCTTGGCGCAGGCACGGATTGACTTGTCGCGCACCAAAATTACCTCGCCTGTGAACGGCATTGTCATCAAACGCGCGATTGAAAAAGGCCAAACCGTAGCCGCCAGCCTGCAGGCCCCCGAGCTGTTTGTGATAGCGCAAAACCTGTCGGACATGCAGGTGGACGCCAGCATTGACGAAAGCGATGTGGGGCGCATACGCAGTGGGCAAAAAGCCAGCTTTACGGTAGACGCGTACCCCGGCCAAACCTTTGAGGGTGAGGTAAAGCAGGTGCGCAAGGCAGCACAAAACGTAGCCAACGTGGTGACTTATGTGGCCGTGGTGGGCTTTACCAATACCGGCAACCGCCTGCTACCCGGCATGACGGCCAACGTGCGTTTGGTAACCGACCTGCGCGCCGACGTGCTGAAGGTGCCTAATGCGGCACTGCGGGTGCGCATAGCGGGTGTGGAGCCAGCGGGCCAAGGGGCATCGGCTGCGGGTGGTGGGGCGCCGGGTGCTACCGGCACCAGCACGGGTAGTGCGGCTGGCGGCGCCATGGTGGCGCGCTTTAGCTGGTTGAGCGAGGCCAATGCCCAGCCTGCGGGCGGTGGTGGCGGAGGGGGCTTTGCTGCGCAGCGCGAGCGGCTGGTGACCGAGCTGCAATTGACCGACGCGCAGCAAACCCAGCTTGACGCGATTCAAGCCGAGCTGCGGCCCAAGTTTGCCGCCATGCGCGAGATGGCCGACGACGAACGCGCCGCTGCGCGCGACAAAGTAACGGCCGAGATGCGCCAAAAAATCAGCGCCATGCTGACTGCAGCGCAGCGCAGCAAGTACCAGGAGATGGTGGCCAATGCGCCCGCACGTGGGGCTGCCAACGCCAATGCCAACGCTGCGGCCAAACCTGACGCGTCCAAAGAAGCAGCAAAAGATGCAGCAGTCGCTACTAATTCAGTAGCTGCTCGCGCTATAAAAGACGGGGCTGCGGTCCTAAAACCCTCGCAAAATATGGCGGCGGCACCAGTGGCTGCTGCCGCCACTGCGCCGCAAGCTGTAGCGCCCGCTGTACCAGCGGCGCCCTCGGTTGGCGCCCCAGCAGCACCTGCCGCAGGTGCGGGTGCAGGCGGCGCAGGCGGGCAGGGCGGCGGCCAAGGCGGCGGCCAAGGTGGTGGACAGCAGGCCGAGTTTCGCAACCGTTTGGTAACCGACCTGCAACTCTCACCCGACCAGATAGCCAAGGTAGACGCCATCTACGCCGAGGCGCGCCCTAAGTTTGGCGCGCTGCGCGACATGGCTGCCGAGGAACGCACCAAAGCGCGCGAGCGCATTACGGCCGACACGCGCGCCAAGATAGGCGACCTGTTGACCGCAGAGCAAAAACCCAAATACGCCGCCATACTGGCCGAGGCCGGTAGCCGCACCGCTACGCGTGGCCGCATTTACCTGCTGGGTGCCGATGGCAAACCGGTGGCCTACAACGTGCGGCTGGGTATTACCGACGGCACCAGCACCGAGCTGTTGATGGGGCCTAATTCGCCCAACGCGGATGTGTTGAAAGAAGGTGCCTTGGTGGTGATCGGTACGTCTACACCAGGTGCTGCGGGTACGAACGGAGCAGGCGGTGCTGCAAAGCCAACCGGCCCGCGTATGCCGTTCTAAGTTTTGGCTGAGTAAACCTACAAGTACCCCCACAAATAAAAGCACACCATGGCCTTGATAGAAGCCCGCAACATCACCAAGGTCTACACCATGGGCGACCAAACCGTGCACGCGCTGCGCGGTGTGTCGCTGGACATTGAAGAAGGCGATTTTGTCGCCATCATGGGCGCATCTGGCTCCGGTAAATCCACGCTGATGAACATCATGGGTTGCCTGGACTTGCCCACCGATGGCGAGTACCGCCTGGCAGGCGAGGCCGTGCAAGGCATGGCACCCGACCAGTTGGCCTCTATCCGCAACCGGCGCATTGGCTTTGTGTTTCAGCAGTTCAATCTGCTGCCCCGCACCAGCGCGCTAGAAAACGTCGAGCTGCCCATGGTGTACAGCGGCATCAAGTCAGCCGAGCGGCATATCAAAGCCAGCGCAGCGCTTGCCAAAGTAGGCCTGGCCGAGCGCATGGGCCATACGCCTGCCGAGCTGTCGGGCGGCCAGCAGCAGCGCGTGGCCATTGCCCGCGCCTTGGTCAACAACCCGCAATTGATTTTGGCCGACGAACCCACCGGCGCGCTCGATTCGCAAACCAGCGAAGACATCATGCACCTGCTGACCGACTTGAACCAGCAAGGCATGACGGTGGTGCTGGTAACCCACGAAGCAGATATTGCCGCCTGGGCCCGCCGCAAGATCGTCTTCAAAGACGGGCATATCTTAGAAGACTTAGAGCAAAAGAAATGGGGTCAGATCCCAATTCAGGACAATGCAATTTCCGAAGCGCGCAGAGCCAATACGAAATTGGGCTCTGACCCCATTTCTTTTGCGGCGGTGGAGGTCAATACATGAACTTCCTAGCCGCCCTACGCAGCGCATTGCGCGCCCTAGCCGCCAACACCCTGCGCAGCATCCTCACCATGCTGGGCATCATCATCGGCGTAGCCGCCGTCATCACCATGATTGCCGTGGGCCAAGGCGCTACTAACCGCGTGCAAGACCAGATGAAGGGCCTGGGCTCCAACATCATGCTGGTGCTGCCGGGCGGCGTGACGCAAGGCGGTGTGCGCCTGGGTGCGCAAACTGGCCAAGCTTTGACAGAAGAAGACGCGCTGGCGATAGCCAAAGAGATTGCCGAGGTGCAAGTAGCCGCGCCCAGCATGCGCACGGGCGCGCAGGTGGTGGCGGGCAACAGCAACTGGAGCACGTCAGTGTTTGGCACCACCAACGACTACCTGGAGGCCCGCGAATGGCCGCTGGAAAGTGGCCGTGGTTTTGAAGCGGCAGAGATGCAAGGCTCGGCCAAAGTGGCCATCATTGGCCAAACCACAGCGCAGCAATTGTTTGGCGATGCCGACCCGATGGACCAGATCATCCGGGTAAAAAAAATCCCCGTCACCATCGTGGGCGTGCTCAGTAAAAAAGGCCAAAACATGCTGGGCCAAGACCAGGACGACATCGTTATCGTACCCATCAGCACCTACCGCAACCGCATTCAGGGTGGCACCGGCGGCAAGCTTAAACGCATCGGCTCCATTAGCGTCAAAATCAAAGAAGGCCAAAGCATGAAGGCGGCCGAAGAAAGCATCAAAGACCTGCTGCGCCAGCGCCTGAAAGTACAGCCCGGCGCGGATGAGCCTTTTAGCGTGCGCAACCTGACCGAGATTTTGCAGGCGCAGGAGGCGTCCAGCCGCATCATGACTTTGCTGCTGGCTGCTGTGGCGGGTATCAGCCTGATCATCGGCGGCATTGGCATCATGAACATCATGCTGGTTAGCGTTACCGAGCGTACCCGCGAGATTGGCCTGCGCATGGCGGTAGGCGCGCGCGGTAAAGACATCTTGGCGCAGTTTCTTATCGAGGCTGTCACCCTCAGCTTGATAGGCGGTGCCATAGGCGTGCTGCTGGGCGCCATCGCCACGTGGGCGGTAGGCCAGTTTGCGGGCTGGGAGGTGAGCATGACAATCGCCTCCATCGTGCTGGCCACGGTGTTTTCAGCCGTAGTAGGCGTGTTTTTTGGGTTTTACCCCGCGCGCAGGGCGTCTAAACTGCTGCCGATTCAGGCGTTACGCTACGAATAACATAGCATTTTGTGCCCTGTTGTATTGGGCTTAAAGGCTAAATCACTGCTGAACGGCTCAATGTCCGCGCATTTAGGTACTTGCACTTAAATCGCGCCTTTATGCCCTTGGGCCTTGCGACTATGCGCTGTTTGCATGGATGCGGAGTTGAAAAACAAGGGTTTACCCTTAATCTACGGTTATCGCACCACCCGGTGCCTACCAGTCGGAAAGGACTGCACCATGAACCGTATTACCCAATTTCTATCTTCCCTGTCATCGGCACCCCGCTCAGCACCTGTTACCACTGCCCGTGACCTGCTGGAGCGCGCCATGCACACGCGTGGACAAAGCGCGTTTGAAGCAGCGCAGTTGCGTGCCAATGCGCGTGCACTGCTTAGCGTATTGCGCTGAACGGCTAAGCTCCAAAGCGCTGCCAATTCCACGGCACAATAAGCGCTTCACAAATTGGAGCTTTCTTGGACATCACACTATTGATCAAAGCCGCCCTGATGGGCATCGTTGAAGGGCTGACCGAATTTTTGCCTATTTCGTCTACGGGGCACCTTATATTGGCGGGCGCCTTGCTGGGGTTTGACGACGAGAAAGCCAAGGTGTTTGATATTGCCATTCAAACCGGCGCCATCTTTGCTGTCATTTTGGTTTACTGGCAAAAAATTCGCTCTACGCTGGTGGCCTTGCCTACTGAGAAGCAGGCGCAGCAGTTTGCGCTGAATGTGCTGATTGCCTTCATACCCGCTGTCGTGCTGGGGCTGCTGTTTGGCAAAGCCATCAAGGCGCATTTGTTTACACCCGTCGTGGTAGCTACCACTTTCATCATTGGCGGCTTCATCATCTTGTGGGCTGAGCGCTTGCAGAAACAATCAACCACCATTGTTCGCGTCAGCAGCGTAGACGATATGGGCCCCATGGACGCGTTGAAAGTGGGCTTGGTACAGTGCCTGGCCATGATCCCCGGTACCAGCCGCAGCGGCGCCACCATCATTGGCGGCATGCTGCTGGGGCTATCGCGTAAAGCAGCCACTGATTTTTCGTTCTTTCTGGCGATGCCTACGCTGATAGGCGCAGGGGTGTACAGCCTGTACAAAGAGCGCGCTTTGCTCAGCGTGGCAGATGTGTCCATGTTTGCAGTGGGTTTAGTTTTCTCGTTCATCAGCGCCTGGCTGTGCGTGCGCTGGCTGCTGCGCTATATCTCTACCCACGACTTTGTGCCGTTCGCCTATTACCGCATTGCTTTTGGTGTGGTGGTGTTGATTACCGCGTGGACGGGCTGGGTGAAGTGGGCTGCTTGAAGTGTGAAGAGTACGCCCTGGCGCTTGGCGTGTACGGCTACGCGGCTGTCCCCCGTGTTGGCCTAGGGCCAACTCCTCCTCCTTTATGCCGCTACGCCGTACAAGCCAAGCTCAGGACACACGGGAGATAGTGCCTGACCCGTTGAGGAAAAATCAATAAGTGAACAGCATTGACTGGACTAACAAAAATCGGGCAATGTGCATACGCTCTATTGTGAGTACCGTGACAGATTCAGGCCGTTCACAGCACACTGTACGTCCATCTTGAAGACAAGTCGGTTGGTCGCGTTTGAAGGGATGAGAAATATAATCGATCGTTTAAACTGCATAGAATTTTCTATAATTCAGCAAAAATATAAAAGAGCTTTTATATTTTCTCGATTTGCCGTAAAATTCAGCTTTATTTATTCGATCGTTACTATTTTGAACAGCCAGCAATTCGGTCAACTCGTTCGCCAAGCCCGCAAAAAAG
Source organism: Polaromonas sp. (assembly GCA_043766985.1). Lineage (GTDB taxonomy): Bacteria > Pseudomonadota > Gammaproteobacteria > Burkholderiales > Burkholderiaceae_C > JAAFIP01. The sequence goes on from JAYUHM010000172.1 coordinate 28,596, forward strand.
CCGCACTCACACAGGCTGAGGCGGCTGCTTTGTGCGCGGTTAGCGTGCCCTTCCTAAGCCATCTTGAGGGTGGAAAACCCACCATCCAGCTAGAAAAAGCCTTGCATGTAGCCGCGCAATTAGGGCTGCGCTTTACGCTGGAGGCTGCACGCAAATGAACCTGTATTGCGACGAAAAGCTGGTGGGCTCTATGCGGCCTTATTTTGCCAACTGGCGCTTGGAGTTTTCGCGCAACCCTGCCGTGCCGCTGTCGCCGCATTTTCAATGCAGCAAAGGCGTGGTGCTGGAGAGTGAAGCGGTTAACAGCTTTTTCATTAACTACCTGCCAGAAGAGCCATATGCCCAACACGTGGCCGCACGCATCAAGCCTTACCCCCGCAGCATGGAAGACTGGTTTGCAGCGTTGGGCCAAGAGCTCACCGGTGCCTACGCGCTTACAGCGTTTGGTACCGCGCTATCGCCTGCGCAATACATTAGCTTGCCCTACGACACGCTGGTTGAAGGTATGCAAAGCTCGCGCATGCGGGCCGACGCCATAGCTTTTACGCTAGACCATGCCAACGCTTTGCCCCGCTTGTCTTTAGCAGGTGCGCAAGACAAGTTTGCCTTGTGGTTTGACCCGCGCGCCAAAGACCCTGACCAGCGCTTCAAAATACCCAATGGCCGCGCAGCATCTACCCACATCTTTAAACCCGCCAGCACCGACGCGCGTTACCCCATGTTGCCTGCCAATGAATATGCGTGTGCACAGCTAGCGCGCGCAGTGGGCTTGTCAGTGGCCAATACGGCTGTAATAACCATTGGCGGCGTGCGCAGCTTGGTGTCTGAGCGTTTTGACCGCCAGCGGCGTGGCCCGCAGGTGCGCCGCATTCACCAGATAGACATGTGCCAGTTGCTCAACCTGCCGCGCGAGCGCAAATACGGCAGCCATAACGCGGGTATTGATACAGAAGAGTTTTTCAAAGCCTGTGACCACCTGGCCGTGCCTGCCCTGGCGCGCCGCGCGCACCTGCGGGCGTGGTTGTTTAACTTCCTCATTGGCAACCAAGACGCCCACGCCAAAAACTATTCGTTTTTGTACCAAGGTGGTTGGCAGGCAGCGCCTTTGTATGACCTGCTGTGCGTTGTGCCCTACCTGCCCGAACAAACCCTGTCCATGGGCCTGCTGGGTGAATACCGCCCCGGCTGGTTTGAGCGCGCGCATTGGGCAGAGCTGGCACGGCTGGCAGGCGTGACGGCTGCTTATTTGGCCGCTGAAGTTACCGACATGGTGCAGCGCGTGCAAGCCGCTGCCATGCCTTTAGCCAAGCTGCTGCGAACGCAGCTTGGAGGCGACGAACTTGGCTTTTTGTCAGAGCGCGTTAACCCTGTCGTGCAAACGCGGGCGAATTATCTGCAGGACGCGGCGGCCAGTCTGCGTTTGACAGACTAAAACAGCAAGCTAGGCTTGCACTCGCAGCGTGCCGAGATCAGTCCCCCAAGGCTCAAAGTATCAGTAGTAACGCTGACCACCAGATGGTCGAACAGGATTAATATTTACCCAACTAAACCGGAGACAACTATGAACCGCAGAGACTTAATCGCCACCAGCACTGCTGCAATCGGTGGTGCGATGGCCGCAGGCTGCGCCAGCGTCACCGCCAACACCGCCGCGCCCACCCCATTTGCCGTGCCCGTCATCACCATCCCCGTGGTGGGCACCAGCGAGGTGTTCCCCGTGCGCCGCATTTACTGCATTGGCCGCAACTACGCCGCCCACGCCCGCGAGATGGGCAGCGACCCGACGCGCGAGCCACCGTTTTTCTTTCAAAAACCCACCGATGCCATCCAGTACGTAGCGCCGGGCAAAACAGTAGACCATCCGTACCCGTCGCTGACTAAAAACTACCACTATGAAATTGAATTGGTAGCGGCGCTTAAGTCCGGCGGCAAAGACATCACCATGGCGGATGCCCTCAGCCACGTCTACGGCTACGCCGTAGGCCTGGACATGACCCGCCGCGACCTGCAGCGTGCCTTGGGCGACGAGAAAAAGCCGTGGGAAATTGGCAAAAGCTTCGACATGAGCGCCCCCATCGGCCCGATCCACCGCGTCAGCCTGGTGGGCCACTTCAAGGAGGCAGGCATCACTCTCAGCATCAACGGTGTCGGCAAACAGAAAGCCAACTTGAGTTTCATGATCTGGAGCGTAGCCGAGCAAATCGTGCGCCTGAGCCAAGCCTTTGAACTCAAAGCCGGTGACATCATCTACTCAGGCACACCAGAAAATGTAGGCCCTGTAGTGCGTGGTGATCTGATGTTGGGGCATATTGATGGCTTGCCCGATATCTCGGTAAAAGTGGTTTAGTGCGCCACTAGGCTGCAAACCCGCGCACCGCGGCCTCTACGGCAGCCGCTGCTGCCAGCGGCTTTTCCATGGGGAACAGGTGCGTGCCCTCCATCCATGCCATGCGGCCTTTGGTGACTTTGGCAGTCAGCGTGGTGCCAACGCGCTTCATCTCGTTAGACTGCAAACCGCCGATAAATGCGGCCGGGCATTTCAGCGGGTGGCGTTTGAGCAGCCTGTCAATGTTGTCGGGCAGCGTGTTGTAGATGTGGGTTTCGATTTGGCGGTCAAAGGCCAAGTGTTGCTGGCCTTCGCTGTCGACCATGCCGTGGTTGATGTAGTCGCGCAGCACTGCGTCGTCCCACAGCGCAAAGGCGCGTTTGCTTTTAAAGTGGGCATACGCAGCGTCTACGCTGGGCCACGCTTGCTTGCGGTGCTCGCTGATGGCGCCGGGCGACATGCGGCCCATGACGCTGGTGTTTTTGATAGCGCCCAAAGTAGTGGCGCGCCAACCGCCTATCACGGGCGAATCCAGCAGCACGACGCCGCATGCCAGCGCGGGGTGGCGGGCGGCGCACATCAGGCTCAAAATGCCGCCCAGTGAATGGCCCACCAGGTACGCAGGCTCGCCCGCTTTGTCAGACTCACGCTGCGCAAAGTCGGCCAGTTGTTGCACCAAGTGCGGCCAGTTATTGGTAACCGGGTAAGCACTGTCGTGGCCCAGTTTTTCGATAGCCTTGACGGTGAAGCCACGCTTTTTAAGCGATGCATTCATTACGCCGTAGGTGCTGGCAGGAAAGCTGTTGCCGTGGGAGAAAACTAAGAGCATTGCTATGAACAGACGTGTGCGCAGGAGGAGAAAGGGTTAAATCAATTTTTCTTGCGGGGTGCTGATTTTGCGCAAGGCGGTGCTGCGTACATTGGGCGCTTTGAGGGGGATGTCGGTTTGGTCGCCGTTCCACACCGGGTCTTCAATGCTGTCAAACACCTCGCGCAGCTTGTTGCCCCAGGCACCGCGCAGCATTTTCAGGTAAGGGTTGTTTTCTTCGATGCAGACGATTTTGTCGGTTTGCAGCTTGCCTGCTTCATAGACCACCAAATCCAGCGGCAAGCCCACGGAGAGGTTGGATTTAAGGGTTGAGTCCATCGACACGAGGGCGCATTTGGCGGCTTCGTCCAGCGGGGTGTCCAGCGTGATGACGCGGTCTAAAACGGGTTTGCCATATTTGGACTCGCCAATCTGGAAGTAAGGCGTCTCAGGTGTCGCCTCGATAAAGTTACCTGCCGAATACACCTGAAAAAGCCGCATAGGCTCCTTGCCAATTTGGCCGCCAAAGATCAATGACACGTTAAATTCAACGCCCGCTCTTTTCAATGATTCTGCATCGCGCGTGTACACATGGCGCACCGCAGAGCCTAGCACGCGGCAGGCGTCGAACATGCTCTTGGCGTTCCAGATGGTCAGCGGCTCGCCTGCCTCGTCTTTCAGTTGCTCTACTTGCAGTATCTCGCGTACCGACTGGCTGATGCTCAGGTTGCCTGCGGACAGTAGCGTCATAAACCGGTCGCCAGACTTTTCATACACGATCATTTTGCGAAAGGTGCTGATTTGGTCCAGGCCGGAGTTGGTGCGCGAGTCGGACAGAAAGACCAGGCCCGCTTTGAGTTTGATACCTACGCAATATGTCATGGCGGCTCCTTTATGTCTTCTCGGATAATTTCTTGAGCTGGTACAGCACGTCCAGTGCTTCACGCGGGCTCAAAGTGTCTGGGTGAATGTCTCTTAATGCAGATTCTATTGCGCCGCCCGAATGATGGTCGGCGGCGTTGTCAGGCGGTGCGGCAAACAAGTCCACCTGGGCTTGCGCGCTGCTTTGCTGCGTTTCCAGCGCAGCCAGCGCATGGCGCGCATGGTTTACCACCGCAGCAGGCACGCCAGCCAGCTTGGCCACCTGAATACCGTAGCTGCGGCTGGCGGGGCCAGGCTGTATCTCATGCAAAAACACGATGTCGTGCCCGCTTTCTGCCGCGCTCACATGCACGTTCACTGCGCCGTGGTGCTGCGCGGGGAACTCGGTCAGCTCAAAGTAGTGGGTAGCAAACAAGGTGAAGGCCTGCGACTTGTGCAGGTGCGCGGCAATGCCCGATGCCAGCGCCAGGCCGTCAAAGGTGCTGGTGCCCCGGCCAATCTCGTCCATCAGCACCAGCGAATGCGGCGTGGCAGCGTGCAAAATCTGCGCGGCCTCGGTCATCTCCAGCATGAAGGTGGACTGGGCGTTGGCCAAATCGTCTGCTGCGCCGATGCGGGTGTGGATAGCGTCGATGGGGCCCAGGCGGCAGGCGGCAGCGGGCACGTAAGAGCCCACAGAGGCCAGCAGCGTGATGATGGCCACCTGGCGCATGTAGGTGGACTTGCCGCCCATGTTGGGGCCGGTAATGACCTGCATGCGGGTTTTGGCGTTGAAACTGGTGTCGTTGGCGATGAAGCTGCCGCTGGATAGCTCGGCCAGGCGCGCCTCTACCACCGGGTGGCGGCCTGCGGTGATGGCAATGCACGGCTCTTTGACAAACTGCGGCGCGCACCAGTTGAGTGTGAGCGAGCGTTCGGCCAAGGCGCATAAGGCATCGAGTGCGGCTAGAGCAGCAGCGCACTTTGAGAGGGTAGGGACAAAGTCTTGCAGTTGATCCAACACCTGCTCGTACAAAAACTTCTCACGCGCCAGTGCGCGGTCTTGCGCGCTGAGGGCTTTGTCTTCAAACGTTTTTAGCTCTGGCGTGATAAAGCGTTCTGCGTTTTTCAGGGTCTGGCGGCGGCGGTAGTCGTCCGGCACTTTGTCCAGCTGGCCCTGCGTTACTTCGATGTAAAAACCATGTACACGGTTGAACTGTACCCGCAGGTTGGCAATGCCGGTGCGGGCTTTTTCACGCACTTCCAGGTCGAGCAAAAACGCGTCGCAGGTGTCGCCAATATTGCGCAGCTCGTCCAGGTCAGCGTCAAAGCCGTTGGCAATCACGCCGCCATCGCGGATGAGTGCGGCTGGCTCGGGTAGCAGGGCGCGCTGCAGTAGCTCTGCGCAACCGGCGGGGGGTGTCAAATGGTCACATATTAGAGCTAAATTGGCCTCTAGCCCTTTAGAATATAGCACTAGCAGCTCGCATTTTTGTAGCGTCTGCTGCAGGGCAACCAGCTCGCGCGGGCGTACCTGGCGCAGCGCAATGCGGGCGGTAATGCGCTCTACATCGCTCACGCCTTTCAGCTGTTCGCGCAGTTTTTTGGCATGGCCCCCATTTTCACCATGGCGCAATGTGCCAATCGCTTGCAGCCGTTGCTCGGCTACGGTGCGGGCCCGCTGCGGCGACTGCAGCCAGCTTTTGAGAGCGCGGCTGCCCATGCCAGTTTGGCAGGTATCTAGCAGCGAGAAGAGGGTGGGCGAATCTTCACCGCGCAGGGTGAGCGTGAGCTCCAGGTTGCGCCGCGTGGTCAGTGGTAAATCAATCAGTTCATCATCACGCTGCACGCGCAGCGAGCGCACATGCGGCAGCGCCTTGCCCTGCGTATGCTCGGCATAGGCCAGCAGGGCTGATGCTGCTGCGTGCGCGTGTACAGCTTCATCTGCACTAAAGGCTTGCAGGCTGGCTACTTGCAATTGCGCGCACAGCTTGGCATTGCCCAAACCGCTGTCAAACTGGAAAGCCGGGCGAATGGTGAGCGAGAGGGACGACGCAAAGCGCAGCGCCTTGATCTGTTGCTCAAAGGCTGGGGTCACGTCACCGCTGTAGATCAGCTCACTAGGGGCAATGCGCGCTACCCACGCGGCCAGTTCGTCGTGCGTACATTGGGCTAGTTGAATTTCTGACTGGGTAACGGCCAGCCACGCCAAACCCAGTTGGTTACGCGGCGCTTGGTGCACGGCCAGCAGGACCGATTCGGTTTTGTCGCTCAGCAGCTCGCTGTCGGTAAGGGTGCCGGGCGTGACGACGCGCACCACTTTGCGCTCTACCGGGCCTTTGCTGGCCCCTACCTCGCCCACTTGCTCGCAGATAGCTACGGATTCGCCCAGCTTGATCAGCCGCGCCAAATACGTCTCTACCGAATGCGCGGGCACGCCGGCCATCACCACTGGCTCACCACCCGACTGCCCACGCTGCGTGAGCGTGATGTTCAGCAGGCGTGCGGCCTTTTCTGCATCGGCATAAAACAGCTCATAAAACTCACCCATGCGGTAGAACACCAGCGTGTCGGGGTAGTCTTTTTTCAGGCCCCAATACTGGGCCATCATGGGCGTGTGTTCAGTGGCCATACTGCGGCGCGAAGCTGTAGCGGCTACAGAATTACAAAATCACGTCTTGCACGGTCTCGGCAAAGTCAGGGCCATTTTTGCCAATGGTTTGGCGCAAGCCGGCCTTCTCGCCGGCGCTGGCAAACTTGCTGTACTTGCCCAGCACAGCCACCATTTGGCCGTAAATTTTGGGGTTAGCGGCCATGCATTCCTGCTGCTCTAAAAAGTTGGCCTCACCAGTAAAGTTGCCTACCAAACCACCCGCTTCGGTGATCAGCAGCGAGCCCGCAGCCATGTCCCACGGCTGCAAACCGCTCTCAAAAAACGCATCGCTAAAACCAGCGGCCACATAGGCCATGTCAAGCGCAGCCGCACCGGGGCGGCGCACGGCAGCGCTGATTTTGACGATGTCGCTGAACATGGACAGGTACTTGGGCAAATCGTCACCTGGGCGGTACGGAAAGCCGGTGGAGATCAAGCAGTCTTTCATCTGCGTGCGCTTGCTCACGCGCATGCGCCGCTCGTTCATGTAGGCGCCGCGCCCTTTGGTGGCGGTAAACATGTCGTTGCGGGTGGGGTCGTACACCACGGCTTGCTCTACCTTGCCTTTCACGGCCAAGGCGATGCTGACGCAGTAGATGGGAAAGCCGTGGATGAAGTTGGTGGTGCCGTCCAGCGGGTCAATGATCCAGACAAACTCGGAGTCTTGCGCGCCATGCTCGCGGCCAGACTCTTCGGCCCAAATGGCGTGGCCGGGGTAGGCGGTTAAAAGCGTTTCGATGATGGCGGCTTCGGCCGCTTGATCGACTTCGGTGACGAAGTCATTGATCTGCTTTTGCGCAATGCGAACAGATTCAATGTCCAGCGCGGCGCGGTTGATGATGGCGCCGGCGGCGCGTGCGGCGCTAACGGCCACGTTAAGCATGGGGTGCAGATTGCTGGACATATGAATTGTGTGGGGGAAGAGCGAGTGGGGCGATGCGCCGACGGGCACCTGCGAGATCGCAAGTGGCATGCTGCAATTTTCCCACGAAAAGCGTGGCACCCGATTTTTTCACTTTTATTGCTGCGGGTTACGGCGTAGTGACGTATTTCTGAACGTTTATTGTCTTGGCATCTACCTTTGCAGCGCGGCCCAGATACACCTCAGCGAATAAAAAAACAACTACGCGGAAGACAGTCGTTATCGGTTACCCGAACGGCAAAATCCAGATATTGACCGAAATTAAAGCCGTTGACTACTATTTTCTTCAATGAAATCAATCAGTTGGTGCTGTTACTTGTTGGTGGAGTTACAAATACATAGGGTAAACACTTACTCATCAGTTTGCATTGAGCTTTGTAACGCAAGTGATTGATATTGCATAATTTTATTAGCATGTATACACTCCACTGTCATCTGGAACCAGTTTTGGAGCGTTCATGATGACTGTGACTAAAGGATATGCTTTGAATCAGTTGTTGAAAGTTGTTGCTAAGTGTTTGTGCGTGGTGGGCCTTGGCCTTGCGCTGAACACCGCGGGTTGGTCGCACGCTGATGCGGCGCAAACCAAGCGCGCAGCCAAAAAAGTGGTGACATCTAAAGTTGCCGCTAAAAAGCTATCCGCCAAAGCGGTAGCTAAAGTGGGTAAAAAATCTGCCGTTTCTACCAAAGCATCGTCCAAAGCGTCGGGCAAAGTTGCATCCAAAGCCTTGGCTAAAATTTCAGCCAAATCGGCCAAGGGCATGAAGTTGGTGGCAGCGTCCAAATCGCGCGCTGGCAAGCACGACGGCATGCAGCGCGTGGTTGTCAGAGGCAAACACGGCAAACGCACGGTGCGTTATGTGGCAATGCGTACCGTAGCGTACGTACCGCCTGCCCCCCCCAAGTTGTCATTTGGCCAGATGGCCGGCCTGCACGGCATGCAAGACGAGCTGGATTTAAAGTCTAGCGTAGCCTTGGTGATAGACCAAGACACCCGTGAGGTGCTGTTCAGCAAAAACGACTCGGCTGTGCTACCTATTGCATCGCTCACCAAACTCATGACCGGTGTGGTGGCGAGTGAAGCCCGTTTGGACCAAAACGAGTTGATCACCATCACCCAAGACGACGTAGACACCGAAAAGGGCAGCCGCTCACGCCTCAAGGTGGGCACCACGCTTACCCGTGGCGAGTTGATGCTGCTGTCCCTGATGAGCAGCGAAAACCGCGCCGCCCACGCCATTGGCCGCACCTATCCCGGTGGCTTGCCCAAGTTTGTGCAGTTGATGAACGCCAAAGCCGCCGCGCTGGGCATGAAGGACACCCGCTACGTGGAGCCCACGGGCTTGTCCAGCAACAACCAAAGCAGTGCGCAAGACTTGGCTACCTTGGTGGGCTACGCCTCCAACAACAGCCAATTGCGTGAGCTGTCTACCTCGCCCGACCACCAATTTGCCGTTGGTGAGAAAACGCTCAACTTCGTCAACACGAACCGCCTGACGCGTAACCCCGAGTGGGAAATTGGCCTGCAAAAAACCGGCTACATCTCCGAGGCCGGCCAGTGCCTGGTGATGCAGGCCAAAATTGCAGGGCGCAAACTCATCATGGTGTTTTTAGATTCCGCAGGCAAGCTCAGTCGCCTGGGTGATGCCGAGCGCGTGCGCCGCTGGGTAGAAAATAACCGCGCTTTGGGTGTGACGCCCGTAGGTGCGGTGGCCAAAGTACCGCAAGGTTAACTTCCATGGGTCGGAAGGGTTGCTATTAAGTAAATAGCAGCTTGTGCTATGCTCTATTGGGCTGGTAGCCAATTTCGCCAATAAAACTGGCCAAAACGGCTTTAGGCAGCGCGGTGGCCCAGCGCCGCCGATATTTCATGCGCTGTGGCCTCCAGCTTGGGCAACCAGCCTTCGTCCAGGCGGTCTGCGGGGGCCGAGATCGACAATCCCGCTACCAACTTGCCAGTGTCGTCGTAAATGCCCACGGCCATGCAGCGCACACCCAGCTCCAGCTCTTCGTTGTCTCGGGCCATGCCGTATTGGCGGGCCTTGGCCAGCTCGCGCTCCAGAATGGGTAGCTGGGTAATGCTGTTCTTGGTATGGCCTGCCAGCCCGGTGCGGGTGGCGTAGGCGCGCAGACGGGGCGCGTCGTCGGCGGCTAAAAATAGTTTGCCAGTAGAGGTAAGGTGCAGCGGCGCGCGGCCACCAATGGCGCGCACCACCTGCATGCCGCTGCGCTCGCTGAAGGCGCGCTCTACGTACACAATCTCGTCGCCTTGGCGCATCGACAGGTTGACGGGTTGCTGCGTCAGCTTGTGCAGCTCGCGCATGGGGGCCAGGGCGGCATCGCGCACGTCCAGGCGGGCCTTCACCATGTTGCCCAGCTCCAGCAGGCGCATGCCCAGGCGGTAGCTGCCCGCCTCGGGGCGGTCTACATAGCGGCCAATGGTCAGGTCGTTCAAAATGCGGTGGGCCGTGCTGGGGTGCAGGCCGGTTTTCTCGCTGATTTCTTTGAGCGAAATGGCTTCTTCGCGCGAGGCCAATACGTCGATCAGGCTGAACATGCGCTCCATCACTTGGATGGCGGGGGTGGTGTGCTGGGGCAGGGGTTTTTTCATGGGGTCAGGGGTTTTTTCATGGGGTCAGGGGTCAATGCGCTGGGGGCGTCTTAGTTTGCATCTTGCAGCGACATTTTACCCTGTGAAATCCATTGCCCATCTTGCAGCACCTCGCAAGGGGCAAATTGCGCTTTGTAAGCCATTTTGGGGCTCTGCTGGATCCAGTAGCCCAAGTACACATGGGGCAGTTGCAACAGCCGGGCTTGCTCTATTTGCCACAGTACGTTGTAGGTACCGTAGTGGGTGCGCGGCTCGGGCTCGTAGAAGGTGTAAACGGCAGACAGACCCGCGCTGAGCACGTCGAGGATGGACACCATTTTCAGCGCGCCCAGCGTGCCCTCAGGTGCGTCTGCGGGCGGCGCGGCGCGAAACTCCACCATGCGCGAGTTGACCCGGCTTTGCAGTAAAAACTGGGTGTACTGGTCAATGCTGTCGTGGTCCATACCGCCGCCAGCGTGGCGGCCATTTTGGTAGCGCAGGTACAGCTGGTAGTGCTCGGGCACAAAGCCCAGCTTGAGCACTCGCACCTGCAGACTGGCATGGGCTGCCTGGGCACGGCGCTGGCTGCGCTTGGGCGCAAAGCGGGCCACGTCTACCCGCAAAGGCACGCAGGCCTGGCACCCATCGCAGTAGGGCCTGTAGGTAAACATGCCGCTGCGCCGAAAACCGCTGGCTACCAGCTCGGAGTAGGCTTCGTTGTTGATGAGGTGGCTGGGTGTGGCCACCTGGCTGCGCGCGGTTTTGTCCGGCAGGTAGCTGCACGGGTAGGGTGCGGTGGCATAAAACTGCAGCGTTTGAAGGGGCAGGTCTTTCAGCAGCGTCACGTTGTGCTTCCCGGTGGGGGTTCCAAAATGTGCTCCCAGTATAGGGGTTCAAACTGCCAAACGGGCGCTGGCCGCTGCGCCGCCGCAGCTACACCCGCGCAAAATGCCGCACGCGGTATCTCAGCGGCCCCCAAGCTGGCCAAATGGGCTGTATTTTGCTGGCAGTCGATCTGCGCCACCCCGTGGGCACGGCACAGCGCTACCAGCGCGCACAGGGCGATTTTGGACGCGTCTGTGGCCCGGTTAAACATGGACTCGCCAAACACTGCGCCACCCACATTGGTGCAGTACAGGCCGCCTGCCAGTTGCCCATCGACCCAGGTTTCTATGCTGTGGGCGTGGCCCGCGGCGTGCAATTGCCGGTAGGCGTCCATCATGTCGGACACGATCCAGGTGCCTGCCTGCCCGTAGCGTGGCGCCTGGGCGCACGCGGCGATGACGGCGGCGAAGTCGTGATCAATGCGAATCTCGCAGCCCGGTGTGTAGCGGAACTTGGCCAGCGTTTTGCGCAGGCTGCGGTGCAGCTTAAAGTGATCGACCTGCAGCACCATGCGCGGGTCGGGGCTCCACCACAAAATGGGCTGGCCGGTGCTGTACCACGGGAATATGCCTTGCCGGTATGCCGCGATCAGTGTGGGCACGTCTAGCGCGCCACCAGCGGCCAGCAGGCCTGCTGCCTCGGTGGCAGGGCCCCAAGCGTCCTGCACTGGCGGGAAGGCATCGCCTGGGTCCAGCCAAGGCAGTTTGAGTTGCGGCTGCTGCATGGCGATGCTTGGGTGTTTAGCGGGGCTACTGGGCGGTCCAGCCGCCGTCTACCTGCCAGGCCACACCGCGCACATTGCGAGCGCCGTTACCACACAGATACACGGCCAGCTCGCCCAGCTCTTCGGGCGTGGTGAACTGCATGGAGGGCTGCTTCTCGCCCAGCAGCAGCTTGGTGGCTTCCTCGTTGCTCACGCCCAGCGCGGCCGCTTTGGCATCGACCTGTTTCTGCACCAAGGGTGTTAGCACCCAGCCCGGGCAAATGGCGTTGCAGGTGATGCCGGTGGTGGCGTTTTCCAGCGCTACCACTTTGGTCAGGCCTACCAAGCCGTGTTTGGCAGCCACATAGGCTGATTTTTGTGCGGAGCCTACCAAGCCGTGGGCCGAGGCAATATTGATAATCCGGCCCCAGCCTTTGCCGCCCTCGGCCGCTTGCATGGCGGGCAACGCCAAGCGGGTGGTGTGGAAAGCGCTGGTCAGGTTAATGGCTATCACGGCGTCCCAGCGCTCGGTGGGAAAGTCTTGCACATTGCCCACGTGCTGAATGCCCGCGTTGTTGACCAAAATGTCTACCCGGCCAAAGCGCGCCGCGGCAGCCGCCATCATGGCTTCTATCTCGGTGGGCTTGCTCATGTCGGCGCCGTGGTACAGGGTTTGAACGCCAAGTGCCTCCATGTCCTTTTGTGGCCCGGCGTAGTCACCAAAGCCGTTAAGGACGATATTGGCGCCCTGTGCGGCCAGTGATTTAGCAATGCCCAGGCCAATACCGCTGGTAGAGCCGGTGACGAGTGCAGTTTTTCCTTTGAGCATGGGGATTCCTTGACTGATGCGTTTACTATTGTGGCAATTATCCACCGCCAGCGCACCCCACCCCATGATGATCGAACCTACGTTGAACTACCTACCGTGCCCCCACGCGTCTAACGGCGTGGCGGGCAGCCACCGCATGGCCTATTGGGACTGGGGCAACCCCGCCCACCCGCATGTGGTGGTGTGCGTGCACGGCATATCCCGCCAGGGGCGTGACTTTGACACCCTGGCCCGGGCGCTGGTGGGGCCGGACGGCCAGCGCTGCCGCGTGGTGAGCGTAGACGTAGCGGGCCGCGGCGAAAGCGACTGGCTCACAGACCCGCAGATGTACCAATTGGCCACCTACGGCGCCGACATGATGGCCTTGCTGGCCAGCCTGCGGGCCAGTGGGGCGGTCAAAACCATTGACTGGGTGGGCACCAGCATGGGCGGTTTAATAGGCATTGGCGTGGCCGCACAGCCCCCAGCCCAGTTGCGCAAACTGGTGCTTAACGATGTTGGCCCCGTAGTGCAGTGGGACGCCTTGCAGCGCATCAGCAGCTACCTTGGCAACGACCCGCGATTTACCACTGAGGCCGAAGCAGTGGAATACCTGCGCGTGCTGTCGCTAAGTTTTGGGCCCCACACCCCGGCGCAATGGCTGGCGCTGTCCCGGCCCATGCTGCGCCAAGGCGGCGGGCAGTTCAAGCTGCATTACGACCCCGCGATTGCTGTGACCGTCAAAGCCACTACCCCCGAGCTGGCCGCCAAGGGCGAGGCCATGTTGTGGTCACTGTACGACCAGATTAGCTGCGACACGCTTCTGGTGCGCGGCGCAGAGTCTGACCTGATCAGCCCAGCGACCGCGCGCGCCATGCTAGAGCGCGGCCCCAAGGCGCGGATGGTCGAGTTTGCCGGGGTTGGGCATGCGCCTACCTTGGTAGCACAAGACCAAATAGACACGGTGACGAACTTTATATTTACCTGAATTTTTGTGAAACTGACCGCCCCTGAGCCACTGGCCAACCCCCAAGCCACGCCCGCCGCGCTGGCCGTGGCGGCCGCGGGCTTTTCACCCCAGGCGCAGGCCCTGGACCATGCGCTGCAGCGCACCCGCGCTTTTGCCGAGCCTTTGATTGCGCACGAGACGCTGGACACCGGTGAAAACACGCTGGCCCACGCCGACGCTGTAGCCGCCATTTTGCAAGGCATTGGTGGCTCGCAAGCCATGCAGGCCGCCAGCTACTTGGTGTACGCCTGCGAGCACTTAAACAAACCCCAAGAGGTGATCGACAAAGCCTTTGGCGAGAGCTACGCCACACTGGCGGTAGAGACCACCAAGCTGGTGCGCGTGCAGCGCCTGTCGCGCGCCACGGCGGGCGGCACGCAGGTCAGCACCGGCGCGGCCAGCCAAACCGAAAACATCCGCAAAATGCTGCTGGCTTTTAGCCGCGACCTGCGGGTGGTGATGCTGCGCCTGGCCTCGCGCCTGCAAACCCTGCGCTACTACGCTGCCAGCAAGGCGCCCGTGCCGCAGGCAGTGGCGGCAGAGTCATTGCAGGTATTTGCGCCGCTGGCCAACCGCTTGGGTATTTGGCAAATCAAATGGGAGATGGAAGACCTGGCGTTTCGGTTTTTGGAACCCGACACCTACAAAGCCATTGCCAAACAATTAGATGCCAAACGCACAGAGCGCGAGGCGGCCATGGCGCAACTGCGCGCCGATTTAGAGCGTGACTTGCACGCCGTCGGCGTTGCGGCCAGCGTGTTCGCGCGGCCCAAACACATCTACAGCATTGTGAAAAAAATGCGTGGCAAGCAACTGGGCTTTGACCAGGTGCTGGACGTGCGTGCCATGCGGGTGATTGTGGGCAATGTGGCCGACTGCTACGCCGCGCTGTCATATGTGCACGAGCGCTATGCACCCATGCAGGGTGAGTTTGACGACTACATTGCCAAACCCAAAGTCAACGGCTACCAAAGCCTGCACACAGTGGTGTTGGCGGGCGGAAAAGACGCGTCAAAGTCACCCGTAGAAATCCAAATCCGCACCCAGGCCATGCACGACCATGCCGAGACCGGCGTGGCGGCGCACTGGGCGTATAAAGAAGCTGGTGCCAAGGGCTACGCGGGTGTGTCAGCCAGTGGCACCTACGACGCAAAAATTGCCGTGCTGCGCCAGCTGCTGGCGTGGCAACATGACCTAGCGGCACCGAGTAACGCAGACGGCCCTGGCCCCGTAGCTGCAAGTGGCGCCGTGCTGGACGACCGCATCTACGTGCTGACGCCCGAGGCCGCCATTGTCGATCTGCCCCGTGGCGCAACGCCAATTGACTTTGCCTACGCCGTGCACACCAACCTGGGCCACCGCTGCCGCGGCGCCAAGATAGATGGCGCCATGGTGCCTTTGAGCACCGCGCTTAAAAACGGCCAAACCGTTGAAGTGAGCACGGCACGCGAGGGCGGCCCGTCGCGCGACTGGCTTAACCCCGAGCTGGGTTATTTGGCCAGCCCACGTGCCAAATCCAAAGTACGCGCCTGGTTTAACGCCATTGCCATGACTGAGACCATAGCCAAAGGCCGCGATGCGGTAGAAAAGCTGCTGCAACGCGAAGGTAAAACGGCGCTCAAGCTGGACGATTTGGCGGGGCAACTGGGTTTTAAAACGGCCGATGATTTGTTTGAAGTAGTGGGCAAGGACGAGTTTTCACTGCGCACCATAGAGCAGCTCTTTCGCCCCGCCGAGCCCGAGGTAGACGCCGACGCGCAGTTATTGCTAAGAGCCGCGCGGCTGGCTGAAAAAGGTATTGCCAAAGCCACCGGCAGCAAAAGCGGCGTGCTGGTGGTGGGCGTAGATTCACTGCTGACCCAGCTGGCCAAGTGCTGCAAGCCCGCGCCGCCCGACGCCATAGGCGGCTACGTGACGCGCGGCAAGGGCGTAAGCATTCACCGGGCCGACTGCGCCAACCTGCGCCAGTTGCTGGTGAAAGACGTTGGCCGCGGCGTGGATGTAGCCTGGGGACAGCCCAAGGCCAGCGCTTCGGGGGGCCTGCCCACCTACGCCGTAGACGTGACCGTGCAAGCCGCTGACCGCGCCAACCTGCTGCGCGACATTGCCGAAGTGTTTGCCAAAGAAAAAACCTATGTGCAAGGCGTGCAGTCCCAGTCCAGCCAAGGTACGGCCTGGATGACCTTTACCGTGGCTGTGGCCGATGCCAGCCGTTTGGGTAAAGTGCTGGCTGCGGTAGGGCAGGTGGCAGGCGTGCAGTGGGCACGGCGGCGTTAATATTTCTTTTCATGTGCTATACAAATAGTAGCTGCTTGTGCTATGTTTTATTGGGCTAGAGGCCAATAACGTATAAGCAAGTAGTCGCTGCAGCAACGCAAACACGGCGCGCCTTGCCATTCCACCGTAGCTCGCGTGGTATACTTAGCGGATCGACTCATAGGCGCATAGCTCAGCTGGTTAGAGCACCACCTTGACATGGTGGGGGTCGTTGGTTCGAGTCCAATTGCGCCTACCAATACCCCCGTTTGGTTACCATTTTCAAGCCACTGCTTGGCTGAATGCTTCGCGCTTCAGGGTAAACCTAGAGGCTGGGGACAACGCCACCTGACTAGAATCTGTTGCAGCGCACCAAACCCGTTGCTATCAAAGCCGCTATTGGCTTTGATTCGGGCTTTGCCCAGGAGAACAGATTTGCCGTCCAAGAACCCAAAGAGTAACGCTGCAGCAGCCAAAATGGCTGTGCGGGTGATTAAAAAATACCCCAACCGCCGGCTTTACGACACCGACAGTTCGTCCTACATCACGCTGACCGAGGTCAAGCAACTGGTGTTGGAAAACCATCCGTTTGTAGTGGTGGATGCCAAGACCAATGATGACTTGACGCGCAGCATCTTGCTGCAAATTATTCTGGAAGAAGAGTCTGGCGGTGTGCCCATGTTCAGTGAGGCTGCGTTGGCCAACATCATTCGCTTTTACGGTCACTCCCTGCAAGGTTTTATGGGCACGACCCTTGAGAAGAACGTGCAGGCTTTTACCGACATGCAAACTAAAATGGCCGAGCAGGCCAAGGCTTTTGCACCCGGTGTGGCGCCGGGGCTAGGTGGCAACTTGCCCAATATGCCTGGCGCGATGGGCAAGTATGTCGAGCAGTCGCAAACCATGTTTGCGCAAATGCAAGAGCAAATGCAAAAGCAAACCGAGCAAATGTTTGCAGCCTTTGGGGTAAAACGGTAGTTGTTGATCGGGGAGGATAGACAGATGGGCAAGAATTTTCGCTCTGGCACGGTGCGTGTGCTGCGTTATGGCCTCACAGCCTCTCTGGTGGGTGCGGGGGTGTGGGCCTGTGGTGGGGGCGGTAGCACCACGCCTACCCAGGTACAGACCAACCCAACGGCGGCCTGGGAGCTGCTCACCGCGGGCGACATTGCGCAGTGCAATCCGCTTCGCTCGTCGGCAGATTCCAATGCACAGAAAACTGCACAGCTTATTGAGCGCGAGTTGGCCAGCGTCGGCAGCAACTCCAACGTGCTCACCTTGGGGGACAACGCTTACTTTGTAGGGGGGCCGGTGATTGGCTACGCTACTTGCTACCGGCCCACATGGGGCCGATTTATTGACAAGACCTTTGCCATTCCCGGTAACCATGACTACGAATTGGGAGGCGATAATAATTATTACGACTTTTTCGGCCCCAAAGCTTCACCCGCCAACGCAGGGCCCGATCGCAGTGGTTACTACCGCATTGACCAAAACGGCTGGACGGTGTATGCGCTGAACAGCAACATCGACGCAACCGCCGCGTCAGCCCAGGGGCAGTGGTTGAAAAAGGAACTCGCTACAGCCAAACCCTGCATCGCGGCGGCGTGGCATCACACCCGGTTTACGTCATCCAAGGGTGGCGACAATACCAAAATGGCCGAGCTATGGGGCATGCTGGACGTCGCCAAGGCGGACTTGGTTTTGCAAAGCCATGAACACCACTACGAGCGTTTTGCACCCATGACCTCCAGCGGCGCTACCGTCGCGGGCAGTGGCATACGCTCGTTTGTGGTGGGCACGGGGGGTGCCGATATCTACGGTTTTGCTGGCGTGCACGCAGGCAGCGAAAAGCAGGTCGAAGCATATGGCGTGATGCGGCTGTCCCTGGACGCCGGCAAAGCGGCGTGGCGCTTTATCGACATTAATGACGCTGTACTAGACCAGGGCGCTTTCGACTGCCGCAAGAAGTAGTCCTTACTGCCTATCGGTGGGGCTGGGTAGTCTGAGACAATAGGGGTATGAGCGCTGTTTTGTCCCCCACCCCTATTTCTTTCTCCAAATCCATCCCCAAAGTCGGTTTCGTCAGCTTGGGCTGCCCCAAGGCCCTGACCGATTCGGAGCTGATTCTCACGCAACTGAGTGCCGAGGGTTACGAGACGTCCAAAACCTTTGAAGGCGCTGACCTGGTTATCGTCAACACCTGCGGCTTTATTGACGACGCCGTCAAAGAAAGCCTGGACACCATTGGCGAGGCCTTGGCCGCTAACGGCAAGGTCATCGTTACCGGCTGCCTGGGCTCTAAAACCGTCGATGGCGGGGCCGACACCAGTGGGGGCGTGAGCAGCAATAACCTGGTGCGCAAAATGCACCCCAGCGTGCTGGCCGTCACCGGCCCGCACGCCACGCAAGAGGTGATGGACGCAGTGCACCTGCACTTGCCCAAGCCCCATGACCCGTTTATCGATCTCGTGCCTTCTTATGGCATCAAGCTCACCCCCAAGCATTACGCCTATCTCAAAATCAGCGAAGGCTGCAACCACCGCTGCACTTTTTGCATCATCCCCAGCATGCGCGGCGACCTGGTCAGCCGCCCGATTGGCGACGTGCTGAAAGAAGCCAAAGCGCTGTTTGAGGGCGGCGTGAAAGAGCTGCTGGTGATCAGCCAGGACACATCGGCTTACGGGGTCGACACCAAATACCTCACCGGATTTTTCGATGGCCGTCCGGTTAAAACCCGCATGCTGGAGCTGGTAGCCGAGCTGGGTAAGCTGGCCGAGCCGTTTGGCGCCTGGGTACGCCTGCACTATGTGTACCCTTACCCCAGCGTGGACGAGATCATTCCGTACATGGCGCAGGGCAGGGTGTTACCGTATCTGGACGTGCCTTTGCAGCACAGCCACCCCGATGTGCTCAAACGCATGAAGCGCCCCGCCAGTGGCGAGAAGAATTTAGAGCGCATCTCGCGCTGGCGCGACGCCTGCCCCGAGATCGTGATCCGCAGCACCTTTATTGCCGGCTTTCCCGGTGAGACCGAGGCCGAGTTTCAGCATCTGCTGGACTTTATGCAAGAAGCGCAGATTGACCGTGCCGGTTGTTTTGCCTATAGCCCGGTAACGGGCGCTGCGGCCAACGACATTCCCGGCATGCTGCCCAAAGAGCTGCGCGAGGAGCGCAAAGCCCGATTTATGGCGGTTGCTGAGGCCGTGTCTGCCGCCAAGCTGCAAAAGCGCGTCGGTGCCACCATGCAGGTCATCATCGACAGTGCCCCCGGCATGGGCAAAAAAGGCGGCGTAGGCCGCACCTATGCTGATGCTCCCGAGATTGACGGTACGGTCAAGCTACTGCCGCCGGAGAAGATCAGCAAGCAGCTTAAAGTGGGTGAATTTACCAAAGCCCGCATTGTGTGTACGCAGGGGCATGACTTGGTGGCACTACCTATTTGATAGCTGCTTGTGCTATATTCTATTGGGCTAGAGGCCTAAATACTTGGAATTTTGGTTGCTAGTAGCTTGCATGAGGCTGAATGCTGGTGCGTGAGGGTTGGTCGCTGGCGGTTTAGCGTATGCCAATCGCCCTCATACTGGGGTACCAGAAATCGGTCGATCGGCATACGCTAAACCGCCCGCACATATGGTGGTGCGCTACCGGTTCTTTTTTTGAAGCGATTTGGCGAGGCCACGGGTAGCGCGCTACCTTGGTCGATGCCCAACCTTGCGTACCCAAACACCGTACCCAAACTCCACGGCCAAATAAGCAAAATCAATGTGCGACACCGACAGCCAAACAAAAAGCCGTTTGACGCAAATCAAACGGCTTTTATAGTTTTTTTCATGTATGCTTTTCTGCATGACGCAAAAAACTGCAAAACATTTATTATTGGTGCCCAGGAAGGGACTCGAACCCCCACGATGTTACTCGCTAGTACCTGAAACTAGTGCGTCTACCAATTCCGCCACCTGGGCCCACCTGCTGATTGGCGCTTTCGCGTAACCAACAGGTTTGTATTTCAGAGAACTTAGGATTTTATATTAAAACTACCCCCCAAACTGGCAGCCTGCTAGAAGAAATTGAAGGCACGGCTCTTGGCCACCGCGACGGACACGGATTTGTGCAGCGCGACGATGGCGGCGCAGACCTGTACCTGCCCCCTAACGAGATGCGCGCGGTGCTGCACCGCGACCGCGTCAAGGTGCGCATCGTGCGGCACGACCGCAAAGGCCGCCCTGAAGGCAAAGTCACCGAAATTATCGAACGTGCACCCCAGCCCATCATTGGCCGCCTGCTGCAAGAGTCGGGCGTGTGGCTGGTGGCGCCCGAAGACAAGCGCTATGGGCAAGACATTCTCATACCGAAAAACGGTACCGGCAACGCCAAGGCCGGCCAAGTGGTGGTCGTGCAGCTGACCGAGCCGCCCTCGCTGTATGGCCAGCCCGTGGGCCGCGTGAGCGAGGTGCTGGGCGAGGTGGATGACCCTGGTATGGAGATTGAAATTGCGGTGCGCAAATACAGCGTGCCGCATGAGTTTAGCGAGGCCTGCATCAATGAGGCGCGCCTGCTGCCCGACCATGTGCGGCCCGAGGACAAAAAAGGCCGGGTCGATTTAACCGATATTCCGCTGGTTACCATCGACGGCGAAGACGCCCGCGACTTTGACGACGCGGTGTACTGCGAACCCGCCAAAGTAGGGCGCGGCAAAGGCTGGCGCCTGCTGGTGGCCATTGCCGACGTATCGCACTACGTCAAAACTGGCTCGGCCATCGACATTGATGCCTATGACCGCGCCACCAGCGTGTACTTTCCGCGCCGCGTGATTCCTATGTTGCCCGAAAAACTCAGCAATGGGCTGTGCTCCTTAAAGCCCGATGTCGAGCGCATGTGCATGGTGTGCGACATGCTGGTGACCGCCAAAGGCGAGGTGCATGCCTACCAGTTTTATCCGGCGGTCATGTTCAGCCATGCGCGATTTACCTACACCGAGGTAGCCGCTATTTTGGCCAATACGCGCGGCCCCGAGGCCTCCAAACGCAAAGAGCGCGTGGGTGATCTGATCAATCTGCACGATGTGTACCGCGCCTTGCTGGTGCAGCGCAACGCGCGTGGCGCGGTGGACTTTGAAACCACCGAGACGCAAATTGTGTGCGACGACAACGGGCGGATTGAAAAAATCATCCCCCGCACGCGTAACGATGCCCACAAGCTGATTGAAGAGGCCATGCTGGCCGCCAACGTGTGCAGTGCCGACTTCATCATGGGCAGCAAGCACGCCGGCCTGTTCCGGGTGCACGAAGGTCCCACGCCAGAGAAAAAAGAAACCCTGCGTATGTACCTCAAGACCTTGGGTTTGAGCATGACCATCAGCGCTGACCCAGTGCCGGGTGAGTTTGCCGCGATTGCCGCCGCCACCAAAGACCGGCCCGATGCGCAGCAAATCCACACCATGCTGCTGCGCTCCATGAGCCAGGCCATTTACACGCCCATGAACAGTGGCCACTTTGGCCTGGCGTTTGAGGCCTACACCCACTTCACCAGCCCGATCCGGCGCTACCCAGATTTGCTGGTGCACCGCGTGATCAAGGCGATTCTGGGTAAAACCAAGTACCAGTTGCCCATTTTGCCCACCCCGGGCGAAGCGCATGAAAAGCTCAAAAAGCGCTTGGCAGCACGCGCCGCGCTGAAGGTAAAAGACGCCTCGCAAAAACCCAAAAAACTCAGCGTAGAGTTGCAAGCCTGGGAGGCCGCAGGCCTGCATTGCAGTGCCAACGAACGCCGCGCCGACGAAGCCAGCAAAGACGTGGAAGCTTGGCTCAAGTGCAAGTACATGCGCGAGCATTTGGGCGAGGAATATGCAGGCACGGTCAGCAGTTGCACCAGCTTTGGCTTGTTCGTTACCTTGGACGAAATGTACGTAGAGGGTTTGATCCACGTGACCGAGCTGGGCGGTGAGTACTTCAAGTTCGACGAAGTGCGCCAAGAGCTGCGCGGCGAACGCACCGGCCTGCGTTATGTGATTGGCAGCCGGGTGCGGGTGCAGGTCAGCCGGGTAGACCTGGATGGCCGCAAGATTGACTTTCGACTGGTGCGCGAAGGCGAGGCCGTGCGCCTGCCCTCCGGCGGCATTGTTCGGCTGGAGGCGCACGATGACTCATCGGGCAAACCGGCCAAGCGGCGCGACAAAGGCAATGCCCGAGAAGGTGCGCGAGACCACGCCCGGGACAGTGCCCGAGATAGCGGCCGAGACAGCGCCAGAGTCAGCGGCCGGGACAGTGGCAGAGAACCCAGCCGCGATGCCCTGCAGCCAGCGTCCCGCAAAACCACCAGCAGCTCACCCAGCAAGGCAGGTGCCCGTGCACCCGCGTCGCCTATCCAGGCATTGCGGGCGGCGGTGAAGAAGGCGGCGGCTAAGGGCAAAGGAAAGCGCAGGAGATAAGCAGCGGGTAGAGCGCTACCGGTAGTCACCGGATATCTGCCGCAATCTCACCACTTAGGTGCCAAACGCTCCCCGGGCAACACGTCGTACGGCGATGCCCAGCCGGGCAACTGGCGCAGGCGCGCTAGCCAGGCGGCGATGTGGGGGTAGCGTTGCTCTACCTCATAGCCGCTTTCTTCCACCGGGTAGAACAGGTAGCCACTGAGCGAAAAATCGGCAATAGTGGGGGCGCTGCCTACCATGTAGGGTTGAGTAGCAAGATGCTTGTCGACGATGGCAAACGCGCCGTCCAGCCTGCCGCGCAGCCAAGCCATCACGGCGGGGTCGGGCGCGCTGGGGCCAAAGGCTTTCATGAAGCGGTAGGTGGCGAAGTAGCTGGTGAACTTGTGGTTATCAAACAGCAGCCAGCGCAGCACCTCGTGCTGCTCGTCCTCGGTGTGGCCGCCAAACGCGCCGTGCTTTTTGGCCAGGTAGCTCAGGATCAAACCCGACTGGGTGAGGCGGCGCGCGCCGTCTTCCAGCACCGGCACCTCGCCCATCTCGTTGGCCTGCTCGCGCCAGCCCGCTTGCCGGGTGGCCCCGTGCATGAAGTCTACGAACACCGGCTCCCAAGGCACGTTGAGGGCGCGCAGCAGGAAGGCCACCTTAAAACTGTTACCTGACTGGCAGAAGCTGTGAAGTTTGTACATATGGGGCTTGGGTGGAAGGGTTGTCAGTCTTGAGTTTAGTCTAAACAGGGCGGCTAAGATGCTTCGTATTTGATAGCGTGTTGTGCTATGCTCTATTGGGCTGCGGCCCTAAATGGCAGAAAAACTGCTGTTTCACCGCTTAAAGACTTTTATCGGCTTTTAGCGACGCTTAACGACTCAACCAGTGCACCAGCTTTTCGGTCACCTCCGGGCTGCTAAGCAACTGCATGTGGTTGGTACGGTAGGCTATGTGCTGCGACGCTTTGGCAAATACCAAGCTGCGTGCTGGCTCAGTATGCTGACCCAAGGCGCTGGGCAGGGGCACCAGGCCGTCGCCCACCAGCCGCTCGGCCAGGGCGCTGCGCTGGCTGGCGATGGTGGCGGCCACGGTGTAGCAGGCCACGCCTTCGGGCAAGGGCACGGGCGTGCGGCTGTCGGGTTGGCGGCGAAAGCGGTCATGGCCCTGCCAGTCTTCGTCCAGCACGTGGCCGTAGCGCAGGTCTGTAATGCCGCTGCTGCGCAACTGGCCCAGCTTGGCAAACGGTTTGGAGTAGGGCGTGCTGCCCAAAATAATGTCTACCCAGTGGCCCGCTTTCTCCAGCGGCGCGCCGTGGTGTGGCGTGCCCAGAAAGACGATGTCCGTCAGGGGCTTAAGCCATGCTGCGTCGTCCTGCTGCCCTGTGTGCACCGCACTGCGGGCGATAAGGCCACCCATGCTGTGCACCAGCAGCGCCAGCTCGGCAACCGGCGTGGGCCAGTGCGCTACCAGCAGGTCAAGTTGTTCGGACAGCGCACGGCCGTTTTGCGAGGTGTGCAAACCGGTGTTGTAGCGCAGGTAGACGGGTGTGTAGCCCAGTGCATCGGCCAGCGCCGCGCCGTGGTCAAGCACCTTGCCATCGTGGTCGGTGTGCCACTGCAAATCGTTCATGCACAGGCCGTGGATGATGACCAATAGTTTGCCGCTCACCCCGCTTTGGGCGGGCATGGCGTGCCAGTCTAGCGCCGCGCCTTGGTAGCGCAGTGTCATAGCGGTGGCCAGGGGGTTGCCGCTGGCAGCCAGTTGGTCGCCCAGCACGCCGTTCAGGGCTGCCACCACGGCTTCGCGCTCGGGTGTGCTGGCCAGGGGCGACGCCGCGGCTTCCAGGTACGGTTCCAGTTTGGCGAGTGCGGTGTCTAGCCCTTTGCCGACCAAGCGCGTCACGCCGTGCACACTTTTGTAGACCAGGCCTGTCAAGCCACTGGTTTGTCCCGAGGCTTTGTCGCCCACACCCAGGGTGCCCCATACCGATTGGTGCACGCCTTCGGCCATGCGGGCTACGCCTTGGGTGGCTTGCGTGGCCATTTGGGCCACCGCACGCAGGTCCGATGGGCGCAAATGCTGGAGTGGGTTTTTGGATGGAGGAGTGGCCATAGTCATAGGCGCACCAGACGAAAAAATCTCAGTACGCACCCCATTGTGCGGACTAAACCCTTGGCGGGTTAGGGAGTGCTGCCCAATTCGAGAGGGCAGAGCCGATTGGCCACTGCGCTGGCGGTCAACGCCTGTAGTGCGGGCCATTGGTCAGCGACCCTGCCGTGCAGGTAGACCGCAGCGCATGCGGCATGAAAGGCGCTTAAATTGTTGGCCAGATAGCTGCCTGTCAGGCCTGCCAGCACGTCCCCCGTACCAGCGCTGGCCAGCTTGGCATTGCCGCTGCTGTTAATACAAGGCACCTGGCCCGGCGCGGCAATGATGCTGCCTGCGCCTTTGAGGACGACGGCGCACACAAAGCGCTCGGCCAGCTGCTGCGCGGCTTGCAGGCGGTGGGCTTGCACCCGGGCCGTGGTGCTGCCAAGCAGGCGCGCGGCTTCCAGCGGGTGGGGGGTGATAAGGGTGGCGTAGCCGCGGGTAGACCGGGCCAGCAGCAGGCTTTGCAGTGCGGTGTCGCTGGCGATGGCGTTGAGGGCATCGGCGTCCAGCACCAAGCGGGGGGCTTGGGACAGCACCTGTGGCAGCGCGCTGCGCACCGCATCGCCGCCGCCGCAACCGCACACGACGGTAGTGCTGCGCAGGTCCAGCGTGGCCAGCTGGCGAAACATCAGCTCGGGCTGCGCAGGGTCTACTACCATGCTGCCGCCGTCCAGCAGGCTGACAAACACACGGCCAGCGCCTGCGTGCAGGGCGGCGCTGGCAGCCAGCAAGGCCGCGCCTGTCATGCCAGGCGCCCCGCCGATGACGGCGATGTCGCCGTAGCTGCCTTTGTGGCTGGCGTGCGGGCGTGGCGGCAGGGCAGCACGGTCGGCACCCAGCAGCACAGAGATAGGCGCGGTAGTGGCGGTAGTTGCGGTGCTAAGGCCTAAATCGTCCCACCACACCTGGCCCGCGGCGTCTTTGCCTTGCGCCGTGAAGATGCCGGGCTTTAAAGTCAATAAATTTAAACAAAATAGGCTGTTAGCCCAATAGAGCATAGCACGAGCCGCTATTAATTTAGAAGCAAAATGGGCGTCAGCATAGCAGCCCGTGTCGGCGTCCAGGCCGCTGGGCAGGTCGATGCACAGCAGGGTTTGGGCACTGGCGTGCATGTGCAGCAGCCAGTCAGACATCGGGCTTGTCAAGGGCCTGGCGGCGCCTATGCCCAGCAGCGCGTCGATGGCCAAGTCGCACTGCGGCGGCGGCTGGCTGGCAAACGCTACCCCCGCTGCACGGGCGCGGGCCAGCGAGGCGGCGGCGTCTGGCGGCAAGTGCGCCTCGTTGCCACAAAAGGTGACGATCGGCTGATGGCCCCAGCGCTGCAGGTGCATGGCGGCCTCTAACCCGTCGCCACCGTTGTTGCCGGGGCCGCAGGCCACCCAGATGGTTTGCGCATGCGGGGCAACGGCACAGGCCAGGCGCGCTGCGACCAAGCCAGCACGCTGCATCAGTGTGTGGGGCGGCAACGCCGCCGCCGCAGCCTGCTCGATAGCGCGGGTGGCGGCTACGCCATGCAATGGCCAACTCAGATCGGGGGTGATACGGGTTGGCATATTCGCAGTCTATTCAGAGGTTAAATGCTATGTAAATAGGAGCAGCTTATGCTATTATTTACTGGGCTAGCAGCCATTTTTACACCTAAAAGGCAGCGCGCTCTGCCGCTTCCAGTGTATTGACCAGCAGCATGGTGATCGTCATCGGCCCTACGCCGCCGGGCACGGGGGTGATGTAGCTGGCTACTTCTTTCACACCCGCAAAGTCCACGTCGCCGCACAGCTTGCCTTCGTCATTGCGGTTCATGCCCACGTCAATAACCACGGCGCCGGGCTTGACCATATCGGCCGTCAGCACGTTGCGTTTGCCCACGGCAGCCACAATCACGTCGGCTTGCAGGGTCATGGCTTTGAGGTTGGCGGTGCCGCTGTGGCAGATGGTGACGGTGGCGTTTTGCGCCAGCAGCATCATGGCCATGGGCTTGCCCACGATGTTGCTGCGGCCAATGACGACGGCGTGTTTGCCTTTCAAACTGTAGCCCTTGCCGTCGTTCAGCGATTCGAGCATCTTCATGCAGCCATAAGGCGTGCACGGCCAAAAGCCGGGCTGGCCCACCATCAACGCACCCGCGCTGGCCACGTGGAAGCCGTCCACGTCTTTGGCCGGCGAGATGGCTTCTATGACCTTGTGGGCATCAATGTGCGCAGGCAGCGGCAGTTGCACCAAGATGCCGTGAACTGTGGGGTCGTTGTTGAGCTTATCTACCAGCGCCAACAGCGCAGCCTCGGTCATGGTGGCATCGTGCTTTTCCAGCACCGAGTGCAGGCCAGCGTCGGCGCAGGCTTTGATTTTGTTGCGCACATACACCTGCGACGCGGGGCTGTCGCCCACCAACACCACCGCCAAGCCGGGCGTGATGCCTTTGGCTTTGAGGGCCGTGGTGCGGCGCGCTACGTCGGCGCGCAATTGGGTGGACAGGGCGATGCCGTCAATCAGTTTAGCGGTCATATTTTTGAATCAGGGAGGGGGAAGACGGGGGGATTTTTTGAACGCAGAGGGCACGAAGGTTTCGCAAAGGGCACAAAAAAGAAATACCAAAAACACCAAAAATAGACACCAAAAATCAAAGATAAAAAACCAAATACAAAATTTTAAATATTTTGTAGATACCAAATCTTATTCTTGTAGCTTCTTATTTTTTTGTATTTTTTGGTTTTCTTTATCTTCTTCTGCGCACTTTGCGAAACCTTCGCGCCCTCTGCGTTCAAAAACTCTTTCTTATGCCTTGGGTGCGCTCTGCCCCAAAGCAATTTTCAGCAAGTCAGCCACGGTATTCGCGTTGAGCTTTTCCATGATGTTGGCGCGGTGCGCCTCGACTGTTTTAATGCTGATGCCCAGGTCGTCGGCGATCTGCTTGTTCAGGCGGCCCGCCACAATGCGCTCCAGCACCTGGGCTTCACGGCCCGTCAGCTTGGCCAGCAGGGCGTCGCGGCTGGCGGCTTGCAGGTGGCCGGCAAAGCTGGTTTTGGCTTTTTCCAGCATGCGCTCCACCAAGCCCACCAACTCTTCTTCTTTGAAAGGCTTCTGGATGAAATCCATAGCGCCTTTTTTCATGGTGTCTACCGCCATCGGCACGTCGCCGTGGCCGGTGATAAACACCACGGGCAGGGGGGATTTGCGCTCGACCAGGCGGTCTTGCAGCTCCAGGCCGGTCATGCCGCCCATGCGGATGTCCACAATCAAACAGGCCACCTCGCGCTGGTCGTAACGCGCCAAAAAGGTCTCTGCCGAGTCATAACAACGCACGCGGTAGTCTTTGCCCTCTAGCAGCCACTGCAACGAGTCGCGCACGGCCTCGTCGTCGTCAACCACATAAACGGTGCCTTTTTTCGGAATCAAGCTCATGGTGTACAGCCTTTTCGGTCGTTGGCCCATGCATTTAGGGCACGAGCAGCTATTTAATTAGTAGCGTAGTGTCGCCGGGTGTGGTTTCGGTTTTATTGCCATCCGGTGCGCTTTGCGGCACGGGTAGCCAAAAACTAAACTTACATCCGGAGATGGTGCCTCCATTGTAGAGGTTCTCGGCCTGCATTCGGCCCTGGTGCGACTCGACAATGGAGCGGCATAAATTCAGGCCAATGCCCATGCCCTCGGCTTTGGTAGAGAAGAAGGCTTCATACAGCCGCTCCATCACTTCGGGGGCCAAGCCTTTACCCGAGTCGGTCACGGCAAACTCCACCACCTGGCCTTGGCCGTCCATGGGTTTACGTACCACGCGCAGCTCTACGCTGCGGTGCGCGCTGGGCCGGTGCGCGCCGTCCACAGATTCAGCGGCGTTCTTCAGCAAATTTACCAGCACCTGCTCAATCAAAATTGGGTCTACCAGCAACTGCGGCAGGCGCGTAGACACGCTGTGCGTAAGGCGCACATTACGCCGGCGCAGCTCTATCTCAGCCAGCTCTACCGCCTCGCCCACCATGGTGGGTATGTCGGACAGCGTGCGGTTGGGCTCCGAGCGCTTTACAAAGCTGCGAATGCGCTGGATGATCTGCCCCGCGCGCTGCGCCTGTTTGGCGGTTTTCTCCAGCGCGGCCAGCAGGTCTTCCTCGTTGATTTGCTTGCCTTTGATGCGGTGCACCATGCCGTTGCAATAGTTGTTGATGGCGGTCAGCGGCTGGTTCAGCTCATGCGCCACGCTGGAGGCCATCTCGCCCATGGTGATCAAGCGGCTGGCCGACTGGGCGCGCTCGGCCTGCATGGCCGACTGCTCCTCGGCGTGGCGGCGCGGCGTAATGTCGGTGGCAATCACCATTTGCGCCAGGCGGCCGTCGGTCCAGCTCAGGTAGCGCGAGCGTACCTCCAGCCATTTGTTCAGCACCGGTACAAACAGCTCGGCGTTCTCGCTTTGCGCCACCGTCAGCTCGCCCACGGGCAGGCCTACCAGCACGTCCACATCGTCATCGGCCTCGCCGCGCGGCGTGTCAGGCCGACCCGCCTGGGCTACCAAATTAAGGTGCCCCTCGGTGTGCGAG
This sequence comes from Polaromonas sp., assembly GCA_043766985.1. GTDB lineage: Bacteria > Pseudomonadota > Gammaproteobacteria > Burkholderiales > Burkholderiaceae_C > JAAFIP01. The sequence continues at coordinate 57,512 of JAYUHM010000172.1, forward strand.
CCAAACCACTGGCGGTACAGCTTGTTGGCAAACAGCAGCTCTTCGCTGCCCAAGGGCGCTACAGATACGCTAGCGTCCAAGCCTTCCAGCACCGTAGTAAAACGCTCATACGACTCGCTTAGCTGCTGGCGCACGCGGTTGGGTTCGGTGATGTCGGTCATCGACGTCATCCAGCCGGTTTGCGCGCCTTTGGGGTCGATCAGCGGCGACACGTACATGCGGGCGTCAAACACATGTGCGTCTTTGCGCTTTACGCGCACCTGAAAGCCGCCGGGCGTGGTGCGGCCCGCCAGCTCGTCTTCCAGCCGCGCGTTCAGCAAAGCGCGGTCTTCGTCGGGCCAATACGGGAAAGGGGCGGTCAGGCCCACCAGCTCGCTCTCGTTCCAGCCGGTCATTTGGCAAAACGCCGGGTTCACATAGGTAATGCGGCCTTGCAGGTCTAGCGCGCGCATGCCGGTCAGCATGGAGTTTTCCATGGCGCGGCGAAAATTGGTCTCGGTAACCAGCGCGGCCTGCGCCCGTATGCGCCTGCGGGTATGCCGCCAGGTGCCCACCAGCATCCACGCGGTCATCAGGCTGAGCACAGCCACCAGCCAAAACAAGCCACTGCCCACCACGCCCAGCGAGGTACGGTAAGCCTGGGCGCGAATAATCAAGCCGTTGCCTACCGGCGAGACGGGTACTTCGTACTCATTGGCGTGCGCCGTCCATGGCAAAAACTTGGCCGCGGTAGTACGCGCGGGGGTGGTATTGCCGGCCAGAATTTTGCCAGAATCGTCCAGCAGCGACACAGCGTATTTGGCGGCAATTTCACTGGGCACGGCGTAGCGCATCAGGCCGTCAATTTGGTATTCACCCACCACCACGCCGGCAAAGCGCCCGGCATCGGCCAGCGGCACGTGTATTTGCAGCACGGCCAGCGTGCCGGTGCCTTGGTCAAACGGTGTGGAATACACCGGCTGGCGCACATCACGCGCCAAGCCAAACGTGGCGTCGGTGGCGGCAAGCTTTATGGTTTCGCCAGCAGCGCGTACCTGCGCCCCGGGCACGCTGGGCGAGGTGTAGCCCATTTTGACGCGCTTTTTGGCATCAATCCACACCACCGCTTGCAGCTCGGGGTATTGCTGCACCATCGCCTCGGCCTGCTGCACAAACTCTTCGCCGTCAATCTGTTTGTTGCTCACTTCTGCGGCCAGCCGCATAAGCTGCTCTTGCCGCTCCAGCAGCCGCAGCCTTAGCCGCTGCTGCGCATATTCCACATCACGCTTGACGGCCTCCTGTTCACGGTCCATTTCTTCCAGGCGCAGGTAGCCGAATGCGGCGGCGATGGCGGCCAAAAACAGCAGCACCGCAATTAACGGGGCCAGCATGGCAAAGCGGTCTTGCCGAGCCGGGCTTTGCGCACGCCACCAACGCGAGTGCCAAGCCGCTTTGGGCTTGCTTGGCATGGGGGTGGCGGGTACTATAGTGGTCATAGCGTCATTGTCGGGCAAAAACACGGTTTTGGCTGGGGTGGCGCCGCGTGTGTGTTTGCTGCTCTTTGCTCTTTGCTCAGGCTACGCGCACTGCTGCGGCGCTGTGCAGTAGCCGCCCTGAGCCCCGGGCCTTCGGCCAAGCATCTGCAGTACTCGCAATGGGGGAAATAACGAGCCTCGCGCAAGCGCTCAAACATCTAAATTTCTGATCCCCATTGCTGCGTGCTTCGAGCCCGGGGCTCTTTATGGGCGGCTACTGCACAGCGCCGCAGCAGTGCGCTTTCACTTGGC
>JAYUHM010000173.1:0-1533 GCA_043766985.1 Polaromonas sp.
GCCGCTTCTTCCAGCGTGATTTCCATCGCATAGCTCAGGTCGCTGCCGCGGAACACTTGGCGCCCGCCGCCGCCCGCGCGCCCGCGCTGCTGACCAAACATGTCGCCAAAAATGTCGCCAAAGGCCTCGGCAAAGCCGCCGTAGCCTTCAGCGCCTGCGCCGCCGCGCATGTTGGGGTCCACGCCCGCGTGGCCGTGCTGGTCGTAGGCCGCGCGTTTTTGCGGGTCTGACAGCATTTCGTAGGCTTCTTTGGATTCCTTGAATTTTTCCTCGGCCACCTTGGACGTCTCGCCCTGGTTGCGGTCCGGGTGGTGCTTCATCGCATGTTTGCGATAAGATTTTTTAATCTCTTCCTCAGAGGCGTTTTTGGGCACGCCCAGGGTTTCGTAGTAGTCGCGTTTTGCCATTGGTCAATGCTGTTTAGATTCTGGTATTCAGGTTGCTGCAGGCGCAGAAGGCCGGTATTGCTCTGCCCAAGTCAGGACAGAACTCACGATTGCCAACCCCCGAGTTGTTGACAGTGGAGGCTCTATGCCATCGTCATATCTGGCTGCTACGCCGAACGGCGTAATTTGATCCAGAACATCGTCGTCTAGCGGGCATTGGATGCGGATAGTTGCCAATCGGTCTTTGAGGGTCAGGAGATCGTGGGTCATAGGATAGGCGACACCATGGGCGCTGAGAACCGCTTTGAACGCCTTTTCAAGCGCCTGCTGGACGTGAAAAAACGCCACGCCACGCAAATCGAAATCGCCTTCAATTTTGGCCGCCGTTTGGAAATCCCGGCGGGCCAAGATCATCAGGCTGTCAAATTGCGAGTTACCCACAAAGCACCTTTCCTTCGCGAAACGCACGATAAGGCAAGCTGCCAACCCAGTCTTTTCGCCGGTTGAAGTCTTCGCGACTGAGCAAAACCAAATCCACGTTGTCGCGTCTAACGACTTTGCGCAACCGGAAGTACTCCGCACTCTTGTCACTCAAAGTTTCCTCAATCACCAGCAGGTCGATGTCTGAATCGGCGTGGGTGTCCCCCCGCGCCTGCGATCCGAAAAGCATGACTTGCGCAGGCGATGCAGCCGCTTCAAAAAGCCGCTGCGCAAGGGATTGAATTGTTTCAGCGGTGTGCATTGCCATATTCTGCGTGCTTAACCAGCGTGGCTAACCCATTTCGCCAAATTGACCTGCCAAATCAAGACGAAGTCAAGATTTGATCAGGTCGAATGCTGCGAGTTTTCTGGGTATGAAGGCGGTGCAAAGCAGCCGCGATCAGCCTTTCTTGACTTCTTTCACCTCGGCATCAACCACGTTGTCGTCAACCGGCTTGGCACCGCCAGCCTGTGCCCCTGCACCCATGTCCGCACCGGGTGCACCGCCACCCGCCGCTGCCGCCTCAGCCGCCTGCTTGGCCTGCATGTCGGCGTACATTTTTTCGCCGAGTTTCTGGCTGGCGGTTTGCAGCGTGGCGTTTTTCTCGTCGATGGCGGCTTTGTCGTCGCCCTTCAACGCGGCTTCCAGGTCTTTGATGGCGGCTTC
>JAYUHM010000174.1:0-11295 GCA_043766985.1 Polaromonas sp.
TCAACGCCTAGCCAATTTTGGAGCTCCTGTGGAGTGAACTGGACTCGGCTAAATCGTTCTGCCGCCCAGACTCCTAGGCCGCAACGGGGGACAGCCGCGTAGCCGTACACACCAAGCGCCAGGGCGTACACAGATCAGGATCTCACGGCTTCAGCCGAAAAAACTCTTGGTTGTACTGCGCCAAGCTAATCCACTGCGATAGCGGCGAGACTACCGCAGCTATCGCTAACAGGGCAAACAAAACCAAGGCCACAGCGACCGACACCCGGCGCTGCAACAGCGCACCCTGCACCCACAGCGTAGCGCCCAACAGCACGACACCCCAAGCCCAGCCTTGCACTGGCATGCGGTCTGCAAACCACAGAAAAAGCCCTACGCATTGCAGCATGGCCAGCAGCACGGCGGAGGCCAGCGCTTGCGCCGCGCGCGATGCAGGCACCTCAAACTTGTGGCTCGCATCCTGGCTAGAAAACGCGGGTTTGGGAAAGCGGGCCTCTACATCCGCAGGTCGCCAACCAGGCGGTTTGTAGAACACGCGCAGTTTGTCTGCAAAGCTTCGCGCATACCACGCATCCTTTAGCATGCTGGCGTACCCCTCCAGGTTGGCCCATAGCGGGTCCCATGATTGCAGCGGTGAGCGGGTGCCGTAGACGCAGGGTTCTTGCAGATCTTCGTCTTTGAAGCTGCCAAACATGCGGTCCCACACCATCCAGATGCCGCCGTAGTTTTTGTCCAGGTACGCGTCATTCACGGCATGGTGTACACGGTGATTCGATGGCGAGCAAAACCAGCGGTCGAACCAACCCAGCTTGGGCACCAGCTCGGTGTGCACCCAAAACTGGTAGAGCAAGTCGACCAGCGCCACCACGACAAACACGGTGGGCGGCACGCCTGCCAGCGCCATGGGAATGTAGAACACCCAGTCCAGCAGTGCGCCGCTACTGGTTTGGCGCAGCGCGGTGGACAGGTTGTAGTCTTGGCTTTGGTGGTGCACCACGTGCGCCGCCCAAAAGATAGCGGTCTGGTGGCCTGCGCGGTGCAGCCAGTAGTAGCACAGATCGTAGAACACCAAGGCCAGGCACCAGCCATACCACGTGTTCCAAAACGCTTTGGCGGCCTCTGGCGGTACCAGGCTGACTGAGGCGTAGAGGTAGGTGTAGGCACCCAAGCGCAGCAGACGTGTAAATACGGCGGTGAACTCGCTCATCATGCCCAGGCTCAGGCTGTTGATGGCGTCGGCCAGGCGGTAGGTGCACTTGCCTTGGCCTTGGCGCGCTAGGCGCCAGCCCCATGCCAGCTCGATGGCCATGAGAAGGATGAAAACTGGCGTAGCGTAGACGATGACTTGGCCCATCGCCCCATTTTGGCGAGATTCAGGTCAGTGCACCTCTAGCATCAACCCTGATAATTTGCTCCACCACGCCGTCCATCAGGCCGCCGCGTACGCCTACCATGTGGTTATGCAGGTTGACCGTGGGGTCGCAGTGGCCGGGGACGAGCCATACGGTGTCCCCCAGCTCGGGCAGGTGCGTGCCGTGCAAAATGCCGTGCTCGTCGCCGCCATTGCTAAACACCCAGTCGGCCCGGTGACCTGCCCATACCAGCGGCAGGCCCGAGTCGATGGCGTGACTTTTGTGGCCTGCGTCGACGATGGCGCGTGGATTGGGGCCAGTGTCGTTGCGGCTCATCACCTGGGATTTGACAAACAAGGCGTGCTCAAACTGCGGCTGGTGCGGGTCGGCCTCGTTGGCGGCGTAGTCAGCGTCCATAAACAAATACGAGCCCGCTTGCAGCTCGCCGTACACGCCGCTGCTGGCCTCATGGCTAAAGGTGCCGCTGCCTGCGCCGGTCACCAGGGGCACGGCAAAGCCTGCAGCTTCAATGGCCGCTTTGGTGCGCTTGACATCTAGCACCACTTGCGCAATGGCTTGGCGCCGCTCGCTGGCGCTGCGCAGGTGCTGCGCGCGGCCATGGTAGGCCTGCAAGCCTGCAAAGTGCAGGTTGGGGTACTGCGCAATGGCGCGCACCAAGGGCAGCGCAGCGTCGCCGGGAGGCACACCGCAGCGGCCATGGCCCACGTCAATCTCTACGTACACGTCCATGCGCGAAGCGGCCTGCGCGTCGGTGCCATGGGTGCGCATGGCATGGGCCAGGCGCTCTATGCCCAGCAAACTGTCTACGGCGACAGAAATATGGCCATTTTTAACCGCCAGCCCTTTGTTTAAAAGTGCCAGCAGCTCACATTTTTGCAGTGACACCACCTCGTTGCTGACATACACATTGGTCACGCCCGCCGCTACCAAGGCCGCCGCCTCGGACGGTTTTTGCACGCACACCCCCACCGCACCGGCCTGCATTTGGCGCAGCGCCAGCGCCGCCGACTTGTGCATCTTGGCGTGGGGCCGCAGGCGCACACCGTGCTGGGTGGCAAAGGCCTGCATGCGCTGCAGGTTGCGCTCCATCGCGTCCAGGTCGATCACCAGTGCCGGCGTGTCGATGGCCTGCACGCTTTGGCCAACAAGAGGGGCGCTAGGCTGTGGTTTCATCGCGGGTGGCGTCTAGCTGGGGGTCAAAAATGGCGTTGTCGATGTGGGAGGTGTCGGCCCAGCCCACCAGGCTCAGGTGTTCGCCGTTCCATAGCAGGCGGTTGATAGAGGCGTTGCGCAGGTCCCAGGTGCGGGCGGCCTGAATCTCCAGGCCGGCTGCGGCGCGGTACAGCACGTCCATCACGCCACCGTGGCTGACGATGGCGATGTGCTTGCCAACGTGGGCCTGTGCCAGGGCGCGAATGCAGTGGATGACGCGCTCTCGCAGTTGCAGCAAGGACTCCCCGCCGGGGGGCGCAAAGTCGGGCATACGCTTGCGCCACAGCAGGGCTTGCTCGGGCAGCGCGGCTTCTATCTCGGCAAAGGTTTTGCCTTGAAATTCGCCAAAGCCGCGCTCGCGCAAGGCTTCGTCGGTTTGTACTATCAGGCCGTGGGGCTTGGCCACCGACAGCGCCGTGTCATAGGCGCGCCACAGGTCGCTGCTGTAGACCACGTCAATATCGTCGCCGGCCAGCGCCGCGCCTGTGCGCTCGGCTTGCCAGCGGCCCCTGGCGTTCAGGCCAATATCCAGCTGGCCCTGGATGCGGGTGTCCACGTTCCAGGCGGTTTCACCGTGGCGGATGGCGGTAATGCGGGTGATATTCATTGCTCTTAAATTAATAGCTGCTTGTGCTATATTCTATTGGGCTGGTGGCCTAAAAGGCAACTAATTAGCGGGGGATTTCAACATTCACGCGCCGCGGGCCTGCAGGCGGCGCCGGAAAGCCTTGCAGCGCTGCGTCAAACATGGCGGGGAGCAGGGCCAGGGTGTCGGCCCAAGGGCCTTCGTGGCGGGCGTGGGTTTCAAACACCACCTTGTTGCTGGCGGTATCGCGCAGCACCAGCGATACCTCGCGCAGGTAGTTGGGCGGCGGCGGCATGTACAGCAGCGGGTAGCCAAACTGCCCGTACACATGCCCGTAGCCACGCCGGCCCACCAAAAACGGCCCGCTGCCAATGCCCACATAGCCGCCAAAGCGCGGGCCAAAGTCGTCCCACGGGGAGTAGTTAACGCTTTGCACACTGATGCCCATTTGCACGCTGTAGCGCGCAGGCGGGCTGCCCGGTGCGTCGCCCACGCGCTGCAGGCCCACTTTAGCCAACGAAGCCTGGGCAATGGCCTCCAGCTGGTCTTGGCCTTGCGGGTTGGTTTGCTGGGAGGGCAGGCGTTCAAAGCGGTAGCTGCTGCCCGCAGGCACGGCGCTCAGGGCAGAGAATGTGCTCACGTCGTTGTCGATCAAACGCACGCTGGCGCAGCCGGTAAGTTGCAACAGCGCCGCCATCGACAGCATGCACAGCGCTGCATATTTAATAGCAGCTTGTGCTACATTCCATTGGGCTAGTACCCTTAAATGCAACTTAAAACTGGCCAAAGCACTAGTCAAAGCGGATAACGTTCGCAGCGGGTGCAAAGCTTTCATGGTCAAACCCTTTGTCGCCCAGTGCGTCGGGCGTGCCGGTGGCCTTCAGGCCTTTAAAGTCGTGTAGCTTGGTGTCCATCAAATGCGAGGGCACTACGTTTTGCAGGGCGTGCAGCATGTTGTCCAGCCTGCCCGGGTGCTTGGTTTGCCACTCGCGCAGCATGATGCCGGCCTGCTTGCGCTGCAGGTTCTCCTGGCTGCCGCACAGGGTGCAGGGGATGATGGGGTACTGCTGCAGCGTGGCCCATTTCACCAGGTCGCGCTCGTCCACGTAGGCCAGCGGACGGATGACGATGTGCTCGCCGTTGTCGCTTTGCAGCTTGGGCGGCATGCCCTTGAGCTTGCCACCAAAAAACATGTTCAGCAGCAAGGTTTGCAGCATGTCGTCGCGGTGGTGGCCCAGGGCGATTTTGGTGCAACCCAGCTCTTTGGCCACGCGGTACAAAATGCCCCGGCGCAGGCGGCTGCACAGGCTGCACATGGTCTTGCCTTCAGGTATTTTGTCTTTAACAATGCTGTAGGTGTCCTGGTTTTCGATATGGAACTTGACCCCCCGCTTTTCCAGATAGGCCGGCAGTATCCCGGCCGGAAAGCCGGGCTGCTTTTGGTCCAGGTTCACCGCAATCAGCTCAAAATCTATGGGCGCGCGCTCTTGCAGTTTCAGCAAAATGTCCAGCAGGGCGTAGCTGTCTTTGCCACCCGACAGGCACACCATCACCTTGTCGCCCTGCTCGATCATGTTGTAGTCGACAATGGCTTTGCCTACCTCGCGGCACAGGCGCTTTTCCAGTTTTTTATGGTCTACCGAGGCGCGCGGGGGCGTGCCCGGCAGGGGGTGTGCAGTGGGGGTGGCTTCGGCGGCCAGCCAAGCTTGGGGTTCGGTCGGTGCGTTCATAACCGTATTGTCCCATTTGTGGCCGGGCTGGGTGTAAGCAAGCCTTCTTCGACTATCGACCGGGTGCGGCACCATGTGTGCAATTTCGCACCGATATGTGGCTGCACGCCACGGTGGCGACGGTAAGTCAGATTAACTTAAGGGGGCGTTTATTACAATGCCCGTTGCCACATTTTTGGCTAATCCGGTGTACGTGTTCCATGCGCCTTTTTTGGCTTTTGGCCTGTTTTGTAATTAGTCTATGGCTACAGCCTGCCGCTGCGTCCGCCGTGGATGCATCTATCCCCATTACGTCTTTGGGCAACCGGCCCGCAAGCCTGACGGTAGACCAAGCCGCCGCGCTACCTGCCAGCCAGCGCACCCCTTTTGACCAAGACGCCGCCCACCCGGCCGACTGGAACCAGCCGCTATGGCTGCATTTTCGTCTGCTGTCTGACCACGCCACTGCCGCCCCCGGCTGGACACTGGAGCTGGACAGACCCTATGTAGACCGCGCCGAGTTTTATGCACGTACACCCCAAGGTGATTGGCAAATGCAGGTCGCTGGCGACTGGATACCGCATGGGCAATGGCCCCTGCGCAGCCTGAACCCGCAGTTTCGCGTTCCGTTCTTGCAGGCTGGGGTTAACGACTTTTACCTGCGCGTCAGCAACGAAACCCCGTTGCATATGGCTGTCAAAGTACGACGCACCGAAGACATGCAAACCGAAAGCCAGCACACGTTTTTGCTGGCTGGCATGCTATTGGGCCTGATGGCTTTGATGTTTACCCTCAGCAGCCTGATGGCCCTGGCCCACCGCGACGCCACCTATGCCTGGTATGCGCTGTATGTAGGCCTGGGGTTTTTTGCCTCTGCCACTTACGTGGGCATTAGCCACTACGCGTTTTGGCCCGGTGCGGCGCAGTGGGCCTATACCGAGCGCTGGGGCACAGACGGCGTTATCATTCTGCTGATGGCAGCCTTGGCTGCCCAAACGCAGTTTTGCCGCGCGCTGTTTTTGTCATCCGTGGCCAGCAAGTGGGTGCAGCACGGCATCAGCACCATTCTTGTCCTCAATATTGTGGCTATTGGTCTGTATTTTGCGCCCGTAGCGCTGGCTACGCGCCAGGCGTTGTTCATTGCGGTCAACATGGCGCACGCGGTGCTGGTGGCCGGTATCGTGCTGAACGCCATGCGCCAACGCAGCTTTATCGCAAGGCTGTGGTGCCTGGCTTACGGCCCCTTGTTGCTGGTATTGACACTGACCGTGCTGGACACTTTTGGCTGGCGCGCCGTGCCCTGGCTACCGTATAACGCGCCGCTGTACGCGCTGATTTTTGAAATGCCCGTGCTGCTGGTTGCACTGCATTTGCACGCCAAGGCCCAGCACACCCGGGAGGTGCGCGACAGCACCTTGGCCGGCACCGATCCTTTGACCGGCTTTTTGGCGTCGGATTTTTTCCACGCCAAGGCCTCGCAGATGTGGAAGAGGGGCAAGCGCCATTACGGTGACATGGCCGTGGCGTATGTAGAGGCTACGGCCGATGAGCGGCAACCCGTGCTGCACACTGTTCGCTTGTTGCGCACGGTGGTACGTGCCACTGACATCGTGGCCCACGTGGAGACAAACCGCTTTGCCATCCTGATGCCCGGCATGTCCGTGGGCGACAATCTGTCCAACCGGCTGTCGCGTTTGGTGGCTTTGGGCCGCATGACAGACACAGACCACCCCGACTCCGGCCCGGTGCGCTTTCGCATCGTAGCCAGCAGCTTGGGCAGTTATTCGGGCACCTGGCCAGCGCTGCATGCCGAATTGCTCGAAAAATTCAGGCTGCCCACGGGCTGGGGACGACGCCCTATTCGCTTTGTCAAAGAACAAAGCTCCGAAAAGTTTGAAGACTTCTGGCAGCGCGCGGTGGCGGCGTCTGCGCCCAAGCCAGCGGCCGCTGAACGGTCGCCGTCTCAGGTGTAACGGCTCTGCGCGGTTTACGCCTTGGCGTCCGCCACGACATCAATGCAGCGCGCCGCATAAAACGGCCTGAGCAAATTGACCATGGACTCGGGTTTCAAACCCATCGACTGCGCCATATCGACCATGCGCTCAGGGCCTTTGCCCAGCAGGGCAAGCAGTTGGTGCTGCCCGGGCTGCAACATCAGCTCGGGCACGGGGGGCGGGCGGCGCAGCCGAATGCGGTTGGACATAAAACGGGCAGGCAGTTTGAGATCAGTCGACTGGTCTGACTTGGCGTAGTCCCAAAACAGCGCGTAGGTGGTGGTTTGGCGAAACTGGGTGGGAATGTCGTTGGCGCTGCGCAGGCGTTCGTACAAAATCGCATGCTCAAACGCCACCGAGGTCAGCTCGGGGTGCAGGCCAACGCGCCAGGTAGCATGGTCAAACACAGCCACCAGTTTGCCATCATAAATCCAGTGCAAAGGCCGCTCGGACAGCTCTTTGCGGCGCGACCACAGCTCTTTGCCCAGCGCAATGCGCAGCGGCATGTCCAGCATGGTGAGCAAGTCGTCCATGCCTTCGGCGGCCATGTCAAACAAGGCCGCGTGCGCCGTTGGTACCGGGGTTTTGAACATGGACGAGGCCCCGGTGTCGAGCGAGCTGAGCTCGGCATACGGGTCTCGCGCTGTGGGCTCGGCCTGCACGCGCACGGCGTAGGGTACAAACCCGGCCGTGGCCATGGCTTTCACCACGTGGCGCGCGGGCCCCAGCAGGGTGTGGTTCGTGGCGGGGGACACATCGGGCCAGGGCTTGTCTTTGGGGTCGGCGGCGCATACGCGCTCCAGCAGCTCCAGCGCGTCACTGAACACCTCGTAGTAGTTGGCGCGCAGCATGGTTTTGGGTGTGTGCAAGCGCTTGGTGGTGCGCAGTAGCTCCAGCAGGTCGCGCGCTACCACGGTGCTGCGCAGGCCCATCACCCAGTCGCCAAACAGGCGCTCGGGCGCATCTTTGTTCTCCCACAGCACCACAATTTTTTCATGCCGGTTGTCTTTGACGATGGCCTCCCAGGCTTGTTCCAAATAGTCGTTCAGCCCCTCCAGCCAGTGCACAAATACGCCATCGCCATACAGCAGCACCCCGGTCAAACCGCGGTTGCGGTTGTTACGTGCGCTGTGCTCATGCAGTTGTTTAAGTTGGGTCTCGGTGGGCTTGCCGCGCACCAGGCTGCACACCAGCATTTGGCCAAAGCGCTGCTGGGCGGCCTGGGTATCGGGCGGGTACTGCAAGGTGTCGGGCGCGGTGGTGGCCACGTCGTCCGGGCCGTTTTGCGCCGGTGGGGTTAAGCGGCTGCTCACCACTGCCCCGTCTCTATGCGAATGGCCACTTCGCAGTCGTCAAAAATTTCCAGCTTGACGATTTTTACACGCACGCCCAGCACGCCGGGCAGGTGCATCAAGCGCACGCTGAGTTTGCCAATCAGGCTTTCCAGCAGGTTGATATGCCGCTCGGTGCATTCGTCGATGATGATTTGGCGCACCTTGCGGTAGTCCAGCACGTGGTTGATGTCGTCGTCGCTGGGCAGCAGGGGCTGGGTGCCCAGGTTGAGCTCGGCATCAACCTGGATCGGCTGCGACGCGGCTTTTTCGTGTTCCAAAATGCCCAAATTGGCCTGAAAGCGCAGGCCATTGAGGGTGAGGATTTGGGTGCCTTTGGTGGTCATAAACTACATCAACGAAAAGTCGCGCTCAAATTTCATCAAATGCTGGCCACCATCGACCAGCAGCGTGGTACCGGTGATGGACTGGTTGGTTAAAGCAAAGAGTACCGCAGAACACACGTCCTGAGAAGTTGAGCTGTGCCCCAGTGGACTGATGCGGTGCAGCGCTTGGAACTTCTCGTCACTCATCATGTGGCTGGGCAGGGTAAGGCCCGGGGCCACGCCCACCACCCGCAGGCGCGGCGCCAGCTCGATGGCCAGCATGGTATTGGCGGCCTCTAACGCGGCTTTGGACAGGGTGTAGCTTAAAAAGTCGGGGTTTTGGTTCCACAGCTTTTGGTCCAGCAGGTTGACTGCCGCACCGGTGGCCTGGCGCTGCGTGAGGTGCGCGTGCAAGGCCTGCGCCAGCACAATGGGCGCGCCGGTGTTGGCACGCAGGTGCTGCTCCATGGCGGCGTAGCTAAAGCTGGCGGGGGCGTCGTGCTCAAACAGCGCGGCGTTGTTGACCACGGCATCGACCCGGCCCATCTGCGCTACCACTTGGGGCAGCAGGGCGCGGGTAGAGGCTTCGTCGCTTAAATTCGCATGAAAATGGGCACAAGCCCCTGTAAATACATCACAGTCAGCTACTGTTTTTATAGCTTCTGTTGCCGAGCCGCGGTAATGCACCGCCACACGCCAGCCGGCGCGGGCCAGCGCCAGCGCAATGTCGCGGCCCAGCCGTTTGGCGGCACCGGTAACTAACACAACAGGAGTAGATGATGGGGGCATGGCAGGTTATTCAGGGCAGACTATCACAGACAATATGGGCATGACTACTTTGAACCCTAGTGTATCTGACGCGCTGCGTGCAGTAATACTTAAATCTACCGCCGAAGCCGGTGGTTGGCTACCGTTTGACGCCTTTATGCACGCGGCGCTGTATGCGCCTGGCCTGGGGTACTACGCCAACCCGTCGCAAAAATTTGGCCTGATGCCCCAAAGCGGCAGCGACTTTGTGACCGCGCCCGAGTTGTCACCCGTGTTTGGCGCCTGCGTGGGCGCACAGGTAGCGCAGGCCTTGCAGGCCAGCGGCACCCGCTGCGTGTACGAGTTTGGCGCCGGTACGGGCGCCATGGCACTACAAATATGTGAGCAGCTTGTGCCATTAAAAAATGGGCTGGAGCGCTATTTCATCATAGAAGTGTCCAGCAGCCTGCGCCAACGGCAACAAGAACTGCTCGCCCGGTTTGGCGACCGCGTGCAGTGGCTGGACGCCCTGCCCGAGCAAATGCAGGGCGTGGTGATTGGCAACGAAGTGTTGGACGCCATGCCGGTGAAATTGCTGGCGCGCCGAGGCGGCATCTGGCATGAACGCGGCGTCGCCATGGAAGGTGAAAGTTTTTGCTGGCGTGATCAAGCCACCCCTCTGCGCCCGTCGATTGAAATTGACGGCCCGCACGATTACCTGACCGAAATCCACCCGCAGGCGGAAGGGTTCATGCGCACCTTGGCTGACCATTTGCAACATGGCGCGGCATTCTTCATCGACTATGGCTTTCCCGAGCACGAGTATTACCACCCCCAGCGCCACATGGGCACGGTGATGTGCCACCGGGCGCACCTGGCGGATGCAAACCCCTTGGTGGACGCAGGCGAGAAAGACATCACGGCGCATGTCAACTTCACTGGCATTGCGCTGGCGGCGCAGGAAGCGGGCTTCGACGTATTGGGCTACTGCACGCAGGCGCGTTTTCTGATGAATTGCGGCTTGCTCGAACTGCTGGAAAATGCGTCTTTCCAAGATAAGGCCATGGCGCAAAAACTAATTTCTGAGCACGAAATGGGCGAGTTGTTCAAGGTGATCGGCCTTGAAAAACGGGCTAACCCAGAAGATGCGGCCGACCGCTGGCAAGCCATTGGTTTTTCCGCCGGTGACCGCACCCACACTTTGTAACATCAACACCCTCATGTTGCGCTGGATATTCGTCATCTTCCTGGCCTTGGTCTTGATCAACGCCTTCAGCCCGTTTTTGCGCCGCATGGGCTTTGGCAAGTTGCCGGGCGATTTGCATTTCAAACTGTTCGGGCGCGAATGGTATTTTCCGCTGGCGACCACCCTGGTGCTGAGTTTCATTGCCAGCGCGGTCAGCCACATGCTGTAGATTCAAACCGCCCCCGCCAGATAGCCCTATGTTGCCTACGACCGCGCCTTCCATCGCCCTTCCCGCTGGCGCAGCGCCTTTGGCCTGCGTTGACATCGGCGGCACAAAAGTCGCCGTCAGCATGGCCGACCATCGGGGACTGGTTGGCACCTGCGTGGAGCCCACGGCCAAGAGCGGCACAAACGACGCGTTAGCAGCCCAGATATTGCGCATGATTGACCAGAGCGCTGCGGCAGCTGGGCTGGCGTGCAGCGACATCGCTCACGTGGGTGTGTCGTCCTGCGGCCCGTTTGTTCTCAAAAGCGGGTTGGTCGAACTGGCGGCGCCCAATATTTGCGGCGGTTTGGCCGGGCCCGAACGCGGCTTGCCCAACGACTGGCAAAGCGCCTTGCTGGAAGCGCCGTTGCGCCAGCATTTCTCCCAGGTGCGTGTGGAAAACGACGGCATCTCATCGCTTGAGGCCGAACGCCGCTGGGGCGCGTTGCAAGATGGCGGCAAGGCCCTCGACCACTGCGCCTATGTCACGTGGAGCACGGGCATTGGGGTTGGCCTGTGTGTGGATGGCCGCGTGTTGCGCGGGAAAAATGGCAATGCTGGCCATG
>JAYUHM010000175.1:0-11272 GCA_043766985.1 Polaromonas sp.
AGCCGTTAACGACTGCATTGATCAACGCCTAGCCAATTTTGGAGCTCCTGTGGAGTGAACTGGACTCGGCTAAATCGTTCTGCCGCCCAGACTCCTAGACGTGAATCGTTCAATGCGGTGATGGTCTCGCCAATGGAAGGCTCAAAGTTCCAGCCCAGCACTACGACCCTGTCCCAGCCACCCATCAGGTTATCGCGTTGTGCAATCGCTTTTTTAAGCGTAGCAGCGCCTGTCAGCTTGTTGGGTGAGTCAGCGAGTACCAATGTTTTACTGCCCCGATTAGCACCCAGTGCAATACCTGCAATCTGCCCTAAGTTGCGCTGCGGGTTTACGTCATGCGGTAGGGGCTGCGCACCGAACAGCGAGAGCACGATTTGCGACAGGTCACCGATTCTGAAATCACGACCCAGTGTCGCTTTGGCGGCTTCTACTTGGTAGTCGCCAATCGCTTGATACAGGAATGGCTTGGCGTTTTGATCAATTAAACGCTTGCGCATGATCATGCAGGCGGGCTTACCGAGATCTGATGTGATCCAGCGGCGGCCTAGTTTTTCAGCTACTGCGGCGGTGGTGCCTGAACCGCCGTTGAAGTCGGCCACGATGCCATTTTCAGGACACGACGCTTTGATGATTCGTTCGAGCAGCTTCTCCGGTTTTTGCGTAGCGTAATCTAATCTCTCATATGCTTGGGATTGCACGGGAAGAATGTCATCCCAGAGATTTTGAATAGGAAACCCAGACCATTCATCCAAGTACATTTTTCGACGTATGCGTCCTGTCTGACTTTTAGGGAAGATCAGTCGGCCCTCCCGATGCATCTGCTCCATAAGGGGTAAACCTACTGCCCACCCATTTTTTGGTGGCTCATAACCGTTGTAAGCATATTTAAGGTTTGGGCGATCAGCAGGATTACCCAAGTCACCACTCCAGTAGCGCCTTCCATCAGCGTCCACTAAATTGAATTTTTCTGCGATTTCGATCGGATCAACATCTCTGCGATAGAGCGATGTGAAAGCGAAATTTGAACTTTTGCTGTAAAAATATATACCGTCAGTCTGAATCCCAAATTCATTGTTTGAACTCGCCGTACCGGTGCGTCTTTTCCAGACGATTTCATTTCGGAAGCATTCTTTTCCAAACACTTCGTCCAATACCAACTTCACGTAATGCCCAACATGCCAATCAAGATGCACATAAATAGAGCCGGTATCCGCCAGCAGTTCACGCATCAAAATCAGCCGGGGCGTAATCATCGCCAAATATGAAGCTGTACCGTCGCTCCATGTGTCCGAATACGCAAACTGCTCAATCACCGTGGGTTTTTGCTCGAGCTCCACACCCGGCAGGTTGACCTTGGTACGGTAGTCGGCCTTGCTGTCAAACGGCGGGTCGATATAGATTAAATCGACTTTTCCGCGCAGGCTGGGCGTGCTTTCATCACCCGCCAGCAATGCGGCAATGGCCAGCAAGTTGTCGCCGTAAATCAGTCGGTTGGCCCAAGGCCCTTCGACAGGCTCAGGGCGAACGGATGACGCATCACCCAGCATCGGTTGTGGTCTGGCAATCAAACTGGCTTGGCCGGGAGCAAATACTTCCCGCTGCGCTGCGCGAGATTGCGCCGTTACCCAGTCTTGTGCTGCCGCATCTTTGGCTGGTAGCACCACTTCACGGGTTTGTAGCGTCACGCGGTGGCGGTTTTCAATGCCCTCTAGGATTTTTTCGGCTTCTTTGCGGCCATTGGCCACGATTTCGGGCAGTTGTTCGAGCAGGGATTTGGGCATGGTGGCGGTTGTGTTGACCTCACTCAGTGCTTTGAGCGCAAGTTAACTTAATCAATAGTTACGTAAATAACGTGACTATACATGCCTGTTCCTTGGCTTTTGGGGTTGACGAATAACGTAACCCTATGAAAAACGCAAAAGAACTGTTTGCGGATCGGTTACGCGATGCGATGAAGGCGGCGGGCTACGATCCGAAGCCCGCTGTGCTGGAGCGGGAATTCAATACCCGTTACTGGGGCAAAGCTATGACACTGCATGGCGTGCGGCGCTGGCTGCGGGGTGAAACCATGCCCACGCATGACAAATTACTGGTTTTGGCCGAATGGTTGGCGGTGTCGCCGCAACAGCTTGGCTTTGGCGACGAGATTGCCCGCAAGTCGCAAGAGCGGCGTGCCCGGTGGGACAGCGGTATTGGCTACCAAGACCGGGATATTTTTGAAGCGTTTCTCAAACTGCCTGTACCACAGCGCAAAGTTTTGCGCGAAGTGATTTTGGCATTTGCCAAGGCGCAGCAGGTTTAGGGCACCTTCAAGCAGGCCACTCCGGCGACAGCCGCTTACATAGTGCCGTGGAAAAGACTCTGTGCTCTGGGGTTGTCTTAGTCAGGCTTAGTAAAGCTGTTGGTGCTCGCGTATGCGACGGCTCGTGTGGGAGGTCTTTCTAACTCTCGATCTTCC
The DNA here is from genome assembly GCA_043766985.1 of Polaromonas sp. GTDB lineage: Bacteria > Pseudomonadota > Gammaproteobacteria > Burkholderiales > Burkholderiaceae_C > JAAFIP01. The sequence goes on from JAYUHM010000175.1 coordinate 2,459, forward strand.
TCATCTTCTATCGGCGCATGCGCTGCGCGCAATGCCATGATGGTTCTGTAAACAGCGCTAGTGCTTGGTGTCGGATTTATTGGCGATGACAGTTGATTGCGCCGTTGGTTAATAGGAATAGTCATTGCAAGTCCTCTCACCGAATCATCAACACCTTCACCCCCACAGCCTCCGCCACATCGCTCCAAGCCGAATCCCCTGTCACCGCTGTGCCTTTGACTAATTGAGTCAAAGCCAGGCAAGCACGGTCGCCTAGTGATAGACCAACATGCGTGGTCCTTAAACGCAAACTAGCGCACAGGGTGGCTTGTTCTAAATCAAAATCAATGGGTTGCACATTGAGCTCTTTCAGCGTTCGCGTTAAGTGCGCGGGCGCAAGGCCTTTGTCTACCAGTTTGGTGCCCACCTCAGCAATATTGACGCTGCTGGCGATGCATTCTTGCTCTTGTATCAGTGCGTCCACCACATCGCTGCCGGGCTCGTGTTGCATCAGCGCTAATAGCGCTGATGCGTCCATCACGTACATCATGTTTGAAGTCTCAGTTTATTCTTTAGCTGCTTCTGCGCGGCGATCTGCGATAAGCTCATTACTTAAGCTGATGCTGGGGTCGATGTTGAGTTCTTTGAATAAATTGTCAAAATAGGCGCGTCGCTGCGCGCTGCGCTGCGTCGCAGAGGTTAAAACCAAGCTGCCGTCTTTGATTTCGACGTAGATGGGTGATTTGGGTTTAAACCCCAGTTTTTCGCGCAACTCCACGGGTATCAAAACCCGCCCGTTGTCAGACATTGCTAATGAAGTCATGGTGCATACTCCTCAATGAGGTCATTTATTCTAATTGTGTCACTAGTACTTAAAATGTCAAATATATTTTAGTGACATAAATTACCTTATGAGTCTTTCTACCACCACCTACCTGAACGAAGCCTGCCTGCGCCTCACCCTGCCAAGCCACGACACAGTTTTGGTGGCTTTGCATGGTGCTCAAGTACTTTCCTGGCAAACCGGGGATGGGCGCGAGCGCTTGTACTTGAGCCCGCGGGCGGTGGTGGACGGCCAGGCGGCGATTCGCGGCGGGGTGCCACTGTGTTTTCCGCAGTTCAATACGCGCGGGCCTTTGGCCAAGCATGGTTTTGTACGCAATCGGGCTTGGCAGCCGGTGCCCTTGGCGGCGGGGCGTGCGTCTGTAGGTGAGCTGGGCACAGCGCAAAGCCTGAGCCTCACATTCAGCCACCAGCTTCACACCGAGCCAGCCTTGGACGGTCTGTGGCCGCACCCGTTTGAGCTGCTGCTGACAGTGCAACTGGCTCCCAACAGCCTGCATATGGCTTTGCAGGTGCGCAACACGGGCGCGAAAATCATGCCGTTTACCGTCGCGCTGCATACGTACTTGGCGGTGCAAACCCTGTCGCAGGCAAGACTGGAGGGTTTGGCGGGCCTGCGCTACTGGGACGCGCTGACGGACACACACCCGGTGCATGCAGGTGATTGGCGCTACACAGGCCCTTTTGATGCCGTCTTCCCCGCAGCGCCTGTGCCCCTTGTGTTACACGACCAAAATGCAGCACTTGAGATCACGCAAAGCCCCAGCCTGACCAACACCGTCGTGTGGAACCCCGGCCCGGCCCTGAGCCAGCAGTTGGCCGACATGCCTGACGACGGCTACCAGCACATGCTGTGCGTCGAGGCCGCGCAGATCGACACGCCTGTGCAGTTGGCTGCAGGCGGGCAATGGCAGGGTTGGCAGCAACTGCGGGCGCTGTAAACTCACAGTTCCCTCGTGTGAATTCCTGACCTGAAACCTGACCTATGCTCGCAAAACGCATCATCCCTTGCCTAGACGTTACCGGTGGCCGTGTGGTCAAGGGCGTTAATTTTGTTGAACTGCGCGACGCCGGTGACCCGGTGGAGATTGCGGCGCGCTACAACGAGCAGGGGGCGGACGAGCTGACATTTTTGGACATTACCGCCACGTCGGATGGGCGGGATTTGATTTTGCCCATCATTGAAGCCGTGGCTTCGCAGGTGTTTATCCCGCTGACCGTAGGCGGTGGGGTGCGTACGGTAGACGATGTGCGGCGCCTGCTGAACGCCGGGGCGGACAAAACCTCGTTTAACTCGGCGGCCATCGCCAACCCGCAGGTGATTGCCGATGCCTCCGCCAAATACGGTGCGCAGTGCATTGTGGTGGCCATTGACGCTAAAAAACGTAGCACGCAAGACACACTGCGCTTGGGCGATGACGGCAAAGCAGTAGGCGATGGCTGGGACGTGTACAGCCACGGTGGCCGCAAAAACACCGGCCTGGACGCCGTGCAATGGGCCGTCAAAATGGCGCAAATGGGCGCGGGCGAGATTTTGCTCACCAGCATGGACCGCGACGGTACCAAAAGCGGCTTCGATTTGGCGCTGACCCGCGCGGTGAGCGATGCAGTCAGTGTGCCCGTGATCGCCTCAGGCGGCGTGGGCAACCTGGACCACTTGGCCGACGGCGTGCAACAAGGCGGTGCCGATGCGGTGCTGGCTGCCAGTATTTTTCACTACGGCGAATACACGGTGCAGCAAGCCAAGGCGCATATGCACGCGCGGGGTATTCCGGTGCGGCTGTAGATCGGCGCTGGCTGCGGCGCTGGCTGCCGCACGGTGGCCGTGGGTCAAATAGCCTGAAATTCCCTGCTTTGACCCATTTATTGCATGAATTAGGCCGTAAGCCCAATAGAGCATAGCACAAGCAGCTATTAAATATATAGTGCATCTGTCTGCCAAAGCCATTCTCACGGGGTAGTTTTACATCCTGCTCAACAGCATTTCCGGGCTGAATTCCTGCACAATCAGCGTATGAATTGGCTAGACAACATCAAATGGGACGACAAAGGCTTGGTACCCGTCATCGCGCAAGAGCAGGGCACGGGTGACGTGCTGATGTTTGCGTGGATGAACCGCGAGGCGCTGCAAAAAACGGCCGAGCTGGGCCGCGCGGTATATTTCAGCCGGTCGCGGGGCAAGCTGTGGTTTAAGGGCGAAGAGTCCGGCCATGTGCAAACCGTGCATAGCATTCGCATGGACTGCGACAGTGACGTGCTGCTGCTGACGGTGACGCAGTTAGGGCACACTTCGGGCATTGCCTGCCACACGGGCCGTCATAGCTGCTTTTTTAGCCAGCTGGACGGTGCAAACACAGCGCAACCGGCCTGGAAAATTACCGCCCCGGTCTTGAAAGACCCTGAATCGATCTATAAATAGCCTTATGTCTTCCAACGATTCCCTTGACCAACTGGCCCGCGTTTTAGAGTCCCGCAAGGGTGGCGACCCCGAGGCCAGCTACACCGCGCGCCTGCTGCACAAAGGGCCTGACGCTTTTTTGAAAAAAATTGGCGAAGAAGCCACCGAGCTGGTGATGGCCTGCAAAGACGCCGAGCACGGCGGGCAGTCGGCGCCCCTCAAAGCCAAAATAGTGGCTGAAACGGCAGACCTGTGGTTTCACAGCATGGTGGCCTTGGCCTACTACGGTCTGAGCCCGCAAGACGTCATCGCCGAGCTGGACAAACGCGTGGGCACCAGCGGCCTGGAGGAAAAAGCCGCCCGCAAAGCCCAAGCCCGCGACGCCGAGTCTCGCTAACTAAACACCCCCACGGAGGAAACCATGACCCAGACCAACTACGCTGACTTTGAAGCCAAAAGCCCGGCTGACCGCACCGTCATGAACGTTCTGTATGGTTTGCACACCGTGGCGTGGGCCAGTTTTGGCGCCCTGGCGGTGATCGCCCTGATCGTCAACTACATCAAACGCAGCGACGAGACCGATCTCACCTATCTTGCCCACCACAACTACATGATCAGCACCTTTTGGTGGACCGTGCTATGGCTGGTGGTGACATCACCGCTGTATTTGGTGTTTATCTTTCCGGGTGTGGTGGCCTCGAGCATTGTCGGCCTGTGGTACTTGTACCGCTGCATCAAAGGCTGGCTGCGTTTTAATGACAACCGTAGCCCAAAATAGGCCATGAACCAAGCCATAAACTAAACCATGAACGCTGATCCGAACTGCATTTTCTGCAAAATCATCGCAGGCAGCATCCCGTCGCGCAAGGTCTATGAAGACGACGAGATTTTTGCTTTCCACGATATTCACCCTTGGGCGCCCGTGCATTTTTTGATGGTGCCCAAGCTGCATATCCCCAGCATGGCGCAGGTCACCAGCGAGCACGCGGCTTTGCTGGGCCGCATGATGGTGCTGGCCCCCAAGCTGGCGCTGGAGCAGGGCTGCAGGCCGTACCCGGACGGTGGTTTTCGCATTGTTACCAACACCGGCGCAGAGGGCGGGCAAGACGTGCACCATTTGCATATCCATGTGATGGGTGGGCCAAGACCTTGGCTCAGGGGTTAAGCGCCCATATACCGACTAAAATCACGCATTGTGTTCAACGTTTGCTTTAGGAGATTGTTATGGGTGGTTTATCTATTTGGCACTGGGGCATCGTTTTGCTCATCGTTGTTTTGGTGTTTGGCACTAAAAAGCTCAAAAACATGGGATCTGACCTCGGCGGCGCGGTCAAAGGCTTTAAAGACGGCATGAAAGAAGGCAGCGCGGCAGCGGCAGACAAAGCCGACGGCGTAGCGGGCCAGGTGTCCAACACAGCCGGCAATGCCGCCAACACAGCCAAAGACACCATCGATGTTGAAGCCAAGCCAAAGTCGTAAACCGATTGCTGACTTGCGCTTTCTCTTCACATGATTGGTCCTAATGATTGATTTAGGCATCTCCAAGATCGCCTTGATCGGCGCTGTGGCGCTGATCGTGATCGGCCCCGAAAAACTCCCGCGCGTGGCCCGCACGGTGGGCGCGTTGCTGGGCAAAGCCCAGCGCTATGTGGCCGACGTCAAGTCTGAGGTCAACCGCTCCATGGACCTGGAAGAGCTGAAAAAGATGAAAGAGGGCGTAGAAGGTGCCGCCCGCGACGTGGAAAATACGATTCAGACCAATGCCAGTGATTTCGAAAAATCATGGCAAGACGCTACCAGCGAAGCCTACAAGCCCTTGGCTGACCCCTATGTCAGCTACCCAGAGTACAAACACCCGCAAAAGAAGTGGCGCACCAAAGTAGGTGCCATGCCCCAGTGGTACAAAGCCCGCACTGGCGTGCGCAGCAAAGCCCTCTCGGGCGCTGCCCGCGTAGCCAAGTACCGCCCCGTTAAATTCAACTGACCTCCTCTAAATGGGGTCAGATCACATTTAATTTTGATCTGCGACCCCAGCATCCCACTCCATGACAATGCCCAATAAAGAAGACGAACTGGCTGGCACCGAGCAGCCCTTTGTGGCGCACCTCATGGAGCTGCGCGACCGGCTGCTGTACTGCGTGTACGGTATCGCGATTGCGGTAGCCATCCTGGCCATCTATCCTGGCCCCAGTGGTTTGATCGACTGGATCGCCCGGCCCATCATGGCGCACATGCCGCCGGGCTCCAAGCTGATCGCCGTGGGCGTGTTCTCGCCATTTTTTGTACCGCTGAAGGTACTGATGATGGGGGCGGTGTTGCTGGCCTTGCCCTGGCTGATGTACCAGATCTGGATGTTTGTCGCGCCGGGCCTGTACAGCCACGAGAAGAAATTTGCCCTGCCTTTGATTATGTTTGGCAGCCTGCTGGCCTACGTGGGCATCGCTTTCGTGCAGTTTTTGGTGCTGGAACGCATGTTTGAGTTCATCCAGAAATTCACCCCCGCCTCGGTGGCAGCTACCCCTGACGTGGCAAGTTATGTCGAGAGCATTTTGGGGCTGTACATCGCCTTTGGTTTGGCCTTTCAGGTGCCCATTGTGGTGCTGCTGCTCACGCGCTTTAACATCATGACGGTGGAAAAACTCAAGGAGTTTCGTGGGTACTTTATGGTGGTGGCTTTTGTCGTTGCAGCCATCGTCACGCCACCCGATGTGATTTCGCAAATCGCCTTGGCCGTACCGATGTGCATCTTGTACGAAGTGGGCATTTTCGCCTCCAAATACTTTATCAAGGCCAGTAAGCCGCCAGAAGAGGCCGAAACCGCCGAAACCAAGCCCTCGCCCTAGCGCGCCAGCGCTAATAAGGCCACGTGGTACAAGGGGTAAGTTGGCGCCCACGCTTTTTGTAGTCCGAATGCTGTACGCTACAAGGGCTTACGCTATCAATTGCACGTTTTATTCTCCATTTCATCTCCCATTTCAGGTAATCCGAACTACCGATGAACGCTCCAATCCCTCTGCACCAGCTCACGGCCCTCGCCGAAGACGCACCGCGCCTGCGCGAAATACCGTACAACTACACCTCGTTTTCTGACCGCGAGGTGGTCATTCGCTTGCTTGGCTTGCCTGCCTGGGAGCAGCTGGAAGTGCTGCGGGCAGAGCGCCAAACGGGCCGCTCCGCCCGCATGCTGTATGAGGTGCTGGGCGACATTTGGGTAGTGCAGCGCAACCCGTATCTGCAAGACGACATGCTGGACAACCCCAAGCGGCGCAAACAGCTGGTCGATGCACTGAACCACCGCCTCATCGAGGTGGAAAAGCGCCGCACCCCAGGTGCCGACCCGACGCGCGATGCCCGGGTGGGCGAGCTGTTGGCGGCGGCCAGGGCGTGTGTCACATCGTTCTACGATTCGTTCTCGCAGGTGTACGACCTGCGCAAGCGCACCGCCAGCGTGCTGCGCAAGCACACCGCCAAAGACAACATCAAATTTGACGGCCTCTCCCGCGTCAGCCACGTGACGGACGCGACCGACTGGCGCGTGGAATACCCATTTGTGGTGCTCACGCCCGATACCGAGGCCGAGATGGCTGGCATGGTCAAAGGCTGTATCGAGCTGGGGCTGACCATCATCCCGCGTGGCGGTGGCACGGGCTATACGGGTGGCGCGATACCACTCACATGGAAGTCAGCGGTTATCAACACCGAAAAACTGGAAACCATGACCGAGGTAGAAAAGGTCTTGCTGCCCGGTTTGAGCGAGCCCGTCGCCACCGTGTGGACGGAGGCGGGTGTAGTTACCCAGCGCGTGGCCGATGCCGCCGAGCGTGCAGGCTTTGTGTTTGCGGTAGACCCGACCAGTGCCGAGGCCAGCTGTATTGGCGGCAACATTGCGATGAACGCGGGCGGCAAAAAAGCCGTGCTGTGGGGCACGGCGCTGGACAACCTGGCCTCTTGGCGCATGGTGACCCCCGACGCGCAGTGGCTAGAGGTCACGCGCATCAACCACAATCTGGGCAAGATCCACGATGCCGAGCTTGCCAGCTTTGAGCTGAAATACTTCGACGCAGGTGGCAAAAAGCTGCTTAAAACTGAGCGCCTGGACATCCCCGGAAAAACCTTCCGCAAAGAAGGTTTGGGCAAGGACGTGACGGACAAGTTTTTAAGCGGCTTGCCTGGCATTCAAAAAGAAGGCTGTGACGGCCTGATCACCAGCGCCCGCTGGATTGTGCACAAAATGCCGCAGCACACCCGCACGGTGTGCCTGGAGTTTTTTGGTAACGCCAAAGACGCGGTGCCCAGCATTGTCGAGATCAAAGACTACATGTTTGCCGAGCAAAAGCGCACTGGCGTGCTGCTGGCAGGCTTGGAGCATTTGGACGACCGCTATTTGAAGGCCGTAGGCTACGCCACCAAGAGCAAACGCGGCGGCTTGCCCAAGATGGTGCTGTTTGGCGACATCGCGGGTGACGATGCCGACGTGGTGGCCCGCACCACCAGCGAGGTAGTGCGCATTGCCAACTCCCGCAGTGGTGAAGGCTTTATTGCTACTAGCCCAGAAGCGCGCAAGAAGTTTTGGCTCGACCGCAAGCGCACCGCAGCGATTAGCAAACACACCAACGCCTTCAAAATCAACGAAGACGTGGTCATCCCGTTGCCGCGCATGGCCGAGTACACCGATGGTATTGAACGCATCAATATCGAGCTGAGCCTGCGCAACAAAATCAAACTGTGCGACGAGTTGGAGGCGTTTTTTGAACATGGCAATTTGCCGCTGGGCAAGCATGACGACGCTGGCGACGTTCCCTCGGCCGAGCTGTTAGAACAGCACGTAGAGCAGGCCACCGCACTGATCAAAGAGGTGAAAGCCTTGTGGGTGGGATGGTTGCAAACCGTCGACCAAAATTTCCCCCAATTGCAAGACCACACCCTGCGCGCCAGCTGGAAGACCCAGCTGCGTGCGCCTTTGGCCAATATCTTCACCGGCGGCGCATTCAAGCCCATCATGGACGAATGCCAGGCGATCCACAAGCGCGTGCTCAAAGGCCGCGTGTGGGCGGCGTTGCACATGCATGCGGGTGACGGCAATGTGCACACCAATCTCCCCGTCAACAGTGACGACTACGAGATGCTGCAAACGGCGCACGATGCCGTGGCACGCATCATGGTGCTGGCACGCAGCCTGGACGGCGTGATCTCGGGTGAGCATGGCATTGGCATCACCAAGCTGGAGTTTTTGACCGACGCGGAACTCAAGCCCTTCGCCGATTACAAAACCAGGATCGATCCAGAAGGTCGCTTCAACAAGGGTAAGTTGCTACGAAATAATGAGCATTCTGTGCTTTATTCTATTGGACTGAAGGCCGAAAAGCCTTCTAAAAACAAGCCCCATGTGGCAATGTTCGCCGATTTGACCAACGCCTATACGCCGTCCTTCGGGTTGATGGGCCACGAGTCCTTGATCATGCAGCAAAGCGACATTGGCGCCATTGCCGACAGCGTGAAAGACTGCCTGCGCTGCGGCAAATGCAAGCCGGTGTGCTCCACCCATGTGCCGCGCGCCAACCTGCTGTACAGCCCGCGCGACAAGATTCTGGCGA
>JAYUHM010000176.1:0-1524 GCA_043766985.1 Polaromonas sp.
TGGCCATCCCCATGGCCCGGTCGGTGGCGCCGACGTTGGCCGCGCTGTCGTGCTGAAGGCCGCTGTGTTGCTGCTGCAGCGCCTGCGCCTGACTTTTCAAATCCGAAAGAAAACCCATTCCTGAAACTCCGTGTAGTGCCTGGCCTGGTGTGTCAATCACCAGATTTTGTGAACGCCAAGATTACACTTTACCGATGAATTTGACGCCTGCCCTAACGCCTGCCCAGTCTTTTGATGTTGTCGTGATCGGCGCGGGCGCAGCCGGCCTGTTTTGCGCTGGCGTCGCGGGCCAGCGCGGGCTCAAGGTGCTGGTGGTAGACCACAGCGACAAGGTGGCCGAAAAAATCCGGATTTCGGGCGGTGGACGCTGCAACTTCACCAACCTAGGTGCCGCACCCGCCAGTTTTTTGAGCGACAACCCGCATTTTTGCCGATCGGCGCTGTCGCGCTACACCCCGCAGGACTTCATCGCCCTTCTCACCCGGCACGGCGTGGCGTTCCACGAAAAACACAAAGGCCAGCTGTTTTGCGATCGATCGGCCGAAGACATCATCAATGTGCTGCTGGCCGAATGCGCAGCGGGCCACGTCACGCGCTGGCAACCTTGCCGCATCGAAAATATCGTCTTTTCAGCCGCTAGCCAAGGTAATAATTGCCTTGGCAGCTATCAAATAGAGAGCAGCATGGGGTGCATCACCACCCCGCAGATCGTAGTTGCTACCGGCGGCCTGTCCATCCCCAAGATTGGCGCCACCGACTTTGGCTACCAGCTGGCGAAGCAATTCGATCTGCCGCTGGTCACGCCCCGCGCCGGGCTGGTGCCCCTGACGTTTGATGGTGACAGCTGGGCCCCCTTTGCCCAGCTGGCAGGCCTGGCGCTGCCCGTACAGATCGAGACCGGCGCACGTGATGCCAGCCCCAAACAGCGCAAAAAGGCCGTGGTTTTCGCCGAAGACCTGCTGTTCACCCACAAGGGCCTGAGCGGCCCGGCGGTGTTGCAGATTTCGAGCTATTGGCAGGCGGGCGACGCCGTTCGCATCAACCTGGCGGCCACCCTCGAGATGCACCAAGCGCTGCTGCGGGCAAAAGCCAGCTCGAAAAAACTGATCGCCAACGAGCTGTCCGCACTGGTGCCTGGCCGCCTGGCCGACGCCTGGGTGGGGCAAGACCCCGCACTGCAACGCCCCATCTGCGACGCGACCGACAAGGCACTGCTGGCGCTGGCGCAGCGGCTGTCGGACTGGCAGCTGGTGCCCAACGGATCCGAAGGCTATAAAAAGGCCGAAGTAACCGTCGGCGGCGTGGACACCCGCTGCCTGTCGTCCCAAACCATGGAATCCAAGCAGCCAGGCCTGTATTTCATCGGCGAGGTGGTGGACGTGACAGGTTGGCTGGGCGGGTATAACTTCCAATGGGCCTGGGCGTCAGCCTTTGCTTGCGCTGAGGCTTTGTCGTCAACCACACAGCGCCAAATAAGCTGACTGCACGTTCCTTCTCGCAAGCTGGGTTTGGCCTCAGCTTTGC
>JAYUHM010000177.1:0-1517 GCA_043766985.1 Polaromonas sp.
ATGTGGGTGACGCGTGCTGGCGGTGCCGCTTGGCTTAAAAACACGGGGCTACAGCTCGATGCGGAAGGTTTCATTGAAGTCAAAGACACGTTGCAAACCATCAACGACCCGCTGGTTTATGCTGCGGGCGACATTGCCAGCATGGTCAATTTCAAGCTGGAGAAAGCCGGCGTGTTCGCTGTGCGTCAAGGCAAACCGCTCACTGAAAATCTGCGACGGGCAGTAGGCGGCGTGGCACTGGAAGCGTATCGACCACAAACCAGTTGGCTCGCGCTGATCAGCACGGGCGACAAATACGCCGTAGCTTCTCGCGGCTGGCTGGGCTTTGCTGGTGCTTGGGTCTGGCAGTGGAAAGACTGGATTGACCAGCGCTTTATGCGCAAATTCAGCGAGTTTCCTGAGATGTCTGCAAAAGCTGCTTCATCTTCATCCAACAACGCTTTGAGTGGCGTTAAGCTCAATTCTGAAGAGTCCCTGCAAGCCATTTCCGCCATCGCCATGCGGTGCGGTGGCTGTGGTGCAAAAGTTGGCGCAACGATTTTGCAAAACGCTTTGAGTAACCTTCACCCCGTGCAGCGCGATGATGTGCTCATCGGCCTCAAAGACCCTGACGATGCCGCCGTGGTGCGCGTGCCGCCGGGCATGGCGATGGTGCATTCGGTCGATTTCTTCCGCGCCTTCATCGACGACCCCTACATTTTCGGCAAAGTCGCCGCCAACCATGCGCTGGGCGACATCTGGGCGATGGGCGGTCAAGCGCAATCGGCTACCGCTGTCTGCACTGTGCCGCCCGGTATGGACGCCAAGGTCGAAGACGTACTCTTCCAAATGATGACGGGTGCGCTTGAAGTGCTTAACGAGGCAGATTGCTCGCTCGTCGGCGGCCACACCGGCGAAGGCAAAGAGCTCGCGCTGGGCTTCGCGATTAACGGCTTGATTGAGGATAAACCTGAAGCCATCCTGCGTAAAAGCGGCATGAAGCCGGGTGACGTGCTCATCCTGACCAAACCCATCGGCACTGGCACACTGTTTGCCGCGCACGCCCGTCTAGCCGCCAAAGGCCGATGGATTGACGCGGCACTGCAAAGCATGGTGATCAGCAACCGAGTCGGTGCTCAAATCCTGCGCGAGCATGGCGGCACGGCCTGCACCGATCTGACTGGCTTCGGTTTGCTGGGCCATTTGGTAGAAATGACTCGCCCTTCAGAAGTAGACGCAGAAATCCACTTGAGTGCACTGCCCCTGCTAGACGGCGCACAAGAATGCGTAGCAGCTGGCATCACCAGCTCCCTGCAAAGCGCCAACGTGCGCTTGCGCCGCGCCCTGCGCAACCAAGAAGAATTCGTCAAACACCCGCGCTACCCGCTGATTTTTGACCCACAAACAGCAGGCGGTCTGCTAGCCAGCGTGCCCGCAGATCGTGTGGACGCTTGCATCGCAGCCCTAAAAGCGCAAGGCTACCCCCAGACCTGCAAAATCGGCTGCATCTTGCCGCAAGGTGAGGCGCTTGAACCGAT
>JAYUHM010000178.1:0-1509 GCA_043766985.1 Polaromonas sp.
CGTGACAGCAAATACGGCAGCGGCGCGTCGGTGGTCAAGCGCAGTGTTTGTGCTGGCCCAACAAAGCGCAGGTGGTCGCTGCCCTGCGTGATGGTGGGCTCAGTTCGCCCCCAGTCAAAGCGTGGGTTCAAACTCACCCGAACGCGCGGCGCGCCGTGAATCGGCTTGAGCCTGCGCACCAGCATCACCGGCCTGAAGTAACGCGAGCGCTCCAAGAACCGGGGCGCGAAATCGGTAATTTCTACGGCTTGCCCGCTGTGGTCGTACAGCAGCGTACGCAGCACGGCGGTGTTCGGCTCATACCACTGCTGGGCGTGAGAAAAGTCTTCTATCTCGATGGCAAACTCGCTGCCCTTGTCGCTTGTGTCCAGCAGGGCATTGAAAACCGGGTCGCCATCAAAGCGCGGCAGGCAGCACCACACCATGCGGCCGCGCTCGTCAATCAAGGCGCTGAAGGCGCAGTTGCCAATCACGCCCAGCGCCAGCGATGGCGCGGCTTGCGGCGCGAAATTTCCGAGCGCTGGCTGTGCGTTCGTCATGCGCTCACAGTTTGCTCGCTGGGCAAATGGGGTTGCGTTGCAGCGGCGCGCAGCCACGAGGCCAACTCGGTCACGCTGGCGCAGTGGTAGCGTGCAGCCGTTGTCCCGGTACCTACCTTGATTGCTTGGCCACCCATGCTCTGGACGGCTGCAAAGCCTGATTCGTCTGTGTTGTCGTCGCCTGCGAAAATACATTGGCGGCCTGCAAAGGGTGCTTCTTGCATGAACTCCCGAATTGCGCCGCCTTTGCTGGCAGCTAGCGGTTTTAGCTCCACCACACACTTGCCGCGCAGCAACTCCAGGCCGCTGATGTGCTGCACAGCAGCTTGCATCGCCGCAATACAGACGCTTTCAAGCTCGGGCGCCTGGCGGTAATGCAGGCTGATACCGCTGGTTTTGCGCTCCAGCAGCAAGGCCGGGTGCTGCAGCACCAACGCTTGCGCGGCGTGCACGGCAGTGCCCAAATCAACGCGTGTGACCAGGCTCAAATGCCCATTCGCGCTGCGCCGTTGGCTGCCGTGTTCGCCAGCAGCGGGCAGGCGCAAGGGGTAAACAAAGGGGTCGAGGTTGCTTAGAGTGCGGCCCGAAACCAAAGCCAGTGCGCCGCCCAGCTTGAGCTGAAGACTCGAAAGCGAAACGATGACATCGGCAGGTATCTCGACAAGGTTCGGCGTGGCTGCAATCTCAACCAGCGTGCCGTCAAAGTCCAGAAAAAGCGCGGTTTGTGCTGTGATGGTGGGAAGTGTGTCGACTGTAAAATTCAGCATCATCTAAGGTTACCGCCAGAAACGCTGAAAGTGTGTAGGCCGCAATCGTTGCGCTCTGACGTGGCTGGAAACAGGTGCAACGATTTGCAAGCTGCACCCACTGAAATCGCCGAGACCCCATGCAAATGGTGTGTCCCTTCAAGTTGAGTTAAAAACACTTCATACTTGCCCCATGACTGAAGACTCACCACTCAATTCCGATT
>JAYUHM010000179.1:0-1504 GCA_043766985.1 Polaromonas sp.
GGCGCAGCCGCGCTGACGATGCAGGGCGACTGGAAGCCTGCGGCCGAGCGCCTGCGGGCCGCCATCACCCGTTTCAATGGCCACACCGGCGCGCTCAAACCGCATTTTGCCTACGGCCAACTCAGCCGGGCAGACTTTGCCTTGGCGCATGCGTTTCACATCGCCAACCACCAGGATGAGTTTGTCATTGTCTAGCTTGCGCCACACCATCCGCCGCCCCGGTTACTGGACGGCAGCCCTGCTGGCCATCGGCGTATTTCTGGCTTTTGCGCAGCAGACCAACATCCACCGCGCGCTGCTGCTGGGCTTCAATACCGGCGCGCTGTTTTATGTGGCGTACGCTTTTTACATGATGTCCACCACCCACGCCAGCGCCATCAAGCAGCGCGCCATCCATCAGGAAGAAGGCAAATGGACGGCGCTGGCGGTCAGTATCGTCACCGCGATCGTCGTCCTGGTGGCTTTGTCGCTGGAGCTGCGCGGGGCCAAAAGCAAGTCGATGTGGGACGTCGCGCTGGCAGGCAGCTCCATTTTGTTGGCCTGGCTATTTGTGGCGCTGGTGTTTGCACAGGAGTATGCCCACAGCTACTACATGGCGGGTAAAGGTCTGGATTTTCCGGGTGAACCCGAGCCCGACTATTGGGATGTCACCTATTTCTCTCTGGTGCTCAACATGACCTGCCAAACCTCGGATGTCGCCATCACCACGCGCCCCATGCGGCGTCTGGTGTTGTTGCACAGTGTGATCGCCTTTTTCTTCAACGTCATCATTCTCGCCATCACGGTGAATGTGGTGGCGGGGCTTTTGTAACTGGATTGACTCGCGAAAGGTTGCCATGCACATCCTGATTTTGCGCTTCGCCGCTTGTTCACTTTTGGCTCTGGTCGCTGCGACCGCTGCCGCACAATCCCCCGGTTTTGAGGTCGTCGCCAAAGGTCTGGAGCACCCATGGGCCGTTGCCTTCCTGGGCGATGGCCGGATGCTGGTGACCGAGCGACCGGGCCGCTTGCGCGTCGTGGCCGCGAATGGCGCTTTGGGCGAGCCGGTGCAGGGTTTGCCGGCAATCGACGCGCGCGGGCAGGGCGGCTTGCTTGACGTTTTGGTGGACGCGGCCTTTAAAACCAATCGACTTCTGTACTTCTGTTTTTCTGAACCCGCAGCTTCTGGGCAGTCCGGTAACAGCACCGCACTGGCCCGCGCCAGGCTGAGTGCTGATGCGCGCAGTCTGGAGGCGGTGCAGGTGATTTTCCGGCAAGTCCCCAAATTCAGCAGCAGCGCGCATTTTGGCTGTCGCATCGTCGAAGCGCTTAAAAACGGCCAACCCGACGGCACGCTGTTTTTGACGCTGGGCGACCGCTTTAGCCGGATGCAGGATGCGCAGACGCTGGACAACCACCACGGCAAATTGGTGCGGGTGGGCAAGGACGGCAGCGTGCCCAAAGACAACCCCTTCGTCAACACAGCGGGTGCCAGGCCCGAGATCTGGAGCTACGGCCACCGCAA
>JAYUHM010000180.1:0-28035 GCA_043766985.1 Polaromonas sp.
CGATCTCGACATCAGCACGGCCCCTGAAGCCGGTAAAAAAATCGGCGATGTGATTCTGGACGTGCAAAACATCTCGCTCAGCTTCGGCGGCGTGAAAGCTTTGACGGACATTTCCTTTAACGTCAAAGAGCATGAAATCCGCGCCATCATTGGCCCCAATGGTGCGGGCAAAAGCTCGATGCTTAATTGCATCAACGGCGTGTACCAGCCGCAGCAAGGCTCGATTACTTTTCGTGGGCAAACGTTCAAGCACATGAACAGCCACCAGGTGGCGGTAATGGGCGTAGCGCGCACGTTTCAAAACCTGGCATTGTTCAAAGGCATGAGCGTGCTGGACAACATCATGTCGGGCCGCAACCTGAAGATCAAAAGCAATATTTTGCTGCAAGCCCTGCGCATTGGCCCGGCCGAGCGCGAAGAGATCAAGCACCGCGAATACGTAGAGCAGATCATTGACTTTTTAGAGATTCAGCCCTACCGCAAAACCCCCGTGGGCCAACTGCCCTACGGCCTGCAAAAGCGGGTTGACCTGGGCCGCGCCCTGGCCATGGAGCCGCAGGTGTTGCTGCTGGACGAGCCCATGGCCGGCATGAACCTGGAAGAAAAACAGGACATGTGCCGTTTTGTGCTGGACGTGAACGATGAGTTTGGCACGACGGTGGTATTGATTGAACACGACATGGGCGTGGTGATGGACATATCCGACCGTGTGGTGGTGCTGGACTACGGCAAAAAAATCGGCGACGGCACACCCCAAGAGGTGCGCAACAGCCCCGAAGTTATCAAAGCCTATTTAGGCACATCGCATTAAGAGGCAAGCATGGGATTTTTCTTAGAAACCTTATTGGGCGGCCTGATGGCTGGCATGCTGTATTCGCTGGTTGCGCTGGGCTTTGTGCTGATTTACAAAGCCTCGGGCGTATTTAACTTTGCGCAGGGCGCGATGGTGCTGTTTGCGGCGCTCGCCATGGCGCGCTTTGCCGAGTGGATCCCGCAGTGGACCGGCATTGATAACAAAATTTTTGCCAACGTGGCGGGCTTTCTCATTGCCGGGGTGGTGATGTTTGCGGTAGCCTGGATCATCGAGCGCCTGGTGCTACGCCACTTGGTTAACCAGGAAGGCGCTACCTTGCTGATGGCCACCTTGGGCATCACCTACTTCCTGGAAGGCTTGGGCCAAACCATTTTTGGCAGCAGCATTTACAAAATCGACATTGGCATGCCCAAAGA
Source organism: Polaromonas sp. (assembly GCA_043766985.1). Lineage (GTDB taxonomy): Bacteria > Pseudomonadota > Gammaproteobacteria > Burkholderiales > Burkholderiaceae_C > JAAFIP01. Next base: position 1,231 of record JAYUHM010000180.1, read on the forward strand.
CCCGGTGATGGCTTTCGAGTCATTGGTGGAAGGCGGCATTTTGATCAACAAAGAAGACCTCTACGCAGCATTGATAGCCGCCGTGCTGGTTGGTCTGCTCAGTATATTTTTCCAGAAAACCTCCACCGGCCGCGCACTGCGTGCGGTGGCGGATGACCACCAGGCGGCGCAGTCGATTGGCATACCGCTTAACCGTATTTGGGTAATTGTGTGGTGCGTGGCCGGTGTAGCGGCGCTGGTGGCTGGCATGATTTGGGGTAGCAAGCTGGGTGTGCAGTTCTCGCTCACTACGGTGGCACTGCGCGCCCTGCCCGTGGTGATTTTGGGCGGCCTTACCTCGGTGCCTGGCGCCATTGTGGGCGGTTTGATTATTGGTGTGGGCGAAAAACTCTCTGAGGTATACCTGGGGCCGTTCGTCGGCGGGGGTATTGAGATTTGGTTTGCCTATGTTTTAGCGCTGGTGTTTTTGCTGTTCAGACCGCAAGGTTTGTTTGGCGAGAAGATTATTGATCGCGTCTGACAACTGATTAAAAGTGAATTAGGAATTTAAATGTTTTACCGCGAAAACGGCCAATTTAAAACCAGCTACCGCGCTGACAACCAGATCTTCCCGATCTTGCAAGACCGGGTAGCGCTGGCGCTGATCTTGGCGTTTGCTTTTATGGCCGTGCCTTTTATAGCCAGCGACTATATTTTTCGCGCCATTTTGATTCCCTTCTTGATCTTTTCACTGGCAGCTGTCGGTGTGAACATCTTGGTGGGCTACTGCGGGCAAATCTCGCTAGGGTCGGGTGCTTTTATGGCCGTTGGCGCCTATGCTGCATACAACTTTTTTGTACGCATCCCCGGTATGCCGCTGATTCCAGCGCTTATCCTGGGTGGCCTGTGCTCTACCGCATTTGGCATTTTGTTTGGCTTGCCCAGCTTGCGCGTCAAAGGCCTGTACTTGGCCGTGGCCACGCTGGCGGCGCAGTTTTTTGCCGACTGGATGTTTTTGCGCATCAAGTGGTTTACCAACGACTCGCCTTCGGGCTCGGTGTCGGTCAACAACCTGCAAGTGTTTGGCTACCCGATAGAAAGCCCCGTCTCCAAGTACCTGTTTTGCCTGGGCCTGCTGGCCGTGATTGCCCTGTTGGCCAAAAACCTGGTGCGCGGTGCCATTGGCCGCGAGTGGATGGCCATTCGCGACATGGACGTAGCAGCGGCCGTGATCGGCATTCGCCCGATGTACGCCAAGCTCAGCGCGTTTGCGGTCAGCAGCTTCATCATTGGCGTGGCAGGTGCGCTGTGGGGCTTTATTTATCTGGGTGCCTGGGAACCGGCGGCGTTCTCGGTGGATCAATCGTTCAAGCTGCTGTTTATGGTCATCATTGGCGGCATGGGCTCGATCATGGGCAGCTTTTTTGGCGCGGCCTTTATTGTGGTGTTGCCCATTTTCCTGAGCCAGTTTTTGCCGGTGTTGGCATCGATGGTCGGTATTGATATCTCCACCGCAGGCATCTCGCACGCCGAGCTGATGATTTTTGGTGGTTTGATTGTGTGGTTTTTGATTGTGGAGCCGCATGGCTTGGCCAAGCTATGGAGCATTGGCAAGCAAAAGCTGCGGCTCTGGCCCTTCCCGCATTAAAAGATTGCAGTGTTTGAATGCTCGCAAACACTGACTTCCAACATGACAGTTCGAGCGTTTAGTAAGTGTGTATTTCGTGTGTTTGTTTATTTTTTTGGAGTGAGACTATGAAACTTCGTCAACTAACGGTGGCTGCGACGGTTGCAGTCCTAGGCTTGGCCGCAGTGGCTACCAATGCCTTGGCGCAAGCCAAAGAGCAGTTCTTCCCGGTGCTGTCCTACCGCACAGGCCCTTACGCGCCTAACGGCGTGCCATGGGCTAACGGCTATGTGGACTACCTCAAGCTGGTCAACGCGCGCGGCGGTATCAACGGCGTGAAGATCACTTTTGAAGAGTGTGAAACCGGCTACGACACCGCGCGCAGCGTGGAATGCTACGAGCGCCTGAAGGGCAAAAACGGCGGCGCCACCTTGGTGCAGCCACTCTCTACCGGCGCTACTTTTGCCATTACCGAAAAAGCCCCGGCTGACAAAATCCCCGTCGTCACGGTAGGCTATGGCCGCAGCGAATCCGCCGATGGCGGCGTCTTCAAGTGGAACTTCCCTATCGCTGGTACCTACTGGGTAGCGGCTGACACCATTTTGCAATCGCTGGCCAAAAAAGAAGGCGGCTGGAACAAACTGGAAGGCAAGAAAATTGCCTTGGTCTACCACGACAGCCCGTTTGGCAAAGAGCCTATTCCGCTGATGCAAGAGCGCGCGGCCATGCACAAGTTCACCCTGCAACTGCTGCCGGTAACGGCACCTGGCGTAGAGCAAAAAGCCACTTGGCTGCAAGTGCGCCAGGCCAAGCCTGACTACGTCGTGCTGTGGGGCTGGGGCGTGATGAACACCACCGCCATCAAAGAAGCGCAAGCCACTGGCTACCCGCGCGAGAAGATGTACGGCGTGTGGTGGGCAGGTGCTGAGCCAGACGTGAAAGACGTGGCCGAGGGCGCCAAGGGCTACAACGCGGTAACCATGCAGCACGGCGCCGAGCCAAACTCACAGCTGGTGAAAGACGTGATGTCCATGGTGCACAGCAAAGGCCAGGGCACGGGTCCTAAAGAAGAAGTGGGCCAGGTGCTGTACATGCGCGGTGCCATGAGCGCCATGCTGGGTGTAGAAGGCGTGCGCTCTGCGCAAGAGCGTTTTGGCAAAGGCAAGGTCATCACTGGTGAGCAAGCCCGTTGGGGCCTGGAGAACCTGGACCTGACGCAAGCCAAGCTGGATGCACTGGGCTTTAAAGGTGTGATGCGCCCGATTTCTACCTCGTGCAAAGACCACATGGGTTCGTCATGGGCGCGCATCCACACATGGGATGGCGCCAAGTGGAACTTCACGTCGGACTGGTTGCAAGCCGATGAGCAAGTGATCAAGCCTTTGGTGAAGTCAACCGCTGCCAAGTACGCTGCTGACAAGAAACTGGTGGCACGCACGGTTGAGGACTGCCAGTCGTAATGGACGGTACCCACCCCAGGCTCTGAGGCAGAGCTGGGGACGCAGCCCTGACAGGCTGCGGGGTGAGCGGCTCTTGCGAGCCGCCAATCTCAAAAGCTGCCAAGCAGTTTTTGAGATTGTTCAAGAAGCACCTATGACAACCACGACATCACCCAACATCGTCCTCAATGTCAATGGCATTGAGGTTATTTACAACCACGTCATCTTGGTACTCAAGGGCGTGTCGCTGCAAGTGCCAGAGCAAGGCATTGTGGCCCTGCTGGGCGGCAACGGCGCAGGCAAGACAACCACCCTGCGTGCCATCAGCAACCTGCTGCAAGGCGAGCGCGGCGCCGTGACCAAGGGCAGCATTGAGCTGCGCGGCGAGCGCATTGAAAACCTGAAACCAGCCGACCTGGTGCAGCGCGGCGTGGTGCAGGTGATGGAAGGGCGCCACTGCTTTGCCCACCTGACGATTGAAGAAAACCTGATGACCGGCGCCTACACCGTAAAAAGCAAGGCCCAGATTGCAGCCAACCTGGAGAAGGTGTACGCTTACTTTCCACGCCTGAAAACCCGCCGCACCTCGCAGGCGGCTTACACCTCGGGCGGCGAGCAGCAAATGTGCGCCATTGGCCGCGCGCTGATGGCCAACCCCACCATGGTGCTGCTGGACGAACCCTCCATGGGCTTGGCACCACAGATTGTGGAAGAGGTGTTTGAGATCGTCAAAGACCTGAACCTGAAAGAAAAAACCACCTTTTTGCTGGCCGAGCAAAACACCAATATGGCGCTGCGTTACGCCGACTACGGCTACATCATGGAGAGTGGCCGCGTGGTGATGGACGGCCCGGCCAAAGACCTGGCCACCAACGAAGACGTGAAAGAGTTTTACCTGGGTACCGGCGGCGGTGATGGCGAGAAGAAGAGTTTTAAGGACGTGAAAAGCTACAAGCGCCGCAAGCGCTGGTTGGCCTGATCACGCAGACAAGCGTGCGCGCGTTATCCAACTTGCCTGGCCATGCTTTAGGCTGTTTTCACACTATTTATACACATAATTGACCTCTAGCCCTTTGTTTAATGGCACAAGCCGCTATTAAATACATAGTGCCAAGTCTGACTGAGAGGATGCTGATGGGTCAGTTTTACGATACGTTAGAAACCCGCAACCCTGCTGCGCGCGAGGCCGCGCTGTTGGCCGCCTTGCCTGCGCAGATAGCGCATGCGCAAGCCCACGCCAGCGCCATGCGCGACGCACTGCAAGGCGTGAATGCACAAACCGTCACCACGCGCGCTGCGCTGGCCAAGCTGCCCGTCACGCGCAAAGGCGAGTTGCATGACCGGCAAAAGTTGGGCCGCGAGGCTGCCAAAGGCGCCGCCAGCGCGTTGGGCCAAGATGTCTTTGGTGGCTTTAGCGCCGTAGGCTATGGCGCGCACATGCCCAGCGTGTTTGCCAGCCCCGGCCCGATTTATGAACCCCAGGGCACCAGCCGAGACTACTGGCGCATGGCTCGCGCCATTTACGCGGCAGGTTTTCGCAGCGGCGAGCTGGTGCACAACTGCTTTAGCTACCACTTTGTACCTGCGGGTTCGATGATGGAAACCGGTGCGCACGCGCTGGGTTGCACCGTGTTCCCCGGTGGCACAGGCCAAACCGAGCAGCAGGTGCAAGCTATGGCCGAGCTACAGCCTGCAGGCTACATCGGCACGCCCAGCTTCTTTAAGATCATCATTGAAAAAGCTGCAGAGATGGGCGTGAAACTGCCCTCAGTCACCAAAGGCATGGTCGGTGGCGAGGCTTTTCCGCCCAGCATGCGCGACTGGTTTACCGAGCGCGGTATTGACGTGTACCAGTGCTTTGCCACGGCAGACTTAGGCTCCATTGCCTATGAAACCTCTGCCCGCCAAGGCTTGGTGCTGGACGAAGGCGTGATCGTCGAGATCGTGCGCCCCGGCACGGGCGACCCGGTGCCCGAAGGTGAAGTGGGCGAGCTGGTGGTGACCACGCTGAACCCCACCTACCCGCTGATTCGCTTTGGTACCGGCGACCTGACGGCCGTGCTGCCCGGCCCATGCCCCACTGGCCGCACCAACACCCGCATCAAGGGCTGGATGGGCCGCGCCGACCAAACCACCAAAATTCGCGGCATGTTTGTGCACCCAGCGCAAGTGGCCGAGATTGCAAAACGCTTCCCGGAAGTAGCCAAAGTGCGCCTGGTAGTGAGCGGCGAAATGGCCAACGACGCCATGCTGCTGAAGGTGGAGACCACCGCCCTGAGCGAAGGCCTGCAAGCCAAGCTGGCCGAGGCGATACGCGACGTGACCAAGCTGCGCGGCGATGTAGAGCTGGTGGGTGCCGGTACCTTGCCCAACGACGGCAAGGTGATTGAGGATGCACGCAGCTACAAGTAAAGCCCGCTGGCGAAGTGGTAACCCTGGCCAGTTACGGCTTGACGAGCATCAGCGGTTACTATTACTTTTATAGCAGTCTGTGCTATATTCTATTGGGCTGACGGCCTAATTGGCACCTAAAATCAGGCTAACACGGCGCTCTGGCACGGCGCTTGCCCGCAGTGCTTGCCCTGCCATGCGCACCTGCGCGGGCTCAGGATACAGGCGCACCCAATGTTGTGGCACAGCCTGCGCAGCGGCAACTTGGGTGCTCAGGGCATAGCCCCGCAGCTGCCATTCGGTGGCACCGCCCACCAGCCACAGTACGCGGCCTGTTGCGTAGGCCGACAAGGTGTGCCACAGGGCTTGGGCGTTGGCGTCGCCAGGCTCGCCCACCACCAGCACGGTGCGCGACAGGTCTACGCCCGCGTTGGACAGCACATGCGCTAAGGCTTTCACGGGCTGTGCCGCGGCATCGCTGGGCAAACGCACCGCAGTGGGCACATGGCCTTGGGCAAAAGCGCCAGCGCTGCGCACATCCACCACGGTGGCGCCTTGCGCCAGGGCCTGCGCGGCGACATCGGCAGACACGGCCTCATGCCCTGCAGCGCTGGCAGGCATGCTGGACAGCACACTGCCAACGGCTAAAAAAACCAGGGCAACAGCGCGAGACAAGTGGTTCATAGAGCGGTAATCATGTAACAAGCCTGCACTGTACGCAGGCCCTGCGCAGCCGTCCAATACAAAGAAGTCACAAGCACATAGCGTTTGGCAATATGCAGCTAAGTCCTTGAGCTGTATAAGGTTTTTACCCTGTCGTGTCATCGCAAGATACGTACTTTCCGTTGTGTACTGGGCGCACCGTGGCGCTACGATACCGGCATGTTTACCAAGGAGTTTTTACAATGACGATCAAATCCCTCAGCCTGTTGGCTGGCGCAATGTGTGTGGCGCTCACCACCATGGGCAGCGCCATGGCGCAAGATTTCCCAGCCAAAGACAAACCCATCACCATCGTGGTGCCCTTTGCCGCTGGCGGCCCCACCGACCGTGTAGCCCGCGACCTGGCCGAAGCCCTGCGCAAGCCCCTAGGTGCCAACGTGCTGGTGGACAACGCAGCCGGCGGCCCTGGCGGCGTGATTGGTACCAACAAAGTGGCCAAGGCGGCTCCAGACGGCTACACGCTGCTGGTACACCATATTGCCATGGGCGTGTTTCCTACCCTGGTGCGCAACCTGCCGTTCAAGGTCGAGAGCGATTTTGAATACCTGGGCATGATCAACGACGTGCCGATGACCTTGATTGGCAAGCCGCAAATCCCGGCGAATAACTTCAAAGAACTGAGCGCCTGGATTCAGGCCAACAAAGACAAAGTCAACATCGCCAACGCCGGCATTTCGTCCGCATCGCACCTGTGCGGCATGCTGTTCCAAGCGGCTGTCAAGGTAGACATGACCACCGTGCCCTACAAAGGCACCGGCCCGGCAATGACCGACCTGATCGGTGGCCAAACCGACCTGATGTGCGACCAAACCACCAACACCACGCAGCAAATTGAAGGCAAAAAAGTTAAAGTGTTTGGCGTAACCACCGCCAAGCGCCTGACCACACCAGCCCTGAAAGACGTGCCTACATTGCAAGAAGGCGGCTTGAAAGACTTCCAGGTCACCATTTGGCACGGCTTGTACGCGCCCAAAGGCACGCCCGAGGCGGTGCTGAAGAAAATCAACGACGCACTGAAGGTCGCGCTGAAAGACCCCGACTTCATCAAGAAAGAAGAAGGCTTGGGCGCCGTCATCATCACCGACGAACGCACCAACCGCGCTGAGCACAAAAAGTACGTGGCCTCTGAGATTGCCAAGTGGGCACCGATCATCAAGGCAGCTAACCAGTACGCAGATTAATCTGCACAAGCCCGTCTAAGCAGCGGGCTAAAACCAGCAGGGGGAGGCAACTACTTTCTGCTGGCGACGATGCTGAGCACCTGCTGCAAGTCTTCGATGCGCAGCGGCTTGGATATAAATTCGTTCATGCCCACGGCGATGGCGCGGTCACGGTACTCGGCCATCGCATGGGCGCTGGCCCCACACACATAGGTGGGGGCCAACTGCCGGGTTTGCTCCCACTCGCGCAAGCCCAGCGTGGCAGCGTAGCCATCCATCACCGGCATCTCGCAGTCCATAAACACCAGATCAAATTTATCTTTGCCAGTGGTTAAGATTTGCAGAGCTTGGGCACCGTCATGTGCCATGTGTGCCTGCACTCCCAGGCGTTTTAGTTGCGCCGCAATGACCTGCTGGTTGATGGGATAGTCATCTACCACCAGCACTTGCAGATGCGAAAATTCGTTGGGTATATTCGCCAAGGGTTTGGTTTTGGCCATGGACTCTGCCTGCGCTACCCGCAGCGGCAAGCTGAACCAGAACAGCGAGCCTTGGCCCACCGTACTCTTGACACCTATCTCGCCTTGCATCAGCTTGACCAAGTGCTGCGAAATGGACAAACCCAGGCCGCTGCCACCAAAGCGGCGCGAGATGGACGGGTCGGCTTGCGCAAAAGCGTCAAACAGGCTGCCCTGCTGCGCTTGGGACATGCCAATGCCCGTGTCTTCCACTTCAAAGCGGATGCGCGCTTGCTTGTCGGCTTGCATTTCAGAGGTAATGCGCAGCACGATCTTGCCCTGGCTGGTGAACTTGTACGCATTACCCAGCAGATTGATCAGCACTTGCCGGATGCGCAGCGGGTCGCCCACCACGTTGGGCATCATGTCGCCCACCTCGGTTTGCAAGGGAATGCCCGACTGCAGCGCCTGGTAAGAAAACAAGGTGCGACACTCGTGCAGCAAAAGCGGCAGCTTGAACGCAATGCGCTCCAGCTCCAGCTTGCCGGCTTCGATTTTGACGTGGTCCAGAATATCGTTCAGCACAAACAGCACCGTGTCGCCCGACTGGCTGATGGTGCTGACAAAGCTGCGCTGCTCTTCGTTCAAAGGGGTTTGCGACAGCAGTTGCGTCATGCCAATCACGCCGTTCATGGGCGTGCGAATCTCGTGGCTCATGGTGGCTAAAAAGCTGCTTTTAGCCTGCGCCATCTGCTCGGCCATGGTGCGCGCTTTCACCTCGGCCTCCAGGTTGAGGGTATAGCGCTTGACTTCACGCAAAGTTTCGCGCACGTAGATGTAGCCCAGCATGGGCAGCGCACTGAGGTAGAACAGACGGCTAATGGGGTTGAAAATGTGTTCATACACCTCACCCAGCGCCATATCGGGCAGCTTGAGCACATCTGCCACGAAGAAAAACAGGAACGCCGTCACCACCGTATTGCGCTTCCAGCCCCTGGTTTTAACGGCCAAAATAACGGCTGCCAGTAAAAACCAACTGGACGAGTTGATGTGGAACACCCAGTCGCACCAGGTTTGCCCAAACTTGGACTGCGGGTTGGCAGAAATGTAGTGCGCCCACCACCAAAACGTGGCCACATAGCACAGCGCTGTGGCTAGCAATGCCACTTGCATAAACTGGCGTGCGCGCGGCTCATCGTCAACCAGGTAGCGCAAATAGGCCGCCGCCACGATGACGAGCGATGCCGTGCGCAGCGCATGCTCCAGCGGCGGAAACAGCACATGCAGACTAACCGGGTCTACCCAATGCAAGGCCTGCACCACCGCCAGCAGCAGCATGAACATTTCGCGCAAAAAGCCCAGGCCAAAACCCCACAGCAGCCACTGCTCTCGGGGGCTGCGCAGCGCCTGGTATTTGTTGCGCGCAAACATGAACAGAGCGCCAAAGACGAATGCGGCAAACACAAAGTGGACGATGCCAAAACTGATGCCCGCATACGTGCCGGTAAGCTGCGAGACGAGGCCTAATAGTATTTTGAGTGCTTCCATTTTGGAATTGTATTTTTGCGGTATCGTTTGCGCAAAGTCATACCGTTGTTTTCAACGCATTAAGTGCATAACTTCACTATCGCCATGCCTATAAACACCAGCCTGCTTGATGAGTTTGTGGATTTAATGCCGCAAGAGACGGTTAAACACCAGTTGCACGCTTTGCTGGATAAGCAGCACAGCGAGGTGCATGCCATGACCGCCCTGCTGCCACAGCAGCGCGAGCAAGCAGGCAGCGCTGCGCACCGCCTGAAGGGTGCCTGCCTGCTGATGGGCTTTACGGCCATGGCCGATGCCTTGTCCCACATTGAGCGGGCGGCGCGGCACACCGAAGAGGCTGTACCTGCCAGTTTGGTAACCCAGCTAACCCAGTGCGTGGACGCCACACGCCAGGCACTGCCAGCGCATTTGGCCGTGGGCAGTTGGGGCTAAGGGTTGACCAGCTAGTGCTGGCGGCGCCAATCGGTATCATGCAGGTATTGATCGGTCGTTTCACGGAGTTTTCATGGTATTTAGCAAGACAAATCGCCGCTTAGCCCTTATGAATATGGCACAAGCTGCTACGTTTTTAGTAGTGTACAGCGTTGTACCGCAAGCCATGGCGCAAAGCGCCTGGCCCAACAAACCGGTCAAAATTGTGGTGCCTTTTGCACCCGGCGGCACCACCGACATTTTGGCCCGCGCCATTGCGCCCGAGCTGTCCAAGGCTTTTGGCCAAAGCTTTATTGTGGAAAACCGGGCCGGCGCCGGCGGCAACGTGGGCGCCGATGCGGTGGCCAAGTCGGCGCCCGACGGCTACACTTTATTGATGGGCACCGTGGGCACGCACGGCATCAACAAAGCGCTGTACCCCAGCCTGCCCTACAACCCGGTGAAAGACTTTGCCCCCATTACCTTGGTAGCCGATGTACCCAACGTGATGGTGATGAACGCAGAGAAAGCGGCCAAGTTAAAAATCAACTCGGTGACCGACTTTATCCAGTACGCCCGCGCCAACCCCGGCAAAATCAACATGGCCTCCAGCGGCAATGGCACCTCCATCCACCTGTCGGGAGAGCTGTTTAAAAGCATGACCGGTACCTTCATGGTGCACTTCCCCTACCGCGGCTCCAGCCCGGCGCTGCTGGACATGATTGGCGGCAGCATGGACGTGATGTATGACAACCTGCCCAGCTCTCTGCCCCATATCAAGTCGGGCAAGCTCAAGGCGCTTGCTGTTACCAGCACCAAGCGCTCAGGCGCGCTGCCCGATACCCCGACGATGGAGCAAGCCGGTGGCCCCAGCCTGAAGGGCTACGACGCCAGCTCGTGGTTTGGCCTGCTGGCCCCAGCAGGCACCGCGCCCGATACCGTGAACCGCATTCAGCAAGAGGTGGCCAAGTCGTTTAACAAACCCGAGATCAAGGAAAAGCTGCTGGCCCAGGGCGCCATTCCTGGCGGCAACACACCGGCAGAGTTTGCCAAAATGATTGATGCCGAAATTGCCAAATGGGCGCTGGTAGTGAGGAACTCTGGCGCGAAGGTAGACTGAAGGGGGGCGACCGGGCGCCGGTCTAAACGCGCCGGTCTAAACGCCCCAGGCGATAGACGCGTTCTCTTTGGCGCAGCGCTGCAGCATGTCTACCAATGGCCAGGCGCGCTTGCGCAGGCTTACGGCCTCAAAGCTGGGCGCCACACCGCCTTTGGCTTTGGCGTCAGCGATAGCCGCCTGCTGCTCGGCTTCTTCGCGCGCTATCTCGGCGGTCAGGGCGTCGATGGCAGCCGGCATTTGCTCGGGCAAGATAATGCCGGTCGGCCCGGCGTCTTTGCCAATGATCTGCAGCACGCGGCGGCCATTGGGCTCGAGCATGATGAGGTCCCCGGCGGCTTTGGATTTGAATTTGTACAGCATGGCCGCTAGTCTACGCGCCTATGGGCTGGTTTTGGCGGCATCGGCAATGTAAGGCTGTGTAGCGGCAAAGCCGTTAAACACCGATGGGCGGGTTTCGTCAAAGCTGCTATCGTCCAGCAGGCCGGCGAATTTGTCAGATGGGTCTGCTGGCCCAGCAGGCTCTGCGTGGTCGGAAATCACTGGCCGCCGTCCGGGCACCGCAGCACCCGACGCAGGCGTGCTCAGGGCATACAGCTCGCGGTTCATGCGATCGCGCGCCATGCCGCGCACTTTGATGGCCTCGGCGCTCCAGGCTTTGGGCTCGGGCATGTCGTCATAGGGGCAGCCCGCCTCTGGCGCGACGCGCCACAGCACCGCCCGCACGGCGCGGCCCACCCCCAGGTTGTCCTCGCGTATGCGCTTGATCACGGCGCACTCAAACGCATAGCAATGCGCCGCCAAATACTCGTCCCAGATATTCATCACCACTTGCAATTGGAAATAGGCTTGGTTGGCGTCAGAAATGGTCACCACCTCAAAGCTGAGCCAGCCCGTGGGCACGCCGTAGACCTGGGCGGTGCGCACCGCTGCCTGGTTGACCAAGTCACGGGCACTGCGCAGGTCTACCGCGGCTGGCTTGAGCGGAACCGGTAGCCCGTCTAAGTCGTGATAACTGGTGCTGTTGGACGGCCCACTGGCGCGCTGGGGAGATTTAAATAAGCGTGTTAACCAACCCATAAACTACTTGCCTTTTTTTGTCGTGACCGGTACTGATGACATGCGATTGTAGACACACTGTTATCTTTTGAACCGTCAGCAGAAAAAAGTTGGTTATAGAGATTTTCGCGCACATGTTTCACACAACTAGTGCGCAAACCGGCCACGGGCTTATGCGGTTATCTGGATGCGCGTTGTAAAGCCCGATTGATCTTCATTTTTTGGCAGTTTTTTTGACCGTTTTTTTGGCAATGTTGGGATCGTAAGGGTGGGTCGTGGAAAAGCCATCCAAATTAGTCGAATGGGTCTCTTTAAAACCATGCTGCACCAGCAATTCGGGCGTCGGCAACATCCCAACCTGCGCTACCACTTTAGCGGCTGCAAAGGTGCTTACCTGCGCTAGCGCAGTGGGCGCTACGGCGCCAGAAGCTGGCGTGGTAGCGGCATAAATCTCGCGCTTGACACGCTGGCGTGCCAAGCCGCGTTCTTTGATGGCCTCGGCACTCCAGTACTGGGGCGACGGCATCGCGTCATAGGGACAGCCTGCTTCGGGCGCTACGCGCCAATGGACGGCCCGCAAAGCGCGGCCTACGTCGACGCTTTCCTCGCGTATCCGTTTGATCACGGCGCACTCGAAGGCATAGCTGTGGAGCAACATGCTTTCATCCCAGTGGTTCATCAATATCTGAAGCTGGAAGTAAGCTTTTTCGTCATCAGAAATAGTAAATACTTCAAACGCCAACCAGTCTGCGGGCACCCCATACACAAGGGCTGTACGCACAGCGGCGTCATTGATCAACTGGCGCGCCGACTGCAAGCCGTTGGTTATCGAGCTGGTTGCCAAAGGCTCGTGGTCGTATTCGTGAAAATCCGTGTCGGGCACCGGCACCTCGACGTCATTGTTCTTCTTGATCAAAGTGGAGAGCCAGCCCATGGAATTTTGCCTCTTGATGTAGTGCAGAAAACTAACTGCACCTAATTGTAGATAGTGGCTTCCGAGCCAAAGTTACATTTCTGGCATGGCGCCACATGAGCGGACAAACCCCTACCTTAAACGTGGCTTTTTATCCACCAATGCCAATTACCTATACCACTTTAGTACGTGTAATTAATGTTGACAGTTGAATTGTTTAGGCATAAATTAAAGTATGACTATTTTATGCATCGGCGGTGGACCAGCCAGTTTGTACTTTGCGCTGTTGATGAAACAGCAGCAGCCTGCCGCGCGCGTGGTGGTGGTAGAGCGCAACAAGCCGTTTGACACGTTTGGCTGGGGCGTCGTGCTGAGCGACCAAACGCTGGACAATTTGCGCGCTGCAGACCCGGTTACGGGGCAGCAGATAGGCGATGCGCTGAACCACTGGGACGATATTGAGGTGTTTTTCAAAGGCCGCAGCATACGCTCAACAGGCCACGGTTTTTGCGGCATTGGGCGCAAGCATTTGCTGAATATTTTGCAAGAGCGCTGCCAGCAACTGGGGGTAGAGCTGGTGTTTGAGCTGGATGTGGACGACGACCAAGACCTGGCCGCGCACTACGACGCCGACTTGGTGGTAGCCGGTGACGGCCTGAACAGCCGCATTCGCGCGCGCTACGCCGCCACCTACGCGCCAGACATCGACCTGCGCCAATGCCGCTTTGTCTGGCTGGGCACCAAAAAAACCTTTGACGCGTTTACCTTTTGCTTTGAGCGCACCGAGCATGGCTGGTTTGCGGTGCATGCCTACAAGTTCAACGCGGATACGTCTACGTTTATTGTCGAAACACCCGAGGCAGTGTGGAAGGCGCATGGCCTGGATGCCATGAGCCAAGAGCAGGCGACCGCCTTTTGCGAGAACCTGTTTGCCAAATATCTGGACGGCAACGCGCTGATGACCAACGCCGCGCACCTGCGCGGCTCGGCCAACTGGATTCGCTTTCCGCGGGTGACGTGCCAGCACTGGGTGCACAGGCAAGTTATCAACGGCAAAACCGTACCGATTGTTTTGATGGGTGATGCAGCGCACACCGCGCACTTTTCTATTGGCTCGGGTACCAAGCTGGCGCTGGAAGACGCCATTGACCTGGCGCAGGCGTTTCAGAACGTTTTAGCAATAAAAATGGCCATAAGCCCAATAGAACATAGCACGAACAGCTATTTTATTGATAGTAAATTCATGGATGCCGCGCTGCAAGCCTATGAGGCCCGGCGCAGCGTAGAGGTATTGAAAATTCAAAACGCAGCGCGCAATTCAACCGAGTGGTTTGAGAACGTTGACCGCTACAGCAGCATGCAGGCCGAGCAGTTTTATTACAGCCTGCTCACCCGCAGCCAGCGCATCAGCCATGAGAACCTGCGCCTGCGCGACTCGGCCTGGCTGCAGGGCTATGAGGCTTGGTTAACGCACAATTCAGCCCGCGCAGTGCTGCCCATGCTCACGCCGCTCACCGTGCGCGGCCTCACGCTCAAAAACCGCATCGTGGTCTCCCCCATGGCCACCTACAGCGCCGTAGAAGGTGTGATGCAAGACTTTCACCTGGTGCACTTAGGTGCTCGGGCGCTGGCCGGCGCGGCGCTGGTGATGATGGAGATGACGTCGCCCACCCTGGACGGGCGCATTACCCCGGGTTGCACGGTGCTGGAGAATGACGCGCAGCAAGCAGCCTTGCGGCGACTGGTAAATTTTGTGCACGCCAACAGCGGCGCCAAACTGGGCTTGCAGCTGGGCCATAGCGGCCCCAAAGGATCGACCCAACTGGGCTGGGAGGCCGCCGACGAGCCTTTGGCAACGCCCAGCGGCAACCCCAGCGAGGCACCCAACTGGCCCCTGCTGGCCGCCAGCGCCCTGCCCTACGGCGCACAAAACCAAGTGCCCCGCGCCATGACCCGCGCCGACATGCTGAGCATCACCACTGCCTTTGTAGGCAGCACCCTGCGCGCACTGGAGGCGGGCGTGGACTGGCTGGAGCTGCACTGCGCGCACGGTTATTTGCTGTCCAGCTTTATTTGCCCGCTGACCAACCTGCGCACCGACGCCTACGGCGGCAGCTTGGCCAACCGCTGCCGTTACCCCATAGAGGTGTTCAACGCCATCCGCGCCGCATGGCCGGCGGACAAACCCATCAGCGTGCGCATATCGGCGCACGACTGGGCACCCGGCGGCAACACGGCAGACGATGCGGTAGAAATTGCCAGGCTGTTCAAGGCTGCGGGGGCAGACTTTATCGACGTCTCCAGTGGCCAAACCACGCGCGCGGCCAAGCCGGTGTATGGCCGTATGTACCAAACGCCATTTGCCGACCGCATTCGCAACGAGGTGGGCATACGCACCATCGCCGTGGGTGCCATTAGCGAGGCAGACCATGCCAACAGCATCATCGCCGCGGGCCGTGCCGACCTGTGCGCCATCGCCCGCCCGCATTTGGCTGACCCCGCCTGGACGCTGCACGAAGCCGCCAAACTGCAAAGCAAGGACGCGCCATGGCCACGGCAGTACGAGAGTGGCCGCGACCAGCTGTACCGCGACATTTTTAAACAAAATATGGCTTAAGCCCAATAAAATAGAGCACAAGCTGCTATTAAATATATAGTAATTACAAACGGAAAGACAGCTGTGGATATAGAAGCCCGCGCCCACGCCGACCATGCCCAAGCCCTGCGCCTGTGGCTGCGGCTGCTGACCTGCACCCAACTGGTAGAGCGCCAGGTGCGCAGCGCCCTGCGCGCGCAGTTTGACACCACCTTGCCGCGCTTTGATTTGATGGCCCAGCTAGAGCGCACGCCCGAAGGCATGAAGATGAACGCCTTGTCGCGCCGCATGATGGTAACCGGCGGCAACGTGACCGGCATTACCGACCAACTGGTGGCCGAAGGCTTGGTAGAACGCGTGGCCGTCGAGGGCGACCGCCGCGCCTTTTTGGTACGCCTGACCAAAGCCGGGCGGGCTAGCTTTGCCGATATGGCGCACGCCCATGAAGCCTGGATTGTGCAGGCCTTTGGCGACCTCTCGGGCAAAGACATGGCGACGCTGCACACGCTGCTGGGCCGCGTCAAAGAAACCGCCAACGCCGCAGCGCCTGAAAGCAGCGCCCTCACCGCGTAACCGTTCAAACGTCACTCTGCGCACCACGCCACACACCCGCCATGAAGCACTACATCACCCCCCACAACCCCATGCGCGCCCAGTTCTCGCCGCAGGCTGCTTACCTTGCCAGCCACTTCAGCTACACGTACAGCGCGGGCGTAGCCACCATCACACTCAACCGGCCAGAGCGCAAAAACCCGCTGACCTTTGACAGCTACGCCGAGCTGCGCAACCTGTTTAACGCATTGCGCTACGCCACTGATGTCAAAGCCGTCGTCATCACGGGCGCGGGTGGCAATTTTTGCAGTGGTGGTGACGTGCACGAGATCATCGGCCCACTCACCAAAATGAGCATGCCCGAGATGCTGGAATTTACGCGTATGACGGGCGATTTGGTCAAGGCCATCAAGGCGTGCCCGCAACCGGTGGTAGCCGCTATTGATGGCATTTGCGCAGGCGCGGGCGCGATGATTGCGCTGGCGGCTGACCTGCGCCTGGGCACGCCGCAGGCCAAGACGGCCTACCTCTTCACCCGCGTAGGCCTGGCCGGTGCCGACATGGGCGCCTGCGCCCTGCTGCCGCGCCTGATAGGCCAAGGCCGCGCGGCAGAGCTGCTGTTTACTGGCCGTGCCATGACTGCGCAAGAGGGATTGAGCTGGGGGTTTTTCAACGCCCTGCATGACGCGGCCGAGGTGCTGCCCAAAGCGCAGGCGATGGCACAAGACCTGGCCGATGGCCCCAGCTTTGCCCACAGCATGACCAAAACCATGCTGCACCAAGAGTGGGCCATGACGATAGACCAGGCCATCGAGGCCGAGGCGCAGGCGCAGGCTATCTGCATGCAGACCCATGACTTCAAACGCGCCTACGAGGCCTTTGCGGCCAAGCAAAAGCCGGTATTTCAAGGAGATTGAACCCATGGCCGCACCAGCCCACGCACCCGTTCACTCTGAGTTGGCCCCGGCGCCCAAGCACGCCCTGCGCGCCAGCACCGCGCATTTATCCCTGCCGTTCTTTGACACGGTGCACCGCGAGATTGGCAACTGCCTGGCCGACTGGCTACCCAGCCAGCACATCGACGAAACCGATGACCGGGCGGCTTGCAAGCAGTGGGTCAAGCTGCTGGGTGCGAACCAGTGGCTGCGCTACTGCGTGCCCGCGGCGCACGGCGGCGCGCTACAGCACCTGGACTCGCGCGCCTTGGTAATCTTGCGCGAGAACCTGGCTTTCCATTCACCGCTGGCAGATTTTGCCTTCGCCATGCAAGGCTTGGGCAGTGGTGCCATTACGCTGGCAGGGTCAGCCCAGCTGCAGGCCAAGTACCTGCCAGCCGTAGCGCGCGGCGACAAGATAGCGGCCTTTGCACTGAGCGAACCCGATGCAGGCAGCGATGTAGCAGCTATTAAATCAGTAGCAAATTATGCTGTATTCCATTGGGCTGACGGCCAAAATGGCTATGAAATAACGGGTACCAAGGCCTGGATCAGCAACGGCGGCATCGCTGACTTCTATGTTGTTTTTGCCAAGACGGCGCCCGAGCTTGGCGCGCGCGGTATCAGCGCCATCGTGGTGGACGCCGATACCAAGGGCCTGGATGCCAGCGAACACATCGCGGTGATGGCGCCGCACCCGCTGGCCACCCTGCGTTTTGACCACTGCCTGGTGCCTGCCACGCAATTGCTGGGCGAGGAGAACACCGGGTTCAAGCTGGCCATGCAAACGCTGGACATCTTTCGCGCCTCGGTTGCCGCCGCAGCGCTGGGCTTTGCCCGCCGCGCGCTGGCAGAGGCGGTGCACTATGCGCAGCAGCGCCTGATGTTTGGCCACAGCTTGGCAGACTTTCAGCTGACCCAGGCCAAGCTGGGTGAGATGGTGGCGTTGATTGACGCGGGCGCACTGCTTACCTACCGTGCCGCCTGGATGCGCGACGTGGCCCTGCCCGCGGGCACCGCTACCCGGGCGCAATACACCGCAGCGGCAGCCGCCGCCAAAATGACCGCTACTGAAAACGCCAGCAAAGTGATCGACATGGCGGTGCAAATGCATGGCGGAATGGGGGTAAAGGTCGGTAGCCGCGTAGAAAGCCTGTACCGCGATATTCGCGCGCTGCGCATCTACGAAGGCGCGACTGAGGTGCAGCAGCTTATTTTGGGCAAGGCCGTATTGGCGGGGGCGGTATGAGCACCCACAGCACACAGCCACGCGATGCGCCCTCCGCGCAAACAGACCGCTTTGTGCACGACCGTTTGCCGCTACCAGACCAGCGCGCGCAGATGCGTTATGACTTGCCTGAGCTGCAGATCGCGGCGCAAGCCAACTTGGTCGTAGAACTGCTGGACAAAGCAGTCGCGGTAAAGGGCTGGGCCGATCAACCCCTGTTGCGTTCATCGAAAATTGTACTCAGCTATGCGGATGTACAAGACCGCGTCAACCGCATAGCGCAAGTGTTGACGGAGGATTTGAAACTGGTTCCGGGTAACCGCGTGCTGCTGCGCGGTGGTAACTCCATTGGCATGGCCTTGGGCTGGTTAGCGGTGGTGAAGGCGGGCCTCATCGCTGTAGCGACGATGCCGCTGCTACGCGCCAAAGAGCTGGGCGACATTATCGGCAAAGCCCAACCCACTGTAGCTTTGTGCGACGCCAGGCTGTTGGACGAGCTTGGCATCGCACAGCAGCAATACCCTGTGCTGCAAACCGTTGTGCCCTTCAACGCCATGCATGACCCGCAGGGCTTGGCGGTTCGTTCTGCCCAAAAAAGCGGCGTTTTCAGTGCCTGCCCTACGTCGGCCGACGACATTGCCATGCTGGCCTTTACCTCGGGCACCACCGGCAAACCCAAGGCCGCCGTGCACACCCACCGCGACATTCTGGCGGGGTGTGAGGCCTGGCCGCGCCATGTGCTGCGTGCGCTGCCTGACGATATTGTGGTGGGTTCACCGCCATTGGCGTTTACCTTTGGCTTGGGCGGCCTGTTGATCTTTCCCATGTGGGCAGGCTGTTCGGTGTATTTTCCCGATGCGCCCTACACACCAGAGACCATGGTGCAGGCCGTCAATGCGGTGGCCGCCACCATCTGCTACACCGCGCCCACCTTTTACCGGCAAATGGCCGCCTTCGCAAAAGCCCAAGGCGTGCCCAGTTTGCGCATTAGCGTCAGCGCCGGCGAGGGCTTGCCCGATGCCACGCGGCTTTTGTGGCACGCGGCGACTGGCTTGCATATGCTGGACGGCATAGGGGCTACGGAGATGTTCCACATTTTCATTTCATCACCGGGTGCGCAGGCAGATGCGATGCGCGGTGCGTTGAGCCACTTGGGCATATCGGGCGCACCAATAGGTAGGGCAGTGCCCGGTTATACCGCCAAAGTGGTGGACGATGACGGCAACGAGCTACCCCCCGGTACCGTGGGCAAGCTGGCGGTCATTGGCCCCACTGGCTGCAAGTACCTGGATGACACACGGCAAACCAACTACGTTAAAAACGGCTGGAACTACCCTGGCGACGCCTTCTTGCAAGACGCAGAGGGTTATTTTTATTTTCAAGCGCGGGCTGACGACATGATCATCAGCGCCGGCTACAACATTGGCGGGCCAGAGGTGGAGGATTGTTTGCTGAAACACCCAGCAGTAGCCGAATGCGGCGTGATTGGGCAGCCCGACGCTGAGCGCGGCATGATTGTGAAAGCGTTTTGCGTATTGCGCGCTGGCTATGTAGGAGACGCCGCCCTGGTGCAAGCGCTGCAAGACCATGCCAAGGCGCTGCTTGCGCCCTACAAATACCCTCGGGAGATTGCGTTTACAAATGCATTGCCACGCACTGAGACGGGCAAGCTCCAGCGCTTCAGGTTGCGACAACCGACGCCCCACGCGTAGGCTTGCACCAATATTGTCCGCTCGAATAGTTACTACACAGTTTTTCTCTGGATAACAAAGGCCATGCTGCAACGACTCCAACCGCCTGACTGGGCACACCCCAAAGGCTATGCCAACGGCATTGCCGCACGCGGCACATTGATTTTTGCAGGGGGTCAGATCGGCTGGAACGCGAAGCAGGAGTTTGAAAGCGATGACTTCATCGCCCAGTGCGCGCAGGCGCTGCGAAACGTTCATGCTGTGCTGCAAGCCGCCCAGGCTGGGCCGCAGCACATGGTGCGCATGACATGGTATGTGATGGACCGCGTTGAGTACAACGCGCGGCTCAAAGAACTAGGCGAGGTTTACCGCGAGGTGATGGGCAGACATTTTCCAGCCATGACGTGCGTGGAAGTCTCTGGGCTGATGGAGGCGCGGGCCAAGATAGAAATTGAAGTGACCGCCGTACTGCCCGACTGAAACTTACAGGCGCGCGCAGTGCGGGCCTGTAAATTACTTCACAGCATTACTTCACAACACCCGTTACTTCAATCGTCACGCGACGATCGGGCTGCAAGCACTGGATCAACTGTTGGCGTGGAAGCTTGTCACTGCAATTGGTCGTTACGGGCTCGCGCTCACCTTTGCCTGCGGCTTCGGCTCTGGCGGCTTTCACGCCCATGGCCCCCAGCATGTCCCGTACCGTCGCAGCGCGCCGCTCTGACAGTGG
The DNA here is from genome assembly GCA_043766985.1 of Polaromonas sp. Lineage (GTDB taxonomy): Bacteria > Pseudomonadota > Gammaproteobacteria > Burkholderiales > Burkholderiaceae_C > JAAFIP01. The sequence goes on from JAYUHM010000180.1 coordinate 21,788, forward strand.
AAGGTTATATTGGTTGGAACCCAAGCGATCGGTGTGCCCTGTCACGCTGAGAGTGGAAATCGACTGATAGGTCTTCAGGCGTTGCGCAATGGTGTCCAACCGCTCTTTGCCACCAGGCAGCATTTCATCGCGACCAGATTTATCAAACTTGAACAGTGCATCGCCCAGCAAAACAAAGGTTTCTCTGGTAATTGTGGGGGCTACTGGCGCTACTGGCGCTACTGGCGCCACGGGTGCAATGGCAGCGGGTGGGGCCACAGGGGGAGCGGCACGGGCCACCACCGGCGCGGCACAACTGGCAGCCTCTTGGCCAGCGCGACGCAAGCCATCTTCGGCCATCATGACGTGAGGGGTAGCGGCGCGCCAGCCAGTTTGCTGGTCGGCATGCCCGGCACGAACCAAGCGCACTTCGGCACAAGCGACGGTACGCGCGTTGCAGGCTAAGGTAGCAGGGTTATTCTTGAACTTGGAAAGATCTGCCCACAAATCGTCACGTAGGCGCGTGCTACGCGCTACTAACGGGGTGTCGTAGCCTACCTTGGCCGCTTTATCCGCTTCCAAGGCTTGTATGATTTTTTGTGACTCCGTCATCGACTCTTCAATATATCCGGTGCGATCATTCTCATGGTATTGGGTCTTGGCAGTGTCCAACCAGCATTGCGCCTTGGCTAATGAGTAATTGTTTTGCACCACGCCCGCCTCGTTCAGCTTACGCAGGCGCTGTTGCAAGGCATCGATGTTTTTACGATCGGCAAGAACGGGGGTATCGGTGATGCGGTCTTGCTGAGCATTGAGGCCCGTTCCTTGGGCAGCAGGGCCTGGCGCCTCGTTTTTAGCAGTGGATCCGCAACCCAACAGGGCAAGCGGCAAAATCAGGGCAATAAAATGTCGCATGGCGAACCTCATCATGGTTTGGCAGGTGCAGCACCGGTACCGATAGCGGGTGTGTCGGTTGGGCTCAATGCGCGGTTGACCTTGGCGTCCCCACCTTTGAACAAGTCTTCATCAAACTTGTAGCGCACACCCAGTACCCAGCCGCGATTGGTGTAATCACTGCCCGTCAAATCGTTATCACGGAACCCGCGCCAGTTATAACCCAGCGTGACCAGTAAATTGTCCACCAAGGTGTAGCCAACTTCCAGACCATACGCATACTGCTTGGCGCCACCTGAGCCTACCAACACGGTAGTTATGCCGCCCACCGACCAACGGTTAGTAACGTCATACGTGACGCGACCGCCGAGCAACGAGGCGCGATAAGAATCGTTGACCGTACCGAGCAAGAGTTCATTGACTTGCTTGGTTGCAAAGCGCCCCGACACAAACCAGGGACGTGATGGATGGTAGTTGCCGCGCACACTCACAATGTTGGTGGTGTTTTGTTTGTCTGGCGTATTTTCACTCTTACGCTCATACAAACCAAGGGCGTCAAACTTATTGTTGTCCACAGGTCGGTATGCAAAACCCAACTGCAATCGGTTTTGGCGCGTGTCTGCTGTCCCGTTCCGTGGGTTGATCAGGTTGAAGTACTCACGGCCTACAAATGTCCAGTCACGGTCTAGCTTACGGGCCAAGCCGGCTGTTACAAGCCAATTGGTGTTATTCGGGTCTTCGCGCCACTCAACTCGGCCGGAACCCTTCCACAGTTCGCTTGCCGTGTATTCAAAACCAACGCCTGCGGAGGTGCTATCACCCACCGTGCTATTGATGTGCTCCACGTTAGTGATCAGGCGCAGGCCCTCAGCCACGTTCCAGCCATTACGCAGTCCAATAGCGTTCTGTATCGACTTACCCGAGCTACCGTCAGTCAGGCGGTATTCATTGTAAAGATTGCCGTCTTGCATGTACTGGGTGTCAACACCCAGTGCAAACGCGCGTGTCAGCGGCCCTGTTCCGAGGCCGTAGCTGCCACCGTATTGGTGGGCGTATTCGTAGCGCGAATACAGGCGCGTTTTGTCGGCCACACGCCAGTCGGCGCCGACGCGGTACAGGTTATCACCATTGTCACCACCAAGCTCACGCTGAACTTCGCCTGTGAAGTTCAAGGCATCGGTCGCGGCATACTTCGCACCCAGTTTGATGGTGTTACCTGGATCGGTTCCGGTAATATGTTGCAGCTCGCCTTCTAGCGTCAGCTTGTCAGTGGCTTTGTAGCCCAAGCGTCCGAACACTGCAGTTCTGTCTAAACCGGTAGGCGGCACTGCGGGCGTAGGATTGATCGCCGTATTGCACACTACAGGCTGACCAGTTGCAGGGTCAATGGTTTGATTACCTACTTGGTTAATACCGTAGCCGGTGTTGTATCCAGCTACCGTTCCGTTGTAGGTTACGGTACCATTTGACAAGCAGTTAGACGTAGTTTGCAGGCCTTGGCTGACGGCGTTTTGCTGCACATACCGAACGCCAGCGCCTGCTGTCAAACGATCTGTCAGTTTTAAATCGCCAGCCAGAGACGCCGCATCATTTTTACTCCCGAGAATACGGTCTTCAGAGCGCTTAGCGTCGCCCGTTATCGTTAGTCGCTCGGTAGCCTTGTAATTGATGGCACCGCCAATATCTTGCTGACCACCCGTAACGCCGCTGGATGCATTGTTGAAGTCATTATCAGCACGCATGACGTAGGCATTCGCGCGTAGCGCTTCGTCAGCGTGGCGAATTTCTAACCGCGCAGCAGTTCCGTCAAAGCTACCGCTTTTACCCGCGAAGTTAGAACTGTTATTGGTGTTAAACCCGTTTGCGTTAGTGTTCACTACGCTGCTTGAACGCGCTACTTCAGCGACAATCTCTGTATTTTTACTGAGCTTTAGCTGTATGTTGGCGCCAACCACCGTTTGCGGAGCAACTGGATTATTGTCTTTGGCAGCAGACACGCCCAATGTAATCGCTTCAGTCGCTTTCAGACGAACGTCACCGCCATACACCGTGTAGCGCTCGCCGCCTTGCTCAACTTCATAGGTGACGCGGATAGATACAGGGTTGAACTGATCGTCGATACTGGCTACGGGAGCACGGAAAACTATCTGTCCATTGAAGGGCTCAAACTCGTAGTCAGTATTACGTGCCAGAGTGATGGTCTTCAAGATCACCGATGTCTGATTGCGACTTCGTACTACGATGTCAATTTTTTCACTGCCCTTGATCCCGTTAGGATTAGACACAGAATAGGGACCAGACACGCCGCGCGCTGGAAACTCATCCACTACCTGTTTGGAGTTTTGCTGTGAGACGTAGGCATTGGCCACTACATTGCCTTCGTCATACCGCCCTTTCAATCCCAATAGAGACCGGTTGTACTGGCCTAATGTACGCGCAGGGTTGTCGTCGTTGGTGGTGTAGTCGCCGTACAGCAAGAAGCTGCGGTTTTTATCCAAGCGAACATACAGTTTGCCGGAGCTTTGGGCGTCTACTCCGCGTACGCTTGAGTCGCCGTAGACAGGATAGAAGGCATTTGGGTCGATGGCGTCAAACAGCTGTGGTCGCGTGTCTTTGTCGGAGTCATACGCCATAGTTAGCAAGTACTCGCCCTTTATCTTGCCCTTGAGGTACATGGCCGCTCTCGCGCCAAAATTAGTTTTACCGCCATTGAACTCTTTGGTGAAGCTACGCAGCTCGTTATCAAACCCATCATTTTCGCGCACGGGCACGATTGACTTAGGGTCAAATTTATCAGAGCGGAGCCGACCTTCAATAAGACCTACGGCAATCATTTCCCGCAAATCCGGAATATAACGTACCGTAATACTCTCAGCTACGCCACGCACACTTACACGCAAAACTACCGCGTCCGGTTGATAAGGTGCGATGAGCTTGAAAGTAAGATTTCCGTCGACAACCTTGGCCTGAACGCCCGGGGTAATACGATCCACGTCGCCACGATCAGCACCAGATTCTGACGTTAAGCGTCCTGGTAACAATATGCGGGCGCCGCCATTAACTTCTACAGTGATCTCTTGCTCGCCTTTCAGCAACTGGCCTTTGGCGTCCAAAAGTTGTACTTTAACTTCAGTACCACTAACGCCGTCTGCAGGCAAGTTATCAGCGGAGGCGCTAACTTTTATCTTGTCGACCGGTGAGCTAAGACGCTCCAGAAAAGAAGTAAAAGGACGTGGCCCTATGCCAGCTTGCCCACCTGTTTCGAACAAGCTTTTGGCTTCTGGAACATCGGCACTGGTGGTATTGGCTGCCGGTTGCGCAAGCGCGAAGGTGTGCATCATGACCACTGCCACGGCCACCGGTGTGCGCTTAATAAACACCTTACTTAAACTAGTAGGTTTTGCTTGCTGAATCATGGTCGGGCACCTCCGGGCGCACTCGCACCAGAATTGGCGGGCGCTTCTGGCCTCACACTCGGTAATATCTGTTGCTGGGGCTCAGACGGACGGTTGTCAATTTTTAAGTCTGGACTTACTTCCTTTTCCGGCACCAGTACACCGCCAAGTGCACGACGGGCTTTAACCTGGTCCAGAACCTCTGGGCTGCACGATCCTTCGATGAAGTCTGCGCGAGCCAGCTCACCGCCTTTCATGTCAACAAATATGCTGTCACCCACGCCTGCGTTGCGGTTACTGGATGGCAACAACCTTGATCCCTTGGGCAAGGTTGAACGATCTACCTTGATGACATGCGTCTGTGGCTTGACACCGCAGATGCTGTATTTACCTTCGTTGTCCGTAATGATGTACGTGCCGTCCAACATGACCAAACGCACGCCTGGAATACCCAGCTCACGTGAGCCACTCTCGTTATTTTGCGTATGTGTGCCGTCGCAATCTACGTAAACTTTACCAATGATGCAACCATCATTGCTCAGCACACCACCTTGCACGGTTACCTTGAACGTTGCGGAATTAGAAGCCACGTTAGAACCATTAATACCCGTACCTCTGGCGGACGCGCGGTTAATGCCATCGCCTTGTTGCGATCCGACACCCAAGCGTACATAGTAAGTCAACTCCACCGTACTGTTAGCTGCGATAGTACCAATATCGAAAGTCAACGCACGTCCCACACCACCAGCTGGATCAGCGAGGGTTACGCTATTAAGGCGCGAGGTGCTCAAAATGTAGCGGAAACCAGCTGGCAATAAATCGTCTAGCTTCACGTTAGCGATTGGGGTGTCACCCGTGTTGCGCATTCTGATGAAGTAACGCACTGAATCTGCTACTTCCGCTACTGACCTATCGCCCACTTTAGTCACCAAAAGCGTACCCGGCACTAATGGATCTAGCGGAATATGGTTATAGCGCGCACCAGAAGACTGATTAGCTCCACCTACCGTGATATTAAATTCTAGGAAATATTGAGTCCCAGCTAAACCCACTGCAGAAGCACCGTTTACACCCACGCCAGGTTGCGTGCCAGTTGGCTGAATATTGACAAACGCACCACCCGTTGGCGGCGTGTAAACACCGTTATTGACAGATCCTTGCGTTGTGTTGGGCGCAATGCCTGGCTGCGAAACACCGCCTTGTGTTGCGGGTGCAGCTTTATAGCCTTGAGGCGGCTCAACTAGCAGGCGATAGCGACCAGTAGTAGGCGGTGTAGTAGGTAACAGATCAAACTGGTAGATACCGCTAGCATCGGTGGTCATCGTAGAAACCCCTTGCAGCAAGCTTGCACCAGCTACAGGATTACCGTCTGGCCCAAGCAAGGTCACTTTTGCACCAGCAACGGGGTTACGAGTTACTGCGTCATAAACCACGCCGCTCGGATCGATAGGCAGGTTTTGCTCGGCAATATTTTCACCTGCATATAGCGTCACCGTCCCAATTGCACCACCAACAACATTAGAGCCTGCTACAAAACTAGTTGTACCTGTTGATATGTTTCCAGCGAATGTACCTGTGCTTTGGTTGTATGGTGTTGACACCACCACTTGACCAGATGGATTCTTAAAGCGGATTGAATATCCACCGCCAGGGTTTTGATTATTAATGGCGTAACGACCGTCTGCACCTGTAGTGGCCGTCCCAACTACTGTAGTACCCTGCAGTAGCTCAACTTTCCACCCTGACAGCTCTAAATCCGCTCCGGGGCTAAATGTCTTATCGCGATTAGCGTCTAGCCACACTCGTCCAGACAGACTTGCGGTCGGTTTTTGTGGCGTGATCGACTGGCTGGCACTGTTGTTGGCCAGGCTGGTCTCGGGTACGGTCGAGCCGCTGGCGTTGGCCGTGACGGTGGCGCCTTGGGTGCCGACGAAGACGCTGATGGGCAGGCTGACGGTGCCAAAGGCCGGGATGCTCTGC
>JAYUHM010000181.1:0-27976 GCA_043766985.1 Polaromonas sp.
GGACTCTATGGTTTGGTCGGTGTGCGCCAAGCTAAGTTGCTTGTCGGCGGCGCTGGTTTTGGCATCGTCTTTGGGGGTGGAGATGAGGTCTTGCGTGCCGGTGGCGGCGGAATAGCCGTTTTTAAAGATCAGCAGCACGGCATCGTCTTTGTTAAACAGCGCGCTTTGCACGCCGGTGAGCAAACCGTTGTGCCAAAAACCGCCGTCACCCATGATGGCCAATGTGCGCCGCTGCATCATGGGTGACACGCCCGCGCGGCTGGCCAGGCTCATGCCGTAGCCCAGGATGGAGTGGCCCATAGAGAAGGGCTCAAACGTGGCCAGGGCGTGGCAGCCAATGTCGCCTGCAATGTGTACGTCGCCCACGTCTTGCTGCGCCAGCTTGAGGGCCGAGAATACCGGGCGCTCGGGGCAGCCGATGCAAAAGCTGGGTGGGCGGGCGGGCAGGGGCGCGGTGAGCTGCTGGGCTATTGAAGCGCGGCGGGTTTTGTTGCCGGTGAGCCAGCTTTGCGCAACTGCTACCTCGTTACTGGGCAGGTACTTTGCGGCAAAGGTGCTCAGGCCATTCGACACCACCTCCACGCCGTATTCCCCCGCCATCGGCAAAAAGTCTTTGCCATGCAGCGGGGTTTGAATATCGCGCCTGCGCAGCGCGGTGGCAATCTCTTGCTCAATATATTCCGGCTGGCCTTCTTCCACCACCAGCACGGCGCGTTTGCCACCACAAAAATCCGTCACCTGCTCAGGCACTAGCGGGTAGGTGACGTTGAGCACCAAGATAGGAATATCCGTCTCGCCAAACGCATTGGCCAGGCCCAGCTGCTGCAGGCTGCGCATCAGCGCGTTGTAAATGCCGCCTTGCACGATGATGCCTAGATCGGCATGCTTGCCCGGCATCAACTCGTTCAAACCTTTCTCCACGATATAGCGCCGCGCTGCCGGAATGCGCTCTTCACTCTTGCGTTTTTCTTGCGGAAAGGTGGCGGGCGGGTGGGCGAGTTTGGCGTATTCAAATGTGCCGGGCTCTTGCATCAGCGCGCGGGTGGAGATGCGCGGGCTTTGGTTGTCCTTGGTATCAAAACTGCCACGCACATGGCAGGCGCGGATGCGCAGCTCCATCAGCACGGGCATGTTGCTGGCCTCGGACAGGCAAAAGCCGTCTTCCACCATGCGCACCATCATCGGTAAATCGGGGCGCGGGTCCATCAGGCACATCGAGCTTTTCAGGGCAAAGGCGTGCGTGCGCTCCTGGATGACGGATGCCCCCTCGCCATAGTCTTCGCCCACCACAATCAGCACGCCGCCTTTGACACCCGGTGACGACAAATTAGACAAAGCATCTGCCGCCACATTGGTGCCCACAATCGACTTCCAGGTTACCGCGCCGCGCAGCGGGTAGTGGATCGACGCGCCCAGCATGGCCGCAGCAGAGGCTTCGTTAGCGCAGGCCTCCACATGCACACCCAGCTCGTCCATGTAGCCCTTGGCCTGCACCATCACGTCCAGCAGGTGCGACACCGGCGCGCCCTGGTAGCCGCCTACGTAGGCCACGCCCGATTGCAACAACGCCTTGGTGATCGCCAAGATGCCCTCGCCATGAAAGGTTTGCCCCGTGCCTAAACGCAGTTGCTCTATCTCTTTGGTAAACGATACTTCCACTGTGCTGTCCTTGGGTAATTGCTACAAAGTCTACTCTAAGCACAGTGCAGCTTGCATGCGTAATAGCGCTATGCTGTGCCCATGGCGACGGGGCGTGTTTATTGTGCCTCGAAGCTTGGAATAGATAATATTTAAATATCGTATTGGGTATAATTACGATCCATGCCAACACCCCGCACCGAAAAACCTTTGCACTGGGTGGGTTCATCCAAGAAAGATTTGCTGGCATTGCCCGCTGAGGTGGTGGACGATTTTGGCTACGCGTTGGGGGTGGTGCAGATGGGTGCAACGCCACCTCAGGCTAAACCGTGGAAGGGCGATGGCCCAGGTGTTCTGGAGTTGGTAGAAAATCATCGGGGCGATACTTTCAGGGCAATTTACACAGTGCGCTTTGCCCGGGCGGTGTATGTACTTCACTGCTTTCAAAAGAAGTCGCCCAGCGGTGTGCGCACTACAGCGGGCGACATTGCCAAAGTTGGAGAGAGACTTAAACTTGCCGAGCAGCATCACAAGGAACTGTATGAGCACAAAGACTAAACCTTCACCGACTGAGACCGTCGAAATGGGATCGGGCAATGTGTTTGCCGATCTGGGGCTGGCAGACCCCGGCGAGCGGCAACTGCGCGTGCAGCTGGCTCTGCGCTTAAACGATTTGCTGCAAGCCGAAGGGCTGACGCAAGCGGTAGCTGCCAAGCGATTGGGTATTGCACAACCGCATGTGTCGGAGCTTAAAAACTACAAGCTTAATCGCTTCTCCAGCGAGCGCCTGCTGCACTACATTACCTTGCTCAATCGCGATGTGGAAATTTTGATCCGTCCACGCACGGGCGCAAGCGCCAGTAGCTACCGAGCGGGTGAGGTGATGGTGTGGGCTGCGGCCTGAGTTTTGTCCGCAGGTGATAGAAACCCCGTTACCATTCACTGCATGCCCACCCCCTCCATCCCTCGCCTAACGTTGTCCCACATCCGCAAAAGTTACCCCGCTGTGGTGGCCAACGACGATGTGCATTTGACCGTGCAGCCCGGCGAGATCCACGCGGTGCTGGGTGAAAACGGGGCCGGTAAATCTACGCTGATGAAGATCATCTACGGCGCTGTGCAGCCCGATGCGGGCAGCATCAGCTTTGATGGGCAGCCCGTGACGATTAAAAACCCGGTGGACGCGCGTGCGCTGGGCATTGCGATGGTGTTTCAGCATTTCAGTTTGTTTGAAACCATCAGCGTGGCCGAGAACGTGTGGCTGGGCTTGAGCAAGTCGCTGTCCTTGATTGAGGTGCAGCAAAAAATCACCGCCAAAGCCGCCCAGTATGGCTTGGACATTGACCCGCTACGCCCTGTGCACACCCTTGGTGTGGGTGAACGCCAGCGGGTAGAAATAGTGCGTGCGCTTTTAACCGAGCCGCGACTTTTAATTTTGGACGAACCGACCTCGGTGCTCACACCGCAGGCGGTAGAAAAGCTGTTTGACACCCTGCGCCTGCTCAGCGCGCAGGGTTGCAGTATTTTGTACATCAGCCACAAGCTGCACGAGATTCGCGCCCTGTGCACGGCCTGCACGGTGCTGCGCGGCGGCAAGGTAACGGGTGTGTGTGACCCGCGCCAAGAGAGCAATGCATCCCTCTCGCGCCTGATGATCGGCAGCGAACCGCCTGCGTTGGTGCATCGCGCGGCGGTAGCGGGTGGCGAGGTGCTGGCTGTGCGTAACCTAGGCCTGCTGCGTGCAGACGAGTTTGGTGTCGACTTGGAAAGCATTAGCCTCAGCGTACGGGCGGGCGAGGTGCTGGGCATCGCGGGTGTGTCGGGCAACGGGCAAAAAGAGCTGCTGTATGCATTGAGCGGGGAAGATACCCGCGCTGCGCCGGATAGCATACAAATGCGAGACAGGGTAAGCCAAGCAACCAGCGTGAACAGTGCAGCTCAAAAACATGGAGCCGTGCAAACGGACAGTGCAGGGCACATGCGCGACGTGGGCCATTGCCCGCCTCAGCAACGCCGTGCCATGGGCCTGCATTTTGTGCCCGAAGAGCGCTTGGGCCGGGGCGCCGTGCCCAGCATGAGCCTGGCGCATAACCTGCTGCTCACGCGTGACCAAGCCGTAGGCAAAGCAGGCTGGATAGACGTGAAAGCCCTGCGCGCGCAGGCCCAGCAAATCATCGCCCGCTTCAACGTCAAAGCCGGCGGGCCCGACGCGCCCGCGCGTAGCCTGTCAGGCGGCAATTTGCAAAAATTCATCGTCGGACGCGAGATTGAAGCCGCGCCCAAGCTGCTCATCATCTCCCAGCCCACCTGGGGCGTAGACGTAGGCGCCAGCGCGCAAATCCGCGCTGAGATACTGGCCCTGCGCGACGCAGGCTGCGCCGTGCTGGTAGTGAGCGAAGAGCTGGACGAGCTGTTTGAAATAGCCGACCGTTTGCAGGTGATGGCCAAGGGGCATATCTCGCCATCGGTCAATATCAAGGACGCCACGGTAGAGCAGATAGGCGAGTGGATGAGCGGGCTGTGGGACAAAACTCCTGTGAGCGAGGCAGCCGATGCTTAAGCTGGAGCCGCGCGCCGAAGCCTCACGCTTTTGGACCTTTGCATCGCCCGTGTTGGCCCTGCTCATCACCGTCATCGTTGGCATCATCCTGTTTGCTGCATTGGGTAAAGACCCAGTACGCGGCCTGCAGGTCTTCTTTTGGGAGCCTATCAAAACCAGCTACGCGCTGGGCGAGCTGATGGTCAAGGCCACGCCACTGCTCATCATCGCGCTGGGCTTGGCCGTGTGCTTTAGATCGAACGTGTGGAACATTGGCGCCGAGGGCCAGTTTGTCATGGGCGCCATCTTCGCAGGCGGCGTGGCGCTGTTGGCTGATAAAGACACGGGCCGCTGGATAGTTGTGGCGGTGATGCTTGCGGGCGTGCTGGGCGGCATGGTGTGGGCGGGCCTTACCGCGCTGCTGCGCGACAAGTTCAACGCCAACGAGATTTTGGTCAGCCTGATGCTGGTCTACGTGGCCGACATGGTGCTGAGCTACCTGGTGTTTGGCCCGTGGAAAGACCCGCAGGGCTACAACTTTCCGCAGAGCAAAACCTTTGAAGCCGCCACCAAAATCCCCAAGTTGATGGACGGCTCGCGCATGAGCATTGGCCTGTTGCTGGGGCTGGCAGGCGTGGCGGGGCTGTGGGTGTTTTTGTTTCGCACCCGGGCGGGTTTTACGCAGCTAGTGGGCGGGCTGGCACCGGCCGCCGCACGCTACGCAGGCTTTAGCAGCGGCCGCGCGCTGTGGACGGCGCTGCTGATATCGGGCGGCGCAGCGGGCCTGGCGGGTGCGCTGGAGGTGGCGGGGCCGATTGGCCAGCTCACGCCCTACGTGCCCGCGGGCTACGGCTTTGCCGCCATCATCGTGGCCTTTGTGGGGCGGCTTCACCCTGTGGGCATTATTTTTTCGGCGGTATTGATGAGCATGTTTTATATCGGCGGCGAGCTGGCGCAGTCGCGCATGGGGCTGCCAAAATCCATCACCGGTGTCTTCCAAGGCCTCTTGCTTTTCAGCCTGCTGGCCTGCGACACCTTGATGGCCTATAAACTGCGCTTTTATAAGTCTTTTAGGCCACCAGCCCAACAGAGTATAGCACAAGCTGCTATTAAAACTGTAGTGAAAGGCGGCGCCTGATGGAACAATATGCCCTGCTACTGGCCGCCACGCTCAACGCGGGCACCGTGCTGGCCATCGCCGCCCTCGGCCTGCTGATCAACGAAAAAGCAGGCGTCGTCAACCTGGGCGCCGAGGGCCTTATGCTGTGCGCCGCCGTGGCAGGCTTTGCCGCCGTGGTGCACACCGGCAACGACTGGCTGGGCTTTGCCGCTGGCATGGGAGCGGGCGCGCTGCTGGCGGCCATTTTTGGCGTGCTGGTCATCTGGCTAAACACCAACCAATATGCCACCGGCCTGGCGCTGAGCCTGTTCGGTGCAGGCTTCTCCGCCTTTGCAGGCATCCAATACGTGCAAGAAAAGCTGCCCGAGCGGCCCCAGTTTGCCCTGCCGTATCTGTCAGACATTCCATTGCTGGGCAGCGCACTGTTCAAGCAGCACCCTATGGTTTACCTGGCTATCGCCATGGCAGGCGGGTTAATCTGGTTTTTATACCGCACGCGCGCCGGTTTGGTGCTGCGCAGCGTAGGCGAAAGCCCCGACGCTGCCCACGCACTGGGTTACCCGGTGCGGCGCATTCGCCTGGCCGCCGTGGTGGCGGGGGGCGCGCTGTGCGGGCTGGCCGGGGCGTATCTGTCGGTCATCTACACGCCGCTGTGGGTAGAGGGCATGGTGGCCGGCAAGGGCTGGATCGCTTTGGCTCTCACCACCTTTGCTACGTGGCGCCCGGCACGGGTATTGCTAGGTAGCTACCTGTTTGGTGGGGTCACCATGGTGCAGTTCCATTTGCAGGGCATGGGCGTAGACGTGCCCAGCCAGTTTTTAGCCATGCTGCCCTACATAGCCACCATCGTGGTGCTGGCACTCATTTCGCGCAACCCCGCCTGGATCCGCGTCAACATGCCTGCATCCCTGGGGAAGCCCTTCTACCCGGGTGCTTAGATGGCGTTGCGCGCCCTTGAGAGAAGAAGTTTCGTAGTACATTGTGGTTCTGTGTTTTATGTCTTTACCGAATAGGATCTGAGCGATGACGGCACGAGAATTAGAAGCCAATGGCTTGGCACGTTGCGTAGCCGCTAGCCAGAGCGCATCCGAAGTGCCCAACACTGCGCAGGAGGCTAACGTGTTTCGGGTAGCCGCCATGGTGGTGGCGTCCTCTTGGCCAGTGCATGCTGCACGCTTGAGGGCCTTGAGTGATGCTTATTTTGTGCAGCATCCGGCTGATAAATTGCCAGTGGTACAAGTGGTTAAAAATGGCTGGGTACTAAGCTTGCCGCGTTTGCGCGACATGCTGAGCAGGCAGCTTGCTAGCCACTAGCGCCTAGAGTAATTCTGAAAACGTATATGCCAGTCCAACCCACGTTTTATACCCACACCGCGCTGGCGCAGGGGCTGCGAGAGTTGTTTGTGCGGCTAGAGCAGCGCTTGGCACTGCATCAGCCATTGGCAGTGTATTTGGCGGGTGGTATGGCCGTGCACTTGTATACAGCCAGCCGCGTCACTACCGATGTCGACGCTGAGTTTGGCGCGCGCGTGTTGTTGCCCAATGACCTGATGGTGGAGATTACGCTGGAAGACGGCACCCCACAGGTTATTTATTTAGACACCAACTACAACGCCTCGTTTGCCTTGTTGCATGAAGATTATTTAGACAATGCGATAGCACTGGACTTGGGCTTGCAGCATATCAAGCTATTTGTGCTGTCGCCAGTGGACTTGGCTGTCAGCAAAATTGCCCGCTGGGCCGACAATGACCGCGAAGATGTTCAAGCGCTGGTGCTGCGGGGCTTGACCACCTCCCAGGCCATAGAACAGCGCGCCACCAGTGCATTGGCTGGCTATGTAGGCAACCAAAATATGCTGCTGCTGAATTTGCATGATGCTTTGGCATTGGCGCGTGCTATTGAAGCGAAGCAGGCGACATCAGCATGATTGCAGCCCTAGGGAAACCCTTCTACCTGGGTGGCTAAACGCAGTGGTGATTGGCTGATAATGTGATTTTTTTCCGCAACCTTCAACTTTAACCTAACCGAAAGAGAAACGAGATGACCGATTTGAACAAACGCTCAGCCATCAAGCTGGTAGCCCTGACCGCGATAGCTGCCGCCGCGCTGATAGGTTGCAGCAAAAAAGAAGAGGCCAAGCCTGCTGCGCCCGCTGCAGCACCCGCCGCCTCTGCCCCCGCACCCAAAGCCGAGCCTTTAAAGGTGGCCTTCGCCTACGTAGGCCCCGTGGGCGACGGCGGCTGGACTTTTGCGCACGACAATGCCCGCAAAGCCATGGAAAAAGAGTTTGGCGACAAGGTAGTTACCAGCTTTGTAGAGAAAGTACCCGAGAGCGCCGACGCTGAGCGCGTTTTTCGCGACATGGCCGCCCAAGGCAACAAGCTGATCTTTGGCACCACCTTTGGCTACATGGAGCCCATGCTCAAAGTAGCCGCCGACACCAAGGGCGTCAAGTTTGAGCACGCCACCGGCTTTAAAACCGCCGAAAACATGCGCACCTACGACAGCCGCACCTACGAGGGTGCCTACATGGCCGGCGTGATTGCCGGCAAGATGAGCAAGAGCGGCACGCTGGGCGTAGTGGCCTCGGTGCCCATCCCAGAAGTCATCCGCAACATCAACAGCTTTACGCTGGGCGCACAGTCCATCAACCCCAAAGTCAAAACTAAAGTCATTTGGGTGAACGAGTGGTTTAACCCACCCAAAGAAACCGAAGCTGCCACCGCCTTGATCAACGGCGGCGCCGACGTGCTGTTCCAAAACACCGACTCATCCGCCGTGCTGCAAACCGCCGAAAAGCTAGGCAAGCGCGCCTTCGGCTGGGACAGCGACATGACCGCCTACGGCCCCAAAGCCCACCTAGGCTCAGCCATCATCAACTGGGCCCCGTACTACATCAAAGCCACCCGCGAAGCACTAGAAGGCAAGTGGGCCACGGGCTCTAGCTGGTACGGCGTAAAAGAAGGCGCCATCGACATGGTCAGCATGGCAGCCGATGTGCCAGACGACACCAAGAAGCGCATTGACGAAATCAAAGCCGGCCTGAAAGACGGCACCTTCAGCATCTGGAAAGGCCCTATCACCGGCGCAGACGGCAAAGAGATTTTGGCCAAAGACGCTGTAGTCGACGACAAGTTTTTGTCAGGCGTGAACTTCTACGTGCAAGGCGTGCAGGGCAAAATTCCTGGTGGCGACAAGAAGTAATTTTTGTTTCTTTGCCTGATTGGAAAAGCTGCTTACGGGCAGCTTTTTTTATTTTTTCTCTTGTAGTTTGCTTAAGGGGTTTGAATGCCTTGATGTTCCGGCATCGTGAGCTGCGGCGATGGAGGAAGTCGCGCTGTCAAAATTTTACGAAAACACGCGCGAATGTAGGTAACGTATTTCTAGCATATGCACCGCGCGCCTTTGTCCAAATTTTGCATCCCGACCACACTCCATCACCGCTTGGCTAGGTGAGTGGCTATCAGTTTCAGCGAAACTACTTCGCGGAATATCCTTGATGGAGTGTGATTATCGCAATGTCTCCCTTCCGACACTCTATTTGCGTTCCTTCATAAAAACGATTTGCATTTTCGTAGCCGATTGCAAATTTTAGAGTCAACGATTTCGTAGATTCAAATACATGCTCACCTGGAGAAAATTCATACTTGAGGTGGCCAGCGACTAAACTAGCCAGCCGAAGTCCGTCATTCACATCTTGAGCAGAATTAACGAACGCTTGAACAGTTGAGTAGTAATTCAACTTGCGGTCAATGGATCTCTCAAAGGCGGACTCCCGGATACTTGAGCGCTCTCCCACTGTTAAAGAGATTTGAGAGCGGGAAAGACAAATCAAATGCGCCCACTTTTGATCGTATTCAGTAGGAGTAACTGCATTGGCGTTTATCGATACACATTGGAGCAACATCGCAAACATCAAAGACTCAGTTAGTCGAATTATCATTAGCGACTTTCGATAAGTTGGAGGTTAAGTCAAAATTTATATGACGCCACATTTCGATCACCAAGTGTATCGTGTTTCTTTGGATTGGTTGCGCTGGGCGAGAAGGAATGCAGTGAGGCATCTATAGAACGTGCTGTTTCAAAAATGCACAGAACAATGTGACGATGTGGGTTCGTCTCGATGAAAAAATCGTAGAAAGGCGCGCGGTGCATAAGGTGGCGGTGCGCGCCCGCAGTTCGCGCGTGATTTCGTAGATTTTTTGCAGCGAGATGCCCACGTCGAGTCCAGCTCCCCGGTGCGCACGCTTAGAGTTGCAAAAGTGCTGCCGAAGCGAAGAAGCCGAATCAACAACTTAAGCAATAATATAAAAATGATTGAACGCATGCTCTGGCACCCCGTGGCTTTGTCTACCGATGTAGCGGACAAACCCGCTGCTGCGCAGTTGCTGGGCCAGGCGGTGGTACTGTGGCGTGATGGGCAGGGCGCTGTACAGGCCTGGGCTGACAAATGCCCGCACCGGGGGGCCAAGCTGTCGCTGGGGCGCGTGCAGACCAATGCACAGGGCGCTGGCACTTTGGAGTGTGCCTACCACGGCTGGCAGTTTGATGGGTCGGGGCAGTGCACACTGGTGCCTGCACTGCCGCAGTTTGTGCCGCCTGCTGGCCACTGCGTTAAAGCCTTTGCGGCGCGTGAGGCCTATGGGCTGGTGTGGGTGCAGCTAGATGCTGCCCGTACCGAGCTGCCGTTGATGGGCACGGCGCAAGACGCGCGGCTGCGCACGGTGCAGTGCGGGCCGTATGACGTGGCCACCAGCGCGCCGCGTGTGGTGGAGAACTTTTTGGACATGGCGCACTTTGGCTTTGTGCACGAAGGCTACTTGGGTGCGCGCGACACGGTGGCGATGGCCGACTACACGGTTGAGCGCACGCTGCACGGCATTAAGGCCACGGGCTGCCGGGCCTGGCAGCCGCGGAGCAATGTGCACGCCAAGCGCGGTGCCGATGTGTCGTATACCTACGAGGTAATTTCGCCCTACTGCGCGGTGCTGACCAAGGTGCCTGAGTTGACGGGCAATAGCGTGGGCAGCACCGAGATGGACGGCAAAGCGGTGGAGTGGCGTGAGTCGATTGCGCTGTGGGTGTGCCCCGTCACGCCAGAGACCAGCCGCGTGTGGTTTAGCTACGCGGTGGCTGACCATGAAAGCCCTGACTCGGTGCTGCAGGAGTTTCAAAACACCATCTTCGCGCAGGACAAGCCGGTGCTTGAATCGCAAAGCCCCGCCTGCTTGCCGCTGGATTTACGCAGCGAGCTGCATACCGCTGCCGACAAAGCGAGCAGCGCCTACCGCCGCTACTTGCAAGACAGCGGCATTACTTTTGGAGTGTGTTGAGATGGCCTTTAATGTCAAACCAGTTGCTGCACAGCGCCTGCCCGAGCTGCTGCGCCGCATGCCCAAGGCCGAGCTGCATATCCATATCGAAGGCTCGCTGGAGCCTGAGCTGATCTTTGCCTTGGCGCAGCGCAACGCGATGCAAATTGCCTACGCCAGTGTGGAAGACCTGCGCAAAGCCTACGCGTTTAGCAATTTGCAAAGCTTTTTGGATATTTACTACGCAGGTGCCTCGGTGCTCATCACCGAGCAAGACTTTTACGATATGGCCCATGCCTACCTGGCACGGGCAGCTATGGATAACGTAGTGCGCGCAGAGATTTTCTTTGACCCGCAGACCCATATCGCGCGCGGCGTGGCGATGGAAACAGTTATCAACGGCCTGCACCGCGCCTGCGCAGACGCCAAAGCCGCGCTGGGCGTAGACGCCGCGCTCATCCTGTGCTTTTTGCGCCATTTGAGTGAGCAAGACGCTTTTGAAACGCTGGAGCAAGCGCTGCCGTACCGCGATAAATTCATAGGCATAGGCCTGGACAGTGGCGAGCTGGGCAACCCACCCGAGAAGTTTGCCAAGGTGTTTAAGCGCTGCAAAGCGCTGGGCTTTCACCTGGTAGCCCATGCAGGCGAAGAAGGCCCGCCCGCCTACGTGTGGGCTGCGCTGGATGTGTTGAAAGTAGAGCGCATAGACCACGGCGTGCAGTCCAGCAAAGACGCACTCTTGATGCAGCGCCTGGCCAAAGACCGCATACCCCTCACCGTGTGCCCGCTTAGCAACCTCAAGCTGTGTGTAGTGCCTACGCTGGCAGACCACAACCTGGGCGCATTGCTGGGCGCGGGCCTGTGCGCCATGGTCAACTCTGACGACCCGGCCTACTTTGGCGGTTACATCAACAACAACTTTACCCAAACCTTTGCCGCCACTGGGCTAAGCGCGCAGCACGCTTACCAGCTCGCCTGCAACAGTTTTGAGGCCAGCTTTATATCGGCAGCGCAAAAGCGCCTGTACACAGACCGGGTAAACGAGGCGTTTGAGACCTTTTGTTGAACGGGTGGATGCTTCTAATTTAATAGCTGCTCGTGCTATGCTCTATTGGGCTTGTGGCCTAAAACACCTATAAATAGCTGAAATATCAGCCAGGTCGCCCATTTGCCAAGACATGCGCGCAACTTGCGCGACAATGCATCCCATCCCCATTTTCTAAGAGAGACAACATGACGCTAGATTTCAAAGGCAAGGTCGCCATCGTTACCGGAGCGGGCGGAGGTTTGGGCAGGCAGCACGCGCTGGCATTGGCCGCGCGCGGCGCCAAAGTGGTGGTGAATGATTTGGGCGGCGCCGTGAATGGTGGCGCAGCCGGCAGCGGCACGAGCGTCAGCGCGGCGCAGGCGGTGGTGAATGAGATCAAAGCCCTAGGCGGTGAGGCGCTCGCTAACGGCGCGTCGGTAACCGACTACGCCGCCGTGCAGGCCATGGTGCTGCAGGCGGTAGATGCCTGGGGCCGTGTCGATATTTTGGTAAACAACGCCGGCATTTTGCGCGACAAAAGCTTTAGCAAGATGGAGATCGACGACTTTAAACTGGTGATGGACGTGCACCTGATGGGCGCCGTGCACTGCTGCAAAGCCGTGTGGCCGCACATGGTGGCGCAAAAATACGGCCGCATTGTGATGACCACCAGCTCCAGCGGCCTGTATGGCAACTTTGGCCAAGCCAACTACGGCGCGGCCAAAATGGCCTTGGTGGGGCTAATGCAAACCCTCAGCATTGAAGGTGCCAAGAGCGACATCCGAGTCAACTGTCTGGCCCCTACTGCCGCCACGCGCATGACCGAAGGCCTGATGCCGCAAGACGTGCTGGACGCCCTGCAACCTGAATTTGTAGTGCCCGCCATGTTGGTGCTGGCGTCTACCGATGCGCCCAACCGCACCGTGCTGTGCGCCGGTGCAGGCACCTTTGAGGCCGCGCACATCACCCTCACGCAAGGCGTGCACATTGGTACCGACGAAGATGCTCCCGAGCAGCTGGCAGCGCATTTAGCCGCAGTACGCAGCCGTACCGGTGAGACAGTGCCTATGAGTGGTGCAGAGCAGGGGACTAATGAAATTTACAAGGCAAAACAGGCTGTAGCCCAATAGAATTTAGCACGAACAGCTATTAAGTAAGTAGCAAATTATAAGTTGCGTTAAATGAACAGCGTCGAGAGGCGCTGCAATTTATAGTGCAATGCGGCCTAGTACGTTCAACTTGCTGCCGGTGCGCTTTAGTACCACGCCTTCGCCAGACGCGGGCGTGATGCCCGTGATGGCGGTGATATTGACTTGGTGCGTGACAACCACCAGTACGCCTGGCCCCTTCCAGTTAAGCAGCAGTTTGCGTGCACCGGCTGTTTGCGCAGGCTCCCGCTCGGACTGCGCAAAGAAGGAGTTAAACAAGGGGTCGTCCACCGGCTGGCCAGGAAAAGCGAGTTGCGCCGTCTCGCGGGTACGGCACCACTGCGAGGTGCGCACCTCCCGTACCGCAATGCCACGAGAGCGGAAACTCTCCCCTAGCGCGCGGGCCTGCGCACGACCTGCCTCGTCCAAATTGCGCTGCGTGCTGCAGTCATCCAATTGAAAGCCCGGCGGATCGCCCACCCCGGGCGCGTTGGCATGGCGAAGCAAAACAATGCTGCCATTGCCTAGCGCTGCCCAGGCGGCCTTATCGTTGCTATCGGCTGCATGCACAGGTAACGCGGCCAAAGCCAACCCGCTTGCTACCGCACAAGTCAAGCGCCGGATCGATCGCGGCAAGGAGAAATCTATTAAAAACATGGCGGTAGCCCAATAGAATATGGCACAAGCAGCTATTTATTAAATAGCGTCACGCTCTACATCACCGCATTTTAGGGCGCAATAGTGGCCTGCGCAATGCCGCCTAATGCTTTCTTCAGGCTCTCTACCGCAGGGCAATTGGCTGCGCCATGGCGCTTGGCCAGGTACTCTGGGTCGTTGTAGCTCAGCATCACCTTGCCGGCGTCGTTGGTCCACACCAGGGCTTTAAGGGGCAGGTCAATGCCCGCGGTTTGCGCGCATTCCATCAGCGGTGTGCCGCCTTGTGGATTGCCAAAAATCAGCAGCTCGGTAGGGCGCAAGGTTTTGCCAATTTTGGCGGCACCAGCGGCGTGGTCGATGCGTGCAAACACGTTCAGGCCGCGCTCTTTGACGACGCCTTCCAGCCGTGTCATGGTCTCGGCAGCGCTGCGCGGGCTCACTACACTGATAAGACCATCGGCTTGCGCCCACAGGCTGCTGGACAAGACGAGGCCGATCGCCAAAGCGGCAAGTTTTGCTGCGGCTGAATTCTTCGTGGGTGCTCCAATAGGTTGTAAAAGCGTTTAGTCTCCAGTGCAGAGCGTTTATTACACACCGTCGGTGACAACGCAACCATGGACACCAGAAAGCCCCCAGGAGCAGGGTGGCCGACTTTTACAGAGTTGTCTCGAAGGGTGCCTGCGCGTCTGTCATTGTCAACTGGCGCGAATTCTTAGGGTCGCGAAACACCAGCGGCTTGACGACAGTGCGCTGCGCATCGGGCACCTGCGCGTAGGCCACGGCTTGTTGGATAACGTGGTGGTGCGGTGACTTGTCGCACACCGGGTCGGCGTTGGCGGCGTCGCCCGTGAGCATGTAGGCCTGGCAGCGGCAGCCACCCAGGTCTTTTTCTTTTTCGGGGCAGGTGCGGCAGGGCTCTTTCATCCAAGCATCGCCCCGAAAGTGGTTAAAGCCGGGCGACTGGGTCCAGATGTCTTGTACGCTCATGTCTCGCACATTGGGGAAGTCGATGCCCTTGAGCATTTTGGCGGTGTGGCAGGGCAGCGCGGTGCCATCGGGCGTGACGGTTAAGAAAATATTGCCCCAGCCGTTGGTGCATTTCTTGGGGCGGTTCTCGTAGTAGTCGGGCACCACAAAGAAAATTCGCAGTTTGTCGCCCAGCTTGTCGCGGCAAGCGTTGGTGACGCGCTCTGCGCGCTCTAGCTGTTCGCGTGATGGCAGCAACTGGTCGCGGTTGAGCTCAGCCCAGGAATAGTATTGCGTGTTGGCCAGTTCCAGGTATTCGGCACCCAGCTCCACCGCCAGGTCAATGATCTGCTCGATGTAGTCAATGTTAAGCCGGTGCACCACACAGTTGAGCACCATGGGCCATCCGTTGGCCTTGATCATCTGAGCGGTACGGCGCTTGAGGTCAAAGGTTTTGGTGTGGGATAAAAAGTCGTTCAGCTCTTTGGTGGAGTCTTGGAATGAGAGCTGGATGTGGTCTAGCCCGGCTTGTTTCAGTGCTGCGGCGCGGGCCTCGGTTAGGCCCACGCCGGAGGTGAGCAGGTTGGTGTAAAAGCCGAGTTGGTGCGCCTCGGCCACCAGCACTTCCAGGTCGTCGCGCAGCATGGGCTCGCCCCCCGAAAAGCCGCACTGCACGCTGCCTGCGGCGCGCGCCTGGCGCAGCACGCGCAGCCAGTCGTCGGTAGACAGCTCGGCCTCTGCGCCGGTTTTGGCAAAGTTAACCGGGTTGTAGCAAAACACGCAGTGCAGGGGGCAGCGGTAGGTTAGCTCGGCTAGCAGCCACAAGGGTGGGCCGGGTTGTGGCGCGCTGGTGACTTCGTTATCTACGGTAGTTGCGAGCGCGGTGTTCATGCTTTCACCCATCCCTGCTTTTGAGCTATGGCCAAAAAATCCAACACATCAGGAGCCAGGCCGGTGGCGTCAAACTGTTTTTCCAGATCGTCGATCACGGTTTGCACAGTCTTCACTCCGTCCAGCCGCTGCATGATTTCACCGGCGCTGCCGTTGAGTTTGACCATGCCCTCGGGGTAGAGCAGAACCCAAGATTTTTGCACTTCTTCCCATTGCAAACGGTAGTGGCTGACCATGCGCGGCTGGTGGCTTAGGCCGATGGTGGTGGTGGTTGCTGCTTCAGTCATGCGGATGCTCTCACGTTGCTGTCTTCGCTTTAGGGCCTTTGATTTCCATCTCGCACTGGCTCAGCATGATGGCGTCGGCCAGCGCCCACAGCACGTCCAGCTTAAACTGCAAAATCTCCAGTGCCCGCTCTTGCAAGACGCGGGTTTGGCTAAAGTAGTCCAGCGTGAAATGCAGGCCATGCTCTACGTCGCGCCGGGCCTGCGTGAGGCGCTGCTTGAAGTAGCGCAGGCCCTCGGCATTGACCCATGGGTACTGCGTGGGCCAGGTGTCAATGCGCTGCTGGTGGATATGCGGCGCAAACAGCTCGGTCAGGCTGGAGGCCACGGCTTCTTGCCAGGGCTGGCGGCGCGCAAAGTTGACATACGCGTCTACCGCAAAGCGCGCGGCAGGCACCACGTAGCGCAGGGACGTAACGTCGTCGCGCGACAAGCCCACCGCCTCGCCTAAACCTACCCAGGCCTCGATGCCACCGGCATCGTTAATGCCTCCCAGGTTGATGCCGTCGTGGTCCAAAATGCGCAAAATCCATTCGCGGCGTATCTCGCGGTCGTTGCAGTTAGACAAAATGGCCGCGTCTTTGAGGGGGATGGAGATTTGGTAATAAAAGCGGTTGGCTACCCAGCCCTGCAACTGCTCGCGCGAGAGTTGGCCCTGCGCCATCATGATGTGGAAGGGGTGGTTGATGTGGTAGCTGGTGCTCTTGCCGCGTAATCTAGTTTCAAACTCTTCTTTGCTCCAGGGCGCTAAGGTGGTGGCGTTCATGGGGGTGCTCATAAATCAATCTCCATGCCGTCATACGCCACCTCAATACCGCGCTCTGTCAGCTCTTTGCGCTCGGGGCCGTCTTCATCCAGGATGGGGTTGGTGTTGTTGATGTGGATCAGCACCTTGCGCGTGGTGCCGGGCAGTTTGCCTAGCCATTCCAGCATGCCGCCGGGGCCGGTTTGCGGCATGTGGCCCATGGCGCGGGAGGGTTTTTTGGAGGCACCCAGGGTGATCATTTCATCCTCGGTCCACAGCGTGCCATCGACCAGCACGCAGTCTGCGGCCTGCATGGCGGCCCACACATGCGGCTCCATTTGGCCCAAGCCTGGGGCGTAGAAAATGCGCTTGCCAGAGGCCGTGTCGGTAATGGTGACGCCCACGTTGTCGCCGGGCTGGGGCTGGTCGCGGTGCGGTGAATAGGGAGGCGCGTTGCTGATCAACGGCAAGGCGGTAAAGCGCAGGCCAGGCACGCCATCCATCGCAAAACCTGGGCCCGCCAATGGCACCTCATGCCAGTCAATACCGCAGTAATGGCCCAGCACTTTAAACAAAGGGTTGCCGCTCATCAGGTCGTCCCGCACCAGCGGGTGGCACCACAGCGCCAGCGGCTGGCGATGCTCGCGCAGCATATACAGGCCGGTGGTGTGGTCGATCTGCGCGTCCATTAAAAAGACGGCTTGGATGGCGGTGTCGCGCAAGGCGCGGGCGGGCTGCAGGGCTGGGAAGCTGCGAATCTGTTGCAGGATGTCAGGCGAGGCGTTGAACAGCACCCAGTTGGAGTTGTCAGCGCTGACGGTGATAGACGATTGGGTGCGCGCCGTAACGCGTTTGTTACCAGTGCGATAGCCGTTGCAGTTGGGGCAATTGCAGTTCCACTGCGGAAAACCGCCGCCTGCTGCAGAACCTAGGACATGGATTTTCACACTGGAGAAGAAAGAATGTGGATGCTTGCTCTGCAAGCAAAAATGACACAACCCGCCGAGGCTACCCGGCGGGTCGGCCGCTATCAGCGATTGGCGATGTACATGGTGATTTCAAAGCCAAGGCGCATATCGGTAGCTGCTGGTTTTTCCCATTTCATACGGTTACTCCTGAGTGTTGACCCCGCAAAACGCGGTAGGTACTGGCAGAGCATCTGCCCGTACGCTTTGCAGTTTGCAGGTTTGCGGCGTTTGCAGCATCGACAAAATATGGAATCACACCTAGTGATTTTCATTAGTTTGGCGGCTGTCTCACCAGTGACAGTCTGCGCGCACCGGAATGCGGCTAGCATGGTGGCTATGAATGACCCTGCCGCGCCAGACATGCTGCATCCACCGCAAGAGCCCTATACCAGCGGCATGCTGGTCGTGGGCGATGGGCACCGCATGTACTACGAGCAATGCGGCCCCGCAGATGGCCTGCCCATTGTTTTTTTGCATGGCGGGCCAGGCAGCGGTTGTTCGGCGCGGCACCGCCAATTGTTTGATTTAACCCGCTATCGGGTGATTTTGTTTGACCAACGCGGCTGCGGCCGCAGCCTTCCCCGCGGCAGCGTGATCAGCAACACCAGTGACCATCTCGTG
The DNA here is from genome assembly GCA_043766985.1 of Polaromonas sp. GTDB lineage: Bacteria > Pseudomonadota > Gammaproteobacteria > Burkholderiales > Burkholderiaceae_C > JAAFIP01. The sequence goes on from JAYUHM010000181.1 coordinate 17,918, forward strand.
GCCGACATTGAGCGGCTACGCCAGCACGTGGGCGTAGCGCGCTGGTTGGTGGTGGGCGGCTCATGGGGCGGGGGGCTGGCGCTGGCCTATGCTGCGGCGCACCCAGCGGCATGCTTGGGGCTGGTGTTGCGCGGCGTGTTTTTAGGGCGTGCATCGGACTTGGACTGGTTTTTTCTGCAAGTGGCGCAGCTATTACCCGATGCCTGGGATGCGTTGGCACAGCAAGCACCGCAAGCACTGCAGGCCGCGCATGGGGACATGCTGGGCTGGCTAGGCCACAGCTTGCACCACGGCACGCCCACAGAAGCACTGGTAGCCGCCTGCGCCTGGGAGGCATGGGAGACGGCGGTAACGCAGCGCCGCATGGCTGCGCCCAGGGCTGCACTGCCAACAGGCAACGAAGCGCAGGCGCTGCTGGATAAATACCGCGTGCAAAGCCATTACCTTATGAACGCTTGCTTTTGGGGCGCTACAGGCTTGCTGGAGCGTGCCCGCACTTTAGCCACCGTGCCGACGGCCATCATGCATGGCCGCCTGGACTGGGTTTGCCGCCCGCAAGCCGCGTGGGAAGTGCACCAGCACTTGCCCGCTAGCCGCTTGCAGTGGCTGGATACTTGCGGCCACAGCCAGTTTGAACCAGCCATGGCGCGCGCATTGGCCCAGGCTGTTGCACACTACGCTACCCACGGGCATTTTGCTACCTGGGGAAACGATTTCTCTAAGGGTTGCGCGCTATGAGTTTGCGGCTTCAAATTAACCTGATCATCGCTGTGCTGCTTGGGCTTTTTGCATCGCTGGTGATTGGGCTACAGATCGACAACACCCGGCGCAGCGTGCGCGAAGAAGTGCTGGGAGCCAACGTGGTAGCCGGCCAATTACTCTCCCGGGTGAACTGGATCTACGACGCAGGTGGCCTCAATGGCATGACTGAATTTTTAACCCGAGTGGGGCGCGTGCGGGCCAACGAAATTACCTTGTACGACGCACAAAACAAGCTGTTGTACCGCTCACCGGCGCCCACCTACAAGGCGGGGCGCGAGGCGCCGCAGTGGTATTCCTCTCTTGTCTCGTCGCCACTGGCGCCTAAAGAAATTGCCTTGCCCAGAGGGCGCATCGTGCTGCAAGCCGACCTCTCGCGTGCCACGCTGGACGGCTGGGACGACTTGCGGCCCATGCTGTGGACGGTGTTGGTAGGCTTTGGTGTGGCTAACCTGCTGGTGTATGCGCTGATAGGGCGCGTTCTCAAACCGCTGCGCCTGCTGGTACAGGGCTTGGAGGAGGTAGCGCAAGGTGCCTACGGCGCACGCCTGCCCGCTTTGTCGGGCCACGAGGGCCGCCAGATCAGCACGGCATTCAACGGCATGGCCCAGTCGGTGCAAGACACAGCGCTGGCACGGCGGCAGGCGCAAGAGGCCACACAGGCCTTGGCCGAAAACCGCGAGCTGACGCACATCATCCAGGCCCGCATAGAGCAAGAGCGCGGCAGCATTGCCCGCGAGCTGCACGACGAAATGGGCCAGCAAGTAACCGCCATTAAAAGCGTGGGCCTGGCCATTGCGCGCAAGGCCGCTGGGCAAGACGCCATGATCGAGCAGTCGGCCCGGATGGTGATGGCTTGTGCCGACCAAATCTACGATGGCGTGCACCGCCTGATAGCTAAGCTGCGCCCTTTGGCGCTAGACCGCTTTGGCCTGCGCGATGCCCTGCAAGATTTGCTGGACGATAGGCGGGTGCACCACCCAGCCGTGGCGTTGCAGCTCACCGCCAGTGGGCCACTGGACAACCTGGACGATGCCCTGTCCACCGCTGTGTACCGTATCGTGCAAGAGGCGGTGAACAACGCTTTGCGCCATGCGCAGGCCAGCCGTATCGATGTGCAACTGGATGCTTCGGATGCATTTTTGCAGCTGAGCGTCACTGATAATGGTACAGGCCAAATGGCGCAGTTTCAGGCACCGGGCCACTATGGGGTGCTGGGCATTCGCGAACGTGCGCAGGCCTTGGGCGGAAGTTTTGAGCTGAGCCAGATCGAGCCAGCCGGGGTTCGGGTAAGGGTCAGCTTGCCCACCAAACCACTGGCATCATTGAGCGAAGGGGGTAAAGTACTTTGAAAGTAATGCTGGTTGATGACCACTCCGTGGTGCGCATGGGTTTTAAGCTTTTGCTGCAGGCCTGCGACGACATTGAGGTGGTGGCCGAGGCCGACAGTGGCGAAGCTGCCTGCCAGATGGTAGAGGCCGTAGCGCCCGACGTGGTGGTGATGGACATTGCTATGGCAGGCATGGGCGGCATTGAAGCCATCAAACGCCTGCTGGCCAAAAACCCGCGCCTGCGCATCTTGGCCCTGTCGGCCCACGAGGACACCAGCCACCCCAAACGCGCCTTGCAGGCTGGCGCCTTGGGCTACCTCTCCAAACGCAGCGCGCCCGAAGTGCTGATTGATGCTATCCGCGCCATAGCCAAAGGCCAGCGCTACCTGGATGCGCAAATTGCCCAGCGCATGGCGGTGCAAGACATCAGCGGCGACAAAGGGCCGATGGAAAAACTCTCGGCCAGAGAGTTTGAAGTGTTTGTGCAGCTCGCGCGTGGCCAGTCGGTAGCGCAAATTTCAGAGGCGCTCAAGCTGTCCAGTTCTACCGTAGGCACCCATCTGTACAACGTCAAACAAAAGCTGGGCTTGGCCAACCAGGCCGAGATGACCTTGTTGGCCGTGCGGCACGGTTTGATTGACGCAATGGGGCTTTAGCCCAATAGAGTAAAGCACAAGCTGCTATTTTATTGGTAGTAACTTGCCTGGGCAAATGTGAAGGCAAGGCCTGTGCGAGTGCAAGGCCATGCTCCCAGCCTGGCTACACCCCTTGCTTAAGCGATGCCTCAATAAACATATCTAAATCGCCATCCAGCACTTTTTGCGTGTTGGAGGTTTCCACACTGGTGCGCAAGTCTTTGATGCGCGACTGGTCCAGGACATAACTGCGAATCTGGTGGCCCCAGCCTACGTCGGTCTTGGTGTCTTCGAGTTTTTGCTGCGCCTCTTGGCGTTTGCGCATTTCAAAGTCGTACAGGCGGCTGCGCAGGCGCTTCCAGGCGACGTCGCGGTTGCCGTGCTGGCTGCGCCCGTCTTGGCACTGCACCACAATGCCGGTGGGCATGTGGGTCAGGCGCACGGCAGAGTCGGTTTTGTTAATGTGCTGGCCGCCTGCACCGCTGGCGCGGTAGGTGTCGGTGCGCACATCAGACGGGTTGATGTCGATGACGATAGAGTCGTCGATCTCGGGGTACACAAACACGCTGGCAAAGCTGGTGTGGCGGCCACCTGACGAGTCAAACGGGCTTTTGCGTACCAAGCGGTGCACGCCGGTCTCGGTGCGCAGCAGGCCAAAAGCGTATTCGCCTTCAATCTTGATGCTGGCACCCTTGATGCCCGCAATATCGCCCGACGATTCGTCTTCAATCGTGGCTTTAAAGCCTTTGCGTTCGGCGTAGCGCAGGTACTGGCGCAGCAGCATGCTGGCCCAGTCGCAGGCCTCGGTACCACCGGCGCCCGCTTGGATGTCCAAAAAGGCATTCAGCGGGTCAGCCGGTTGGTTAAACATGCGCCTGAACTCAAGCTGCGCCACGATGGCCTCGATCTTGGCCACTTCTTCTTCAATATGGCTCAGGCTGTCAACGTCGTTGTCGCCCTTGCTCATGTCGTACAGCTCGCTGTTGTCGGCAATCTCGGTGTCGAGTTTGGCGATGACCAGCACCACGCCCTCCAGGGCTTTTTTCTCTTTTCCCAGCTCTTGCGCGCGCTTGGGGTCGTTCCAAACCGCTGGGTCTTCCAGGGCGGCGTTGACGTCTTCTAGTTTGCGTTGCTTAGACTCGTAGTCAAAGATACCCCCGGAGGTCTAGCGTGCGCGCGGCCAGGCTGGTGAGGGCGGTGCCGATTTGGTTGATTTGTTCTGCGTCCATGATTTTGTCCAAGCTGAGTCTGAGTGATAGATAAGGTAACCCAGCATTTTCGCATGCCGCGCAGCAGCATAGATCCAAAATCCCGGTATGCTGTTACCCATGAAACTAGTTTTAGACGCTTTTTGGCGCGCTGCCGCTTATTGCCTGCACCCCCGGGTCATCGCGCTGTCCCTGCTGCCGTTGATCATCATGGTGGCCCTGGCGCTGGGCGTGGGCTACTTTTTCTGGGACAACGCGCTCAACACTGTTAACGCTGCATTGGCCGGCAGCGACTGGATCACCCGCATTTTGGGCTGGCTGGACGGCGTGGGCGTGGGCAGGCTTAAATCCGCTATCGCGCCGTTGGTGGTGGTGGTGGCGGCCACACCGGTGCTGGTGGTGGTGTCGCTGTTGGCCGTGGCGCTGATGATGACCCCGGCCATGGTGTCGATGGTGGCCGAGCGGCGCTTTGCCAAGCTGGAGCGCAAAAAAGGTAATGGTTTGGCTACCAGCATGCTGTGGTCGCTAGGCTCTACCCTGCTAGCAGTGGTGGCGCTGGTGGCGTCCATTCCCTTGTGGCTCATTCCGCCCTTGGTGCTCATCATTCCGCCCATCATCTGGGGCTGGCTCACCTACCGCGTCATGAGCTTTGACGCCCTGGCCGACCACGCCACCGCCGCCGAGCGGCGCGCCGTCATCAAGGCGCACCGCATGCCTCTGCTGGGCATCGGCGTGGTGTGCGGCTATCTGGGCGCAGCGCCTACACTACTGTGGGCATCCAGTGTGATGTTTTTGGTGTTTGCGCCGTTCTTGGTGGCCGCCGCCATATGGATTTACACCTTGGTGTTTGCCTTCTCGTCGCTGTGGTTTGCGCACTATTGCCTGTCAGCCCTGGCCCAGTACCGCGCCGGGCAAGCCGTACTGAACGCCGAAAAGGCCACCCTGGTGCAAACCTCCCAAGCAGCCACCCAGGCCGCTACCGACGTATTACCCAAACCCAACGTAATCAACTTGCCCTATGACAGCAGCAACCAACCTCCCGCACGCCCCTAAATTTGGCCTGATCATCGTCGGCGACGAAATCCTCTCAGGCAAACGCCAAGACAAGCACCTGCCCAAAGTCATCGAGCTGCTGGCCGCCCGCGGCATAGCCTTGGACTGGGCCGAGTACGTAGGCGACTCCCCCGAGCGCATTTCCGCCACCCTCAAGCGCGCCTTTGCCAGCGGCGACATTGTCTTCAGCACCGGCGGCATAGGCGCCACGCCCGACGACCACACCCGCCAGTGCGCGGCCAAGGCGCTGGGCGTGGCGCTGGCGCTGCACCCCGAGGCCGAAGTACTCATCCGCCAGCGCATGCAAGACATTGCCAAAGAGCAGGGCACGGTATACCTGCCCGACGCGCCTGACAACATCCACCGCCTGAACATGGGCACCTTCCCCGTGGGCGCGCAGATTATTCCTAACCCGTATAACAAGATTCCTGGTTTTAGCTTTGCATCGACTAGCGGGCAGGGTGGTGCAGTCCACTTTGTGCCGGGCTTCCCGGTCATGGCGTGGCCGATGGTGGAATGGGTTTTGGACAACCTGTATGCCCATTTGCATCGCCAGCAGGCTAATGTGGAGAAGTCGGTGATTGTCTTTGGCGCTATGGAGGCAGCCTTAACCCCACTGATGCTGCGCCTGGAAACCGATTTTGCGGGCATCAAGGTGTTTAGCCTACCCAGTGTGGACCATCCGCAGTATGGGCGCCATATTGAGCTGGGCGTAAAGGGTGCGCCAGCGGACGTGGCTTTGGCCTATCCGGTGATGCTGGAAGGGTTGCACAAGTTTGGTGCAAAAACTGGGCCTGAATTGGTGCGTTAGGTTTTGCACCGTTTTGGTGCTTAGTGGTTTGATGCACTAAATTTTGCGTAGGTTTGCTTCTTTGAGCCTCGCTGCCTCACAAGATCAAGTGCATAGACCTCGCAGCCTGCGACGCAGCGTGCGCTGTGCCTATGCGCCCCGGTCTTCGGGCCCTTTGGGCGAGCATGTGCAGTACTCAAATTGGGTTCCGGCGCGGTGTCTATCGGCCAACTTTTGCACCCAATTTTCCGTGCTTCCAGCCCTCAGCCCTGATCGGGGCGCACAGGCACAGCGCACACTGCGCCGCAGGATTAGCGGGTTGGCTTGCATGCGGTACCGGGCTAGTTTTGTGTCATTTCATGCGAGTAACCGCGCACTGGCCCAATGGAATATAGCACAAGCAGCTATTTATTTAGGAGCAACGTTGGGCTTGGCGGTTTGCCCAAGCGCAGCGACCGAAGGGCGCGAAGGTTAAGTGCCATGTTATGCGTGGCCAGCCTGCGCCATGAGAGTTTTGGATTGGCTGTTTACCATCCGATGCGCTACCAATTGCGAACAAAACTCGCACGTTTTACTACTGCTGCTGAGACAGCGGAGGTGACCTTTCTTGCTGGGTCAGCCCGAAACCGGTCACACGATACACAACGCCACCCCGTGACTTCATTCTTCAATGGGACGATGACTTTGTTAGCTCGGCAAGTACCACAATACCTCAGACCCGTGAACCGACTGAACCATGTGCCTGTTGGCTCGTCCCACTTCAACCAAGGGCGCTGAAGGAAACAATATGCCAATAGAGCAGTTGTTGTTAGCAGCAGTGCCGCTCCTATTCGTAATAGTAATACTGGCGATAGTGTGGCTAGATATGGCGCGAGACTATCTTGGAGCCACAGGACAATTGCTGGCGGTGACGTGGCTAGCAGGAATGCTATGCCTCGGAGCCACCATTTTTTTAGTAATTGATCGGCAGGCGCGGTCATTGAAGTACTTTAACGAATAACGTCTATCTGTTATCAGACCAAGCTGAAAGAAACCAGGAGCGCCTTTTGCAACAGAAAAAACATGTTGGACTGAACCACGCGAGGTGGTTGCGGGTAAGGGGATGAATCTTCAGCCCGCTACATGAGGCAAATTATGACGTACATTGCGCTGCTTTGGGCAACCGATGTGCATCTGGTGGTGGTTGAATGTGACCTGTAAGAAGACGACATTTTCCAAATAGGAGGGGATGCAGCATGCGCAGTAGGTGAATCGTAACGCTACAAAATAAGTAGCGTATTGTGCTATATTCTATTGGGCTAGGGCCTTAAACAGCATATAAAATTGTACAAAAAGCAGCCCATCAGTCTCAGCAAACCCAAACCCCCAGTTCTCGCGGTAGAGCCTGTGCTATGGGTATGCGCCCCAATCAGGGCGGCGGGCTGGAAGCACGGAAAATTGGGTGCAAAGTTTGCCAAGAAAAAGCCACGCCAGAACCCAATTTGAGTACTGCACATGCTCCCCCTTTAGGGGCCGACGACCGGGGCGCATGCCCATGGCACAGGCTCTGCCGGGAGGTGCGACGAGGTTGCGCGAGATTTGAGGTGTGAGGCAAAAAACAGCTTGGCTTTACTGCAAAACACCCGTAAAATCCTACGTAGGAATTAATTTCCAACTTCCTACGCCAGGAGCCAGAAAAAATGCCACAAGTCAAACTTCGAGAAAAAGGCCAGGTCACCATCCCTGCGGAGCTGTTGCAGGAGTGGAGCCGTACCAACCATGTGGCCGCCAATGACACGATGGAGGTCAGCTTGTCCAATGGGGTGCTGATGCTTATCCCCAGCAAAAGGCACACCGCCAAGCGCGACCTAATGTCGTTTGCCGGCGTAGGCAAGGGCTTGTGGGGCAGCACGCAGGACGAAATTGAGGCCAGCATCCAAGACCTGCGCAGTTCATGGACAAGATAGGTCAGGCGCTGGCGCGTATACGGGGGCAGCGGGTCTATGTGGACACCAACATCTTTATCTATTTTTTAGAGCGGCATGACCGCTATTTTGAGGCGGTGGTGCCGTTTTTTCAGTTGTTCAACGACGGTCTGTCCATTGCCTACACGGGTGACGCGGTGGTGGCTGAAACCTTGTACAAGCCTTACCAAATCAACGATACCCTGCGGGTGAGCGAGTTCAAGGAGTTTTTCAGCAATGACGAGTTCATTACCGTGCTGCCGCACTCCAAAAAAGTGTTTGAACTGGCGGCTGAACTGGCCCCCAAGCGGGGAATGAAGCTGATAGACGCGTTGCATTACGCCACGGCGGCGCTGGCTGGGTGCAAGTTTATTTTGACGAATGACTTGGGTTTTGCGTCAAGCGATGCGATGGAAGTGATTCATCTGGATGGTCTTTTGGGAAAGTAAAGTCACGGTCTAGGCAGACTCATGTGCTATACATTAAGTAGCTGCTTGTGCTATGTTATATTGGGCTGGCGGCGTAAATTGCTCATAAACCGCGACAAAAGCAGCTCAACACCCTCTGCACACCAAAACCCCGTTTCTCGCGGCAGAGGCTGTGCCATGGGTATGCGCCCCAATCAGGGCGGCGGGCTGGAAGCACGGAAAATTGGGTGCAAAAGTGGGCCAACGCAAAACCAGGCCGGAACCCAATTTGAGTACTGCACATGCTCCCCCTTTAGGGGCCGACGACCGGGGCGCATGCCCATGGCACAGGCTCTGCCGCGAGGCCCGAGGTGGTTGCAAATGCAGACTTGACGCGCCGGAGACTGCGCAAAAGGGGTCAGAGCAAAATTTCGTACTTGAATCGTGATCGCCGGATAGGTTTGTGTCCTGAATTTTGATCTGACCCCATTTGCTCTACATTTGCCCTAACCCCATTCGCCGACCATTTGCTTGCACATTTGCGGGCCCGGGCGGCTAACCGGGTCAAAAATCGCCGACAATCTACGGTTTTGGGGTCTGCACCGATTTGGCACAAAAAGTGCATGAAACGTACTGAGCAGTTACTCAAAGAACAGTTTTTTCAACCAACCATCCACTTTTAGGAGCATTTGATGGCCAAGACCGTCGCAGACGTAATGAAAATGGTGAAGGACAACGAAGTCAAGTTCGTTGACTTCCGCTTCACCGACACCCGTGGTAAAGAGCAGCACGTTACCGTGCCTGTGTCGCATTTTGACGAAGACAAGTTCACGTCAGGCCACGCATTTGACGGTTCTTCCATTGCCGGTTGGAAAGGCATTGAAGCCTCCGACATGCAACTGATGCCTGATGCCAACACCGCCAACATCGACCCCTTCTACGAAGAAACCACGCTGTTCATGAGCTGCGACGTGGTCGAGCCATCGGACGGCAAAGCCTACGACCGCGACCCGCGCTCGGTAGCCAAGCGCGCCGAGGCCTACCTCAAGTCCACCGGCATTGGCGACACCGCCTACTTCGGTCCAGAGCCAGAGTTCTTCATCTTTGATGATGTGCGTTGGAACACCGACATGTCGGGCACCTTCTTCAAGATCGACGAATACGAAGCCCCATGGAATTCGGGCAAAAAGATTGACGGCGGCAACAAAGGCCACCGTCCTACCATCAAAGGTGGCTACTTCCCCGTGCCTCCGGTAGACAGCATGCAAGACATGCGCTCCGAGATGTCCTTGATTCTTGAATCACTGGGCATTCCGGTTGAAGTGCACCACCACGAAGTGGCTGGTCCTGGCCAGAACGAGCTGGGCACCCGCTTTAGCACCTTGGTGCAGCGCGCCGACTGGACCCAAATCCTCAAGTACGTGGTGCAAAACGTGGCTAACGCCTACGGCAAAACCGCTACCTTCATGCCCAAGCCCATCGTTGGCGACAACGGCTCTGGCATGCACGTGCACCAGTCCATCAGCAAAGACGGTGTCAACCTGTTTGCTGGTAACGGCTACGCAGGCCTGTCTGATACCGCTTTGTACTACGTAGGCGGCATCATCAAGCACGCCCGCGCCCTGAACGCCATCACCAACCCTGGCACCAACAGCTACAAGCGCCTGGTTCCTGGCTATGAGGCACCAGTCAAGCTGGCTTACTCGTCACGCAACCGCTCGGCATCGATCCGCATTCCGCACGTGGCCAACCCACGCGGTCGCCGTATCGAGGCACGCTTTCCAGATCCACTGATGAACCCGTACCTGGGCTTCGCGGCGCTGCTGATGGCTGGCCTGGACGGTATCGAGAACAAAATCCATCCTGGCGAAGCCGCTACGAAGGACCTGTACCATCTGCCGCCTGAGGAAGATGCAAAAATACCAACCGTGTG
>JAYUHM010000182.1:0-27933 GCA_043766985.1 Polaromonas sp.
TTTGCCACCCGCGCTTTGGCCCTGCCCCTGCCCGGCCCGGTGCTGGGTATGGCCTTGCTGCTGGTGGCGCTGCGTTGGCCCAGTGTGCGCGCTAGCGTGGGCGTGTGCGCTAACTTTCTATTGGCCCATTTGTCGCTGCTTTTCGTTCCCGTGGGCGTAGGCGTCATGACCCATTTGGGGCTGGTTGGCCGGTATGGCGGGCGCATGCTGGCCGTGCTGGTGCTGTCCACCATCATCGGTTTGGCCGTGACGGCCTTGACCATGCAGTGGCTGCGGGACAAAGACGATGGCTGATTTTGTGCAGCTGTGGGTCTACCTGTCGGCCACGCCCTTGTTTGGCTTAACCGCCACCTTGGTGGTCTATGTGCTGGCGCACAGCGCCTACCAGCGTCTGCACCAAGCGCCGTGGGCCAACCCGGTGCTGTGGAGCGTGCTGGTGATAGCCAGCGGGCTGTTGGCCACGGGCGTGCCCTACCCGACGTATTTTGCCGGGGCGCAGTTTATTCACTTTTTGCTCGGCCCCGCAGTAGTGGCGCTGGCCTGGCCGCTGTGGCTGCGCCGCGCCGAGCTGCGGCGGCGCTGGGGGCGCTTGCTGGTGGCTGCGCTGGCCGGGGGTACGGCGTCGGCAGGCTCGGCCTTGCTGCTGGGCTGGGCATGGGGCTTGCCACAAGAGGTTTTGCTGTCGCTGGCACCCAAGTCGGTCACCGCGCCGGTCGCCATGGGCATTGCCGACAAAATTGGGGGCATTGCCGCGTTGGCCGCGGTGTTTGCCGTGCTGACGGGTATTGTGGGCGCGCTGCTGGGCAAATACCTGTTTGATGCGCTGCGCATTCCCGTTGACACGGCCGGGTGGGCGGCGCGCGGCTTTGCACTGGGCACCGCCTCGCATGGGATAGGCGCCGCGCGGGCTATTGCAGTTAACGCCGACGCTGGGGCCTACGCGGGCTTGGCGCTGGCGCTGCAGGTGCTGCTGGCCTCGGTGCTGATGCCTTTGGCCGCCAAGCTGGTGTCGTTATTTGGCTAATACACGGCACCAAAATGCTACTGTATTAATAGCAGCTTGTGCTACATTCTGTTGGGCTAGCACCCCAAAATGCTGATGAATAGCACGAAAACCGAGATTCTGCGCTTCGTGCCGGGCAAACCGGCAGTTTTACCGGTAGCATGCTGCCATGATTGCAGAAACCCTGGCTAAAGCCAACGCTTACTTCCCCATCCGCTACACCGCTTTAGGCCTGTGTATTTTTGCCGCCTTGCTCAGCCTGTTCAGCATCGTCGCTTTTGGCGTGGGCTGGTTGTATGGCCTGCTCTTTCTCGGGCTCAGCATACTGGGTGTACGCGATTTGCGCCAAAACAAGCATGCCATTTTGCGTAATTACCCCGTAATTGGGCATTTTCGGTTTTTGCTGGAATACATTCGCCCCGAGATGCGGCAGTACTTTTTAGAGAGCGACAACGAGGCCGCACCCTTCTCGCGCTCACAGCGCTCGCTGGTGTACCAGCGTGCCAAGGGTGAGCCCGACAAACGCCCTTTTGGTACCCAGCTGGACGTAGGCGCCGAAGGCTACGAATGGCTTAACCATTCCATCGCCCCGACCAAGCTGGCCAGCCACGACTTTCGCGTCACGGTGGGTTTGGCGGCCAACGGCTGCACCCAGCCCTACGCCATCAGCGTGTTCAATATTTCGGCCATGAGTTTTGGCGCATTGAGTGCCAATGCCATTTTGGCGCTCAACCAAGGCGCCAAGCGCGGCGGTTTTGTGCATGACACGGGCGAAGGCTCCATCAGCGTGCACCACCGCGTGCACGGCGGCGACTTGACCTGGGAAGTAGGCTCGGGCTACTTTGGCTGCCGCAATGACGACGGCTCTTTTAACGCCGACAAGTTTGCCGCCAATGCGCGCGACCCGCAGGTCAAAATGATTGAACTCAAGCTCAGCCAAGGCGCCAAGCCCGGCCAGGGCGGCGTGCTGCCCGGGGCTAAAGTAACGGCGGAGATTGCCGCCGCACGCGGTGTGCCCGAGGGGGTGGACTGTGTGTCGCCCGCGTCGCACAGCGCCTTTAGCACGCCGGTAGAGATGCTGCAATTCATCGCCCGCCTGCGCGAGCTGTCGGGCGGCAAGCCCACCGGTTTCAAGCTGTGCATTGGCCACCCGTGGGAGTGGTTTGCGATTGTGAAAGCCATGCTGGCCACCGGTATCACGCCCGACTTTATTGTGGTGGACGGTGCCGAGGGCGGCACGGGCGCCGCGCCGCTGGAGTTTACCGACCACGTGGGGGCGCCGCTGCAAGAGGGCCTGCTGTTGGTGCACAACACGCTCAAAGGGGTTAACTTGCGCGAGCGCATTCGCCTGGGCTGTGCGGGCAAAGTGGTGAGCGCGTTTGATATTTCCCGCATGATGGCCTTGGGCGCAGACTGGTGCAACTCGGCACGCGGCTTTATGTTTGCGCTGGGCTGCATTCAGGCGCAGCACTGCCACACCGGCAACTGCCCCACGGGCGTGACCACCCAAGACCCGCACCGCCAAAAAGCCTTGCATGTGCCCACCAAGGCCGAGCGGGTGTACAACTTTCACCAGCAAACCCTGCACGCGCTGCAAGAGATGGTGCAGGCCGCAGGCTTGAGCCATCCGGGCGCTATCACGGCCCACCACATTGTGCGCCGCCTGGACGACAACCAGGTGCGTTTACTGGCTAACCTGGTGCCGCAAATGCCTGCGGGAGCGCTGCTGAACGGCGAGCTGGGTGAGCAGCACAATGTGTTCAAACTGTATTGGCCACGCGCGCAGGCAGACAGCTTTGCAGCGAGTGCGTAGCGCTGCCTAAGACAAGTGGGCGGGCGCCGTTTGCAAATGAAAATCAATCCGCGAGCCCTGCCCCTGCTGGGAGTGGGGGCCCTGCGAGGACGGCGGGTGGTCGGTGGCGCCATCCGCGTTGGTGGTGATGGCGCGGCAGGCATACAGGGCGTACACATCGCGTTCGGTATGCGCTTCTCGGTCGGGAAACAGCTCGGTTAAAGCGTCAAAAGTGTGGGCCTCGTTGCCCAGCGCTTCCAGCAGCTCGGCATGCCGTGGGTAAATCAGCGAGGCGCGCACCCGCGGCGTGCGGCGCAGGCGCAAGGGCATGTGGCGGTAACGCCGGGGCAAATTAAAACTTTGGCAATGCAGCGCATGAATCCACGCCACTTCCTCCATCATCCACACCGAAAACCCATGCGGCAAACTGTTGGCCGACATGGGGCGCGATTGCCACGCGGAATCAATCAGGTCCGCCGGGCGCAGGGCATCGCGCACCATTACCCGCCGCTGCGGCACGTCGACGATAACCTCCAGGGTGCCATTGCGCATCAGGTGGTAGGTGTGCTTGTTATTCAGCTCTTCGCGCCGCTCCAGCAGCTCGTGGGACAGCGCATACAAAGTACGCAGGGGCCGCAACATCGCCTCAAAGTGCAGCAGCGCTTGCACCACACTGTGCTGGTCGTCCAGCGCCACCATGGGCACGTGAAGCACCGTAGCGTCGTGGATTTTTTTGGCCAGCTCGCCGCACACTGCATACGGAACGGCCAGCTCTGCGGGGCGTACGCCCACCACTTCAGGACGCAATGGGTCTACATGGAAGCGCAAAACGTTTTCGCCGTCTATGCGCGCCATATGGGTGTTGAGTAGCAGCGCATTGGCTTCCCGAAAATCGGTGATCTGCCAGACCGGGTAGCTGGTCAGGGCCTGCGCATCATCGTCCTGCTCGCCTCTCTCTGCGGCCGCCTCGTGCGAGGCCAGATAGACTTGCACGCAGTCGCGCTGCTCGGCATTGAAGCCAAGAAGACCTAAATTTAAGCGCGGGTGTCGCATTCACGTCCTTGCACAGAGTCAGCCGTTTCGCTTGAATTTTTGAATCAAGCGTTTTGCCTTAGTAAAACTAAAGGTTATATAGTTTATAACGCTAAGGGCAGTCCCGCAGTTGACTGTGCGCGAATGTATGTGCGTTACGCCTTGCCATGTACCTTGGCCGCCCAGGCCACCAAGGCGAGCACCGGCACCCCCAACAGCGCGGTGCCGACGAAGAAGGTGCCGTAGCCGTAGGCATTGACAAATTCGCCGGAGAAGCCCGCGATAAATTTGGGCAACAACAGCATCATGGAGCTGAACAGTGCGTACTGTGTGGCCGAATAGTTAATATTGGTCAGGCTGGAGAGGTAGGCAATGAAGGCGGCCGAGGCAATGCCGCTGGACAGGTTGTCGGCCGAGATGACCCAGATCAGCGCGTTCAAGTCGTGCCCGCGTGTGCCCAGCCAGGCGAACAGCAAATTGCTGGCGGCCGACAGCACGGCGCCCAGCATCAGCACGCGCATCACACCCAGGCGCATGGACATCACGCCGCCAATGAAAGCACCCAGCAAGGTCATGATGACGCCAAACACTTTGGTAACGGCTGCCACCTCGTCTTTGGTGTAGCCCATGTCCACGTAAAACGGGTTGGCCATGATGCCCATCACCACGTCGCTGATGCGGTAGATGGCGATGAGCGACAGTATCAACGCAGCTTGCCATTGGTAGCGTTTGACAAAATCGGCAAAGGGTTCTACCAGCGCGCTGTGCAGCCATTCCTGGATATTTTTGCTGGGCGGCAACTCTTTGCGCGCGGGCTCGGCAGACAGCAACACCGTCAGCGTACCCACCAGCATGGAGGCGGCCATCCACAGATAGGCGGTTTGCCACGCCGCGTGCTGGTAGCTGCTAACGTCGGCAGACTCGGCGCGTGCGGCTATCCATAGCACGCCCGCACCGGCCCAGATCATGGCCATGCGGTAGCCGGTTTGGTAGGCGGCGGCAAGAGCCGCCTGGCGCTGCACGTCGGCGCTTTCGATGCGAAAAGCATCCAGCGCGATGTCTTGCGTGGCCGAGGCCACCGCCACCACCAGCGCGCACCACACCACGGGCATGAGCGCCACCTTGGGGTCGTTCAGCGCCATGCCCACAATGCCGGCCATGATGGCCACCTGAGAGAGCAGTAGCCAGCTGCGCCTGCGCCCCATCAGGCGGGTGAGAACAGGAATGGGCAAGCGGTCTACCAAGGGCGCCCAGCACCACTTAAAGCCGTAGGCCAGCCCCACCCAGCTCAGGTAGCCAATGGTGGCGCGGTTGACACCGGCCTCGCGCAGCCAGAAGCTCAAAGTGCCCAGCACCAGCAACAACGGCAGCCCGGCGGAAAAACCCAGGGTGAGCATGCGCAGGGTGGGCGCTTCGGTGTAGACCTTGAAGGTTTGCGCCCACGTGAGGCGAGAGTCGGAAGCTTGCGTCATACCTGCATCATAGCCACGCGTGCGCGCGCTAACACCTGCTCGGGCGTGACGTCGTTCAGGCAGCGGGTGTGGCCCAGCGGGCATTCGCGCTCAAAGCAGGGTGCGCAGTCTAGCGGCGGCTGGTAGCTGGCCTCGCTTTTCAGCCAAACGATTTGCGCAGCGCTGCTAAGCGGCGGCGTGTGCAGCGGGCTGCTGGAGCCAAAGATGGCGACCTGCGGCACGTCCAGTGCGGCGGCCACATGCATCAAACCTGAATCATTAGTTACTATTAATTTACTAGCAGTTTGTGCTTGTATTGCTTGGGCTAACGAGGTTTTTCCTGCCAAATTGGTGGTATGCCGAGGGGCTAACGCCACAATCTCGTCACACAGCGCGGCGTCTTTGGCTGAGCCAAACAGCAGCACGGGAACGTCCAGTTGCTGGGCCAATGCGGCAAAGTGCGCAGCAGGCCAACGCTTGGCTGGGCCGTACTCTGCGCCAGGTACAAAGATGGCGTAGTGGCCGCGTTGCAGGCCCAAGGCTTGCAAGGTGTGGTCTACATCGGCATCGTTGACCTTAAGCTGTGGACGGTCTTGGTCAAAGTGGGCCTCACCGCTCAACGCCGAGTAAAAAGCCACCATCGGCGGGCGTTTGTCTTTGCTGGGGTTTTTAATGCGGTGGGTGAGCAAACCCACCCGCGCCTCGCCCAGGTAGCCTACCCGCTTGGGGATGCCTGCCAGCAGCGGCAACAGTGCGCTTTTCAGCGAGTTGGGCAGCACATAGGCCGTGTCAAACCGGCCCTCGATTTGCTTGGCAATGGATCGCCGCGCTTTGAACTGCAAGCCACCGTGCGCGAACGGAAACTCGATCACCTCAGCCACCTGGGGCATGCAGCGGTACACCGGCGCCACCCAGGGCAGGGCGCCTACAGTGATGCGTTCGCCGCGCGCATGCAGGCGACGAAGCAGCGGCTCAGTCATCACCGCGTCGCCGATCCACTGCGGCGCGATGATGAGGCTATTAGTGGTGTCCACCCAGATGCTCGCCCGCTTTAAGCTTGTATTGCGTGCCGCAGTACGGGCACTTGGCCTCGCCGGTTTGCGCAATGTCCAAGTACACCTTGGGGTGCGAGTTCCACAGCTCCATACCGGCCAGTTTGTTGGGGCAAAATATGCCGCCCTCTGGGTTGACGTCAGTGGCTTTGAGTTCGATGGTTTTGGACATATGGTCGATCAAACTTTAGACAGCCAGCTGGCGTATTTGTCGTTGCGGCCATTGACGATATCAAAAAACGCCGCCTGAATTTTCTCGGTGATCGGCCCGCGTGAGCCGCTGCCGATCTCGATACGGTCCAGCTCGCGAATCGGCGTTACTTCAGCCGCGGTGCCGCTGAAAAACGCTTCGTCGGCGATGTAGATTTCGTCGCGGGTGATGGCTTTCTCTTTCAGCTCTAACCCCAAGTCTTTGCAGATCGCAAAAATCGTGTTGCGGGTAATGCCGTTCAATGCTCCAGCGCTTGAATCGGGCGTGTAGACCACGCCCTTGCGCACCACAAACACGTTCTCGCCTGCGCCTTCGGACACAAAGCCTTGCGGGTCGAGCAGCAGGGCTTCGTCGTAGCCTTCGTCGGTGGCTTCCATATTGGCCAAAATCGAGTTGGTGTAGTTGCTCACCGCTTTGGCGTGGATCATGGTGATGTTGACATGGTGGCGGGTGAAGCTGGAGGTCTTGACGCGGATGCCGCACTTCAAACCTTCGTCGCCCAGGTACGCGCCCCAGGGCCAGGCAGCCACCATCAGGTGGATGTCGTTGCCCTTGGGCGATACGCCGAGTTTTTTGTCGCCAATCCAGGTGAGGGGGCGGATGTAGCAGCTGGGCAGTTTGTTGACGCGCACCACGTCCAGCTGGGCCTGCATGACTTCTTCTTTGGAGAACGGAATCTTCATGCGCAGAATTTTGGCGCTGTTGAATAGTCGTTCGGTGTGCTCTTCCAGGCGGAAAATGCCGGTGCTGCCGTCCTGCAGGTGGTAGGCGCGCACGCCTTCAAACGCACCGCAGCCGTAGTGCAGGGTGTGGGTCAGCACATGGATCTTGGCATCGCGCCATTCGACCATCTGGCCGTCCATCCAAATTTTGCCATCGCGGTCAGACATGCTGGTGGGGGCGCTTGGGGCGCTGGAAGTGGGGGCTGCCATGTTGCGGTTCCTAAGAGGATAAGAATGGGGGGGTCGATAAAACCCTAGATTTTACGCGGCGTGGGCCATGTTGGGCGCAGCGCTGGGCTTCTTGCCCGGCGATACCGGTGCTATTTTGGCGTTCAACTGGTGGTGGACGCGTCTGCAGGCTGCTCAGGCCGCCAGAGCACATACTCGGTCAGCTTGCCGCCGACAAAGGTGCCGGTGACATGCGAGCCGCCGGTGTCCGTCCAACGGTAAATCTCTGGCTGCGCGTCTTTCTCTGTTTGCAGCGCGCCCAGGCTTTTGGTCATCGCGGTCACATGCAGCAAAGTAACCCCGGTTTTGAGCTTGGCGTTGAGCATCACCGCGCTGGCCACATAGCCGATGGGCGCGTTGGTGGCACGCTTGAGGATGGTCATCATGCGGGTAAAGTGCAGCATCATCCAAAACATGATGCCGGTGACAACCAAGGCCACACCCGACCAGCTGAAGCGGTGGTAGGCGACAGCAACCAGCACTGCGCCGACGGCCCACATAAAAGGAGTTTGCAATTTCATGGCGCTATTGTCGCAGGCGGCGCTGGCTGGCAAGTTGCGCAAACTACTTAGCTTTGGCGCCGCTTGTTATTACAGAAATTTAGGCACCTAGCCCTTTAGAACATCGCATGACCAGCTATGTATTAGCTAGCATTTATTGCAAAGACCGCACCAAATTCATGGCCTCTTCCACGCGCTCCACTGCATGGATAGTGAGGCCCTCAAACTCCTTGGCCTGCGATTTTTTCGGCGCATTGGCTTTGGGCACGATGGCGACGCTAAAGCCTAGTTTTGCGGCTTCTTTCAGGCGCTCCTGGCCGCGCGGCGCGGGTCGCACCTCACCGGCTAAACCCACCTCGCCAAAAGCGATAAAGCCTTTGGGCAGGGGCTTGCCGCGCAGGCTGCTGGTGATCGACAGCATGACGGCCAGGTCGGCGGCGGGCTCGGTGATGCGCACGCCGCCCACGGCGTTGACAAACACGTCTTGGTCCATGCAGGCCACGCCCGCGTGGCGGTGCAGCACCGCCAAGAGCATGGCCAGGCGGTCTTTGTCCAGGCCTACGGACAGCCTGCGTGGCGATGGGCCACCGCTATCCACCAAGGCTTGAATCTCGACCAGCATCGGGCGCGTGCCCTCTAGCGTGACCATCACGCAACTGCCGGGCACCGGCTCGCTGTGCTGGCTTAAAAAGATGGCGCTGGGGTTGCTCACGCCCTTCAAGCCTTTTTCGGTCATGGCAAACACGCCAATCTCGTTCACGGCACCAAAACGGTTTTTGATCGCCCGCACCAGGCGAAAACTGGAATGCGTGTCACCTTCAAAATACAGCACCGTGTCTACCATGTGCTCCAGCACGCGCGGGCCAGCCAGCGTGCCCTCTTTGGTGACGTGGCCCACCAGAACAATAGCGGTACCGCTACTCTTTGCATAGCGCGTGAGGTGCGCCGCACACTCGCGCACTTGGGCTACCGAGCCGGGCGCGCTGGTCAATTGATCGGAATACACGGTTTGGATCGAATCGATCACCGCGATATGGGGCGCTTGGGCTTCCAGGGTTGCCAGGATTTTCTCCAGCTGCGTCTCGGCCATCACTTTCACCTGGCTGCCCACAATGCCCAGCCGCCGCGAGCGCAGCGCCACCTGCGCGCCGCTCTCCTCGCCGGTCACGTACAGCGCATTCATGCCGCCACGCTGCAAAGTGTCTAGCGCCTGCAACAGCAGCGTCGATTTACCAATGCCCGGGTCGCCGCCGATGAGCACCACGCCGCCCTCGACAATGCCGCCGCCCAGCACGCGGTCTAGCTCGTCTTGCCCAGTCGGCGTGCGGTCAAAATCCGTCGCCTCAATGTCGCACAGCGCCTGCACGGGCGCGGCGGCCGTCAGCGAGGCAAAGCGGTTTTTAGTGGGCGCGGCGTTCTCCGCTACCGACTCGATCAGCGTGTTCCACGCATGGCAAGCCGTGCATTTGCCCAGCCACTTAGGGCTGGTGCCGCCGCATTCGGAGCAGGTGTAGACAGTTTTTTCTTTGGCCATGGCGCAATAATACTGCATTTATGTACAGTATTGTGCGGTACTGCTACTTGGGCTGCTTGGCGTTTAAATTCTTGTAGGCCTGCGACATGGTTTGCGCCTCGGGTGCAGCATGTTGCATCATGGCCGCAAAGCCGGCCACCAGCGCCATCACCAGCAACGCAATCCACCATGTTCTTTGCAACAAGGCGCGGGCCCAGTGCCCCACCATGGACTGCTTGCCTATCCCGCGCACGACCGTCCCCGCAAATGCAACCTCAAAGGCGACTTCTAAAAGCAAACCATAGCCGCCAATAGACCAAAACAAGCCACTCAAAATAAACGCCAACGCTGCAACCGCAAGCACTATCAGGCAGCCTTCGCCCGCATCGATGCCTGGCAGATCAAAGCCAGTGCCGCTGTTCTTTTTTTCTGGCTCGCGTTTAGCAAAATCGCACCAGATGCGCACAAGCCCAAAGAAGCAGCCATAGGCACCGGTAAAGGCTGCCGCGTAACGCAGCGGCATGCTTAACAACCCCGCTGCCAACAATGCGGCGCTGGCCAACCATGCAAATAGCCATGTACCCGTAAATATCAAGGCCACCGCGGTAACTGGAGGCGCCAAATCCAGCCTGCGCGATACAAACAGGTGCCGTTCATTGCGCTCTTTGCGTTCATCCCAGAATGTCATGCACGCATGATGCCATAGCGGACCACGCGTTTAGGGCAGATTGACTACGATGTCTTGACAATGTGATTTTTATTTAATATATTAAATAAATGACCACCTTCGCGCACCGCAACCTGCCCCGCCTGCTACTGCAGGCGCGGGAAGCCGTCATGGGGCATTTCAGGCCGAACCTGCGGGCGCACGGGCTGACTGACCAGCAGTGGCGGGTGCTGCGGGTGCTGGGTGAACGCGGCGCAACGGACGCGGGCACGATTGCAGCCGAGGCGTACTTGCTCGGGCCCAGCCTGACGGGCGTGCTGGCGCGCATGGAGCGCGATGGCTTGGTCAAACGCAGCCGCGATGTCGCGGACGCGCGGCGCACCCGGGTGCTGGCGACAGCCAAGGGCAAGCGCCTGGTGCAAAAACTGGCAGAGTCGATTGAAGCGCATTACGCGGCCATGGAGCAGGCGCTGGGCAGTGCGCCGCTGGCGCAGTTGTATGGCTTGCTGGACGCGGTGATTGCAACCAACGTACAAGACTGTAACGACCAGGCCCCATCCCTGGAGGCCCCGGCATGAGCACCGAGATACTTTGCAAACCCTGGCTTCCCCAAGGTACGGTGTACGGCACGCTGATGAACTTCAGCGATGAGCACGCTGCGCTGGCCGCGCAAATGACGCAGCCACCCTACAAGGCCGCGCCACAGGCACGCGTGTTGTATGTCAAAACCGCCAACACCTTCAGCGCGCATGGCAGCGCCATCGCGCTCCCGGCTGGCGTATCACAGGTACAGGTGCGCGCCAGTGTGGGGCTTATTTTTGGATCAAAAAGGCCAAAAACCCAACAGAAAACAGCACAACCTGCTATTACTAACATAGCGTATGTGGTACTGTTCAGTGACCTGACAATTCCCCATGACAGCTTCTACCGCCCTCCAATTAGGTTCAATTGTGTCGATGGTTTCTTGTGTGCGGCCCCATTGCCGCATGCGTTGGCTGACGTGGCGGCGCTGGACGCGCTTACCATTACCGTGCGCATCAATGGCGCGGTGGTGCAAAGCTTTAGCACGGCGGAGATGGTGCGCAGTGCGGCGCAGTTGGTGGCCGATGTAGCCGAGTTTATTGACTTGCAAGACGGTGATGTGCTGATGATGGGCAGCCCGTTTCAGGCGCCACTGGCCCGGGCGGGAGATGCCGTGGAAATTAGCGCGCCCGGCTTTGCGCCGCTGCGCCACACGCTGGTAGCGCGGGCAGACGTACTGGTATGAAGCACGCCCGCATTGTTTACCAAGGCCGCGCACTGAACGCCACGTTCAGTGCGGCGCGCAACCACGCCGAAAACGAAGGTGCATTGCGGCTGGAAAGCGGCGAGCGCGTGGCGTTGGATGCCGTCACCTGGCTGCCCCCGCTGCAAGACGTGCCACGCCCCCGCACCATCCTGGCACTGGGCCTGAACTACGCCGACCATGCCAAAGAGTTGGCCTTCAAAGCGCCCGACGAGCCGCTGGCGTTTGTCAAAGGCCAAAGCAGCTTGATCGGCCACCGCGCGCAGACCATTCGCCCTGCAGGTGTGCAGTTTATGCACTACGAATGCGAGCTGGCGGTAGTGATAGGCCGCACAGCCAAGCAGGTGCGTAAAGCCGATGCCCACGACTTTATTGCAGGCTACACCGTAGCCAACGACTACGCCATCCGCGACTATCTGGAGAACTGGTACCGCCCTAATTTGAAAGTCAAGGGTCGCCCTACCTGCACGCCCCTCGGGCCGTGGCTGGTGGATGCGGCGGACATTGCCGACCCGATGCAGCTTGCTTTGCAAACCACGGTGAACGGCAAGGTCACGCAAAGCGGCAATACGCGGGACATGATTTTTGATGTGGCCACGCTGATTGAATACTTCAGTAGTTTTATGACTTTGCAGCCTGGGGATTTGATCTTGACGGGTACGCCGGATGGGGTGGTGGATTGCAAGGTGGGGGATGTTGTCGTTACTTCTATCGAAGGTGTTGGCGCGCTGGAAAATTTCATCTGCGCTCCATCAGCGCTATCGGGGTCAGAGCCCAATTTCGTACAGCATGTTGAGTCTCCGAAAAGATCTCCGTCCTGAATTGGGATCTGACCCCAAAAGCTTGTCCCTTGCAATATACGATGAAATTTGCGTACGATGAATTCGGCGTATAAACCTTAAGCACCTACAGAGATTCCATGCAAATCAACCACCTCATCAACGGCCAATCGGTTGCCAGCGCCGCCACCTTTGACACCATCAACCCTGCCACTCAAGAAGTGCTGGCGCAGGTGGCCGCAGGTGGTGAGGCAGAGGTCAACGCCGCCGTCGCTGCGGCCAAAGCCGCCTTCCCTGCGTGGGCCGCCACTGCGCCCGCCGCGCGCGCCAAGATCATGCGCAAGCTGGGTGATTTGATCGCGGCGCATGTGCCCGAGATCGCGCACACCGAGACCAATGACTGCGGCCAGGTGATCGCGCAAACTGGCAAGCAGCTCATCCCCCGCGCGGCGGACAACTTTTATTATTTTGCAGAGATGTGCACCCGCGTAGACGGCCACACCTACCCGACCGAGACGCATCTGAACTACACCCTGTTCCACCCGGTGGGCGTGTGCGCGTTGGTCAGCCCGTGGAACGTGCCGTTTATGACGGCCACCTGGAAGACCGCGCCCTGCCTGGCCTTTGGCAACACGGCGGTGCTGAAGATGAGCGAGCTGTCCCCCATGAGCGCCGCGCGTCTGGGCGAGCTGGCGCTTGAAGCTGGCGTTCCGCCCGGCGTGCTCAACATCGTGCACGGCACTGGCACCGAGGCTGGCGAGCCACTGTGCCGCCACCCCGATGTGCGCGCCATCTCGTTTACCGGCAGCACCGTCACGGGTAACCGCATCGTGCAAGCCGCAGGCCTTAAAAAATTCAGCATGGAGCTGGGCGGCAAATCGCCCTTCGTCATTTTTGAGGATGCGAATCTGGAGCGCGCCATGGATGCCGCCATCTTCATGATCTTCAGCAACAACGGCGAGCGTTGCACGGCTGGCAGCCGTATCTTGGTGCAAGAAAGCATTTACAAAGAGTTTGCCGCCAAGTTTGCTGCGCGCGCCATGAAGATTGCAGTGGGCGACCCGCTGGATGATGAGACCATCGTCGGCCCAATGATCTCTCAAGCGCACTTGGCTAAAGTGCGCAGCTATATCGAGCTAGGCCAAAAAGAAGGGGCCAGCCTGCTCTGCGGCGGCTCAGGCAAGCCTGATTACGCCAGCGCATTACCAGAGCGCGTGAAAGCCGGCAACTACGTCTGGCCCGCCGTATTTGCCGATGTCGATAACCGCATGCGCATCGCCCAAGACGAAATCTTCGGCCCTGTCGCCTGCCTCATCCCCTTCAAAGACGAAGCGCACGCCGTGCAATTGGCCAACGACACGCAGTACGGCCTGAGCAGCTACGTGTGGACAGAAAACATTGGCCGCGCCCACCGCGTCGCCGCGCAAATCGAATCAGGCATGTGCTTCGTCAACAGCCAAAACGTACGCGACCTGCGCCAGCCCTTCGGCGGCACCAAGGCCAGTGGCACCGGGCGCGAGGGTGGTACTTGGAGCTACGAGGTTTTTTGCGAGCCGAAGAACGTGTGCGTTAGTATGGGCCACCACCACATCCCACACTGGGGCGTGTAAATATTTGACATTTCGAACAAAAGCGCCACGCATGAGTTCTATCAAAGAATTTTTAGCCAGTATTGGCCTGCCTCTTGGCATGCTTGCGCCTTTGGCGTGGCTATGGAATCAAGGGCATTGGAGCCTGGTGCCACTGGCGGCGGCGCTGCTGCTGGGGGGGCATGCGTACTGGCTTGGCAAGCGCTTGCCTGGGTATCACGACGAGTTTACCGCTCTAACGGAACTCAATGCCCAAAAAAGCCAAACCTATGCCACGCTACAGCGCCTTCTGGCGCGCTCGGCACTAAGTATGCCCATGGGTATGCCTAATGCACCCACAGCCCTCGGCACTAGCCAGTCGGTGAGCCGTTGGCACACAAGCTTAGACTGGGCAGAGACATGGTTTAGCCGCCATTTGGGTTCAGAGATTTGGACGTATACGGGTTTTAATAAACTGCTGATACTTGCACTTATCTACCCCTTGGCTTTTCTACTTCTTACTTGGTTGCTGACCGATGCAGGGCAAATAGGTCCGCTGACAGTTATGCCAAGTTTCGGTAGGGACACCATTGGTTTTTTGAAACGACTAGTCGTTATCATGCTTATTCCACTGCCCGCGTTACCAGTGGTTTGGATTTTGAAATACCGACGGCAATGGATGCCTGAGCCTGGTCGCATAGTTGGCCTCTTTGTTTACTGCGCATTTCTTGTGCTTATCTTAGTGCTAACAGTCTTGAGCATTACCTTTTTCCAGACAATCGACGCTTGGAGTAATGCCGGTGCCATTATTGGCGTTGGCTTAGTCCTATCCATGATGGTAGCCATACTGTTAGCTCAAATGGTCGCGGCGAACGACACAAAGAATGACGAGTACAGAGTTGCAATGCTTCCCGTGGGAGTAATCGTTACCGCAAGCACATTCGCCACGCTAGGAGGTATCGGCTCAAGTATAGTAATAGCGGCAGGTACGCTTAGCGAATTTTTCGTTATGTTATCGCTTTTCAGATGGCTGGCAACCCGGCCAATTCGCAAGCTTGGTGATCATTTGAAAGCCGTGTGTATTGTGTTAATACTTCTAACTCTTCATCTTTTACTGGTTGTAGTCTTTTTACCAACTTTGACCATCACTCCGACAGAAGTAGTCGCATCTAGCACTTCATTTGCATTGATATTGTTTTTTGGATTGCTCCCATTGAGTAATGCAATATTTGACTGGATTTCCATTGGTGCAACCCGGCACTTTTTGCGAAAAATTTCTGCTGGTAGCAATTGGACTGTGGGACTCATTACGGTTGACGTAATGCTTGCCTTACTGTTGACTGCTGGCCTATTTATTTTAGTCTTGTCTATATTGAAAATCATGCAAATCTCTGGATGGGGTGTCGATGCGGCAATGATGGTCACCCAATTCCGTGCGAACCCACTCGATCCGCAGGTGTCGTGGATCGCTATGTTGGCACTCACCAATATGCTCCCTACACTGGTCCACTTGGTCATTAGCTTTTGGGGTCTGGCAAGCAACCAGATTCGCATGCCTCGTGAGTATGTGGGTGCGCAAGTGCATAGCCTGCTTGCTTTAATGGATACCAATGGTCGTTTTGTGAGGCAGGCCTTGTTGTCTCCACAGGCTTTGTCGTTAGTGAGTGTCAGCGGCCAACCCATTACCGCTCAGCCAGTCCCCTCCCCTATGCACCAGCCCATCAGTGCGGCCGATTTGAACGCGCTGTTTAACTACTTGTATGTTGACCGTTGGCTGGTTCCGTTGACGGTGCTGGGCGTGGTGATAGCCCTGTGGAGCCAGTATCTGAAAGTTCTGGCTTGGTTCTTAGCGCTATTTTTATGAGAGACTGAAACCATGGGAAAGCTCGCCCTCGCCGCCAAAATCACCCACGTACCGTCGATGTACCTGTGCGAGTTCCCCGGCCCGCATTTTGGCAAACGCGACGCAGCGATTGCAGGGCATCAAGAGATTGACCGCCGCTGTCGCGCACTCGGCGTAGACACCATTGTGGTGTTTGATGTGCACTGGCAGGTCAACAGCGAATACCACATCAACTGCGGGCCGGCGTTCAAAGGCGTGTACACCAGCAACGAGCTGCCGCACTTCATCAAAAACATGCCCTACGCCTACCCCGGCAACCCGGCGCTGGGCCACCTGATGGCGGACATGGCCAACGCCATGGGCATCAAAAGCCGGGCCCACAGCGACACCACGCTGGAGCTGGAATACGGCACCCTGGTGCCCATGCGCTACATGAACGCCGACCAACATTACAAGGTGATCTGCGTCAGCGCCTGGTGCGACTGGCACGACCTGACCGAGAGCGGCCAGTTTGGCCTGGCCGTGCGCCGCGCGATTGAAGAACAGTACGACGGCACGGTGGCCATATTTGCCAGCGGCAGTTTGAGCCACCACTTCGCCGACAACGGCCGCGCGCCTGAATTCGCTTTCAAAACCTACAACGCCTTCCTGGAACAAGTCGATCACAAAGTGGTCGAGCTGTGGGAGAAAGGCGACTGGAAAACCTTCATTGACATGCTGCCCATGTACAACGACAAATGCTACGGCGAAGGCGATATGCACGACACCGCCATGTTGCTGGGCGCGCTGGGCTGGAAGGACTACACTGCGCCAGTGGAGGTGATTACGCCGTACTTTGGCAGCAGCGGCACGGGGCAGATCAATGCGATTTTTCCTGTCACGCCATTGCAAACCACGTAAGCTCAAGTCAAGCCGATGGACCACGAAATACATGTCATCTCAAACAAATGTCATCTGACCCCATTTAAAAAGGACGCACCATGAACCTCTTCAAGCAAGCCCTCCAAAACAAACAACCCCAAATCGGCCTGTGGCTGATGCTCTCGAGCCCCTACGCCACCGAGATCTGCGCGAGCTGCGGGTTTGACTGGTTGTTGATCGACAGCGAGCATGCGCCTAACGATATACCGATGCTGCTGGGGTCGCTTCAGGCGGCGGCGGCGTACCCCGTGCAGGCGGTCACGCGGGTGGCGATTGGCGATGCTGTATTGATCAAACAGCACCTGGACATTGGCGCGCAAAACATTCTGGTGCCGATGGTGGACACCGCCGCGCAAGCCGCGCAGATGGTGCTGGCCATGCGCTACCCGCCGCAGGGTGTGCGTGGCGTGGGCGCGGGCAGTGCGCGCGCCTCGCGCTGGAGCGCCAACCCCAACTACCTGCAGCAGGCCAACGACGATGCCTGCCTGTTGGTGCAGGCTGAGACGGTGACAGCCATCGGTAATCTGGACGCTATCGCCAACACCGAAGGCGTGGATGGCGTGTTTTTTGGCCCGTCGGATCTGGCTGCGTCACTCGGCCACCTGGGCAACGCCGCACACCCGGAGGTGCAAAAGGTGATTGAAGGTGGCATTCGCCGCGTGGTGGCCGCAGGCAAAGCCCCCGGTATTTTGACGGCAGACGACACGCTGGCCAAGCGGTACCTGGAGATGGGCGCGCTGTTTGTGGCTGTGGGTATTGATGTGGCGGTACTAACCAAAAGCGCGCGCACCCTGGCGCAAACCTTCAAGTCGGCCAGCGGTGCACCGGGCAAAGTGTTGTCGGGTTATTGAACGGCGACGGAAAATAAATGTGATCTGACCCCATTTAAACGTGATCTGACCCCATTTAAACGCCATTTAAACAGTCTGAGCTGGATTAAAAAATATGCCGCAGCTGGTCATTCTTTACACCCCCAATCTCGACCAGAAAACCGATATGGGTGCACTCTGCCGCAGCATGTGTGATGCCATGCTGGCGGTGCGCGATGAGCATGGCCAGCAGGTCTACCCTAGCGGCGGCACCCGGGTGCTGGCCTATCCTGCAGCGCATTACGCCGTAGCAGACGGCGGCGCTGCGGGCAAAGCAGCGGGCGGAACGGGTGACTATGCCTTTGTTTACATGAACCTGCGCATGGCCAAGGGGCGCTCAGACGCTACTAAAAGCGCAGCTGGTAACGCCCTGTCTGTTGCGGCCAAAACCCATTTTTCTTCTCTTTTGACCAGTGCGCATATTGGCATTACCGTCCAGATTGACGAAGGCCTGGAGGTGTTTGATGCCAAGCACAGCTCGCTGCACCCCTTGTTTGCTAAAAGCTAACCACCACCTGGAGCCACTGCCATGAACGCCGTCCTCGCACCCACCACCGCCCGCAGCACTGCCCCCGCTGCTGGCCACTGCCACCCCGACGAATGGCAAGCCCGCGTGCAGCTGGCCGCCTGCTACCGCGTGTTTGCGATGCTGGGCTGGACCGAGATGATATACAACCACATCACGGTGCGGGTGCCAGAGAGCGTCAGTGGCAACGAGAAGCAATTTTTAATCAACCCTTTTGGCCTGCACTACAGCGAGGTGACGGCCAGCAATTTGATCAAGATCGACCTGCAAGGCAATAAGCTCAGCGACAGCCCGCACCCCATCAACCCGGCAGGCTTTACGGTGCACAGCACCATCCACAACGCACTGCCCGGTGCCCACTGCATCATGCACACCCACACCACGGCGGGCGTGGCGGTGGCGTGTACGCAAAGTGGCTTGGCGCAAAACAATTTTTACTCGGCCCAGCTGCATGGCCGCGTGGCCTACCATGACTTTGAAGGCATTACCATCCACGCCGACGAAGGCCCGCGCCTGCTGCAAAGCATGGGGGACAAACCCGCCGTCATCCTGCGCAACCATGGCCTGCTCACCTACGGTGCCAGCCTGCCGCAGGCATTTGTGCTGCTGTGGACGCTGCAACGCGCCTGCGACGTGCAGGTGATGCAAGCCAGTTTGGGCCCGGCCATTGCGGTGCCCGAATCCATCGCCCAGCGCGCCACCTACGACGGCCTGCAATACGATGCGCGCTTTGGTGCCGGGCAAGACGTGTTTGACGCGATGCGCCGCCTGCTGGACAAGAGCAACCCGGGTTACGCGGTTTGAATGCGTGCCAGGCCCGGATATTTCAACACTACGCATTTAATAGCTGCTTGTGCTATGTTCTATTGGGCTTGCAGCCTAAAACCCTTCTAATTTAGGCCATGACATGACCAAGATAGGCATTGTGGGTGCGGGCGCCATTGGTGGCTGGCTAGGTGCTTGTTTGGGCACTTTGCCGCAGGTGCAGCTAAGTGCCTTCGCCCGTGGCGCCACCTTGGCGGCGCTGCAAAAAGACGGGCTGCAACTGCACCGCACAGGCGCCAGCGGCACCGCGCAATGCGTGCGTGCCCCTGTGCAAGCCGCTGGTGACGCCACCGCCTTGGGGGTACAAGACATCGTCGTCCTCAGCGTCAAAGCCCCCGCCTTGCGCGATGTGGCGGCGCAAATCAAACCCATGGTAGGTAAGGACACCTTGGTCATCAGCGCCATGAACGGCGTGCCATGGTGGTTTTTGCAGGGCTTTGGTGGCGCGTATGCCAACCAGCACTTGCGCAGCGTCGATGCCACCGGGGAAATGGCCCAGCACATCCCCGCGCGGCACATCGTCGGCTGTGTGGTGCACGCCAGCTGCTCGACCAGCGCGCCAGGCGTGGTGCGCCACCACTTTGGCAATGGCCTGATCATCGGCGAACCTTCGGGCGTTAAAACCGAGCGGGTGCAGGCCTTGTTGGCGCTGCTGCAACAAGCGGGCTTTCAAGCCACCGTGTCAGCGCAAATTCAACGCGACATTTGGTACAAGCTGTGGGGCAACATGACCATAAACCCCATCAGTGCCATCACCGGCGCCACCACCGACAAAATTCTGGATGACCACTTGGTGCGCGGCTTTGTCTCCAGCGTGATGCTGGAGGCCAAAGCCATCGGCGCACACATTGGCATCCCCATCGAGCAGCAGCCTGAAGACCGCCACCAGGTGACGCGCAAACTTGGCGCATTTAAAACCTCCATGTTGCAAGATATAGAGGCCCACAAGCCCGTAGAGCTGGACGCGCTGGTAGGCGCGGTGCAAGAGCTGGGCCACATGGTACAGGTGCCTACGCCGTATACCGACGCCTTGCTAGGCCTGGCGCGCCTGCACGCCCGCGTGCGAGGCCTGTACTAGCCGCGCACAGGTCATCCCTGATAATGAGCCCATGCGTTGCAAAACATTTTTCTCCCTCGTTGTATCGTTAGCCAGCGCCTGTGCCGCGCATGCCGCGCCGTCTGGTTGCGAAGAGTTTTCACGCAAGCTGCCCAACGTCTCCCCCGCCCTGTGCCACGGCGCGCAGCTGCAAGACTCCCATGCCCGCTCGGTGAAAGGCCAAACCCTGTGGGTGCGCGATCTGCCGGTACCCGACGCCAAGCTGCGCGTGCTGGTGGTGGGCGGTATCCATGGTGATGAGCTGTCGTCTGCCGCGTTGGCTTTGCACTGGATACCGCTGGCCAAAGAGATCCCGGCGCAAACGCACTGGCGTTTTATTCCCCTGCTCAACCCCGATGGCCTGCTGACCAGCCCCGCACGCCGCACCAATGCCAACGGCGTAGACCTGAACCGCAACTTTCCTACACCCCAGTGGGACAAAGAAGCGCCCATTTACTGGGAGCAAAAAGTCAACCGCGACCCGCGCCGTTGGCCTGGCCCCAAACCGCTGAGCGAGCCAGAATCCAGATACTTGCACGAGGAGATGGAGCGCTTTAAACCCGACATGATTGTCAGCATCCACGCGCCTTATGGCGTGCTGGACTTTGACGGCCCCACTACGCCTCCCGCCAAGCTGGGCCGCCTGTACCTCGACCAAGTGGGTATTTTTCCCGGCAGCTTGGGCAATTACGGCGGCATACACAAACGCATGCCGGTAGTCACCATCGAGCTGCCCAGCGCCTTTCGCACGCCGCTGGCAGGCGAGATGCGCCAAATGTGGCTTGATCTTGTGCGCTGGCAAAGCGAGCGACTGCTGCAACCAAAACCTGCTGCCGAACCCAGTGTGAAGCCGACAAAGGTGGGCCAGCTGCGTTAGCAATTTTTTGATGCCAGCGGACACACCCCTGACGGCCAAATTTCCTGCGAAAGACTTGACCACCGACTTGAAGCGTCTAATAGCGGGTGGTGCCCGGGTTGTCCATGGCGCGGCGCTGGCGCTCCACAAACTCGTCAAAGGTGTTGATGCCGCGCAGCTGCAAAATGGTGTTGCGCACAGCGGCCTCTACCAGCACGGCGATGTTGCGCCCCGCTTCTACCTGCACCACCACCTTGCGGATGGGAATACCCAGCACGTCTTGCGTCAGCGGCTCGTAGGGAATCCGCTCGTACTCGCGCTCCATGGTTTGGCGGCGTACCAAATGCACAATCAGCTTGAGGCGCATTTTGCGGCGCACCGCCGTTTCGCCAAATATTGCGCGAATGTCCAGCAGGCCAATACCGCGCAGTTCCAGCAGGTTTTGCAGCAGCTCGGGGCAGCGGCCTTCAATGCTGTTTTGGTTGATGCGAAACAGGTCGACGGCGTCGTCTGCCACCAGGCCATTGCCGCGTGAAATCAGCTCCAGGCCCAACTCACTTTTGCCCAGGCCCGACTCGCCCGTGATCATCACGCCGAGACCCAAAATATCCATGAACACACCGTGCATGGTGTGCCGGTCGGCAAAGTGGCGCGACAGGTAGGCGCGCAGCACGTCGATCACCAAGGCCGCCGACTCGTGGGTTTGGAAGGCTGGCAACTGCGCCCGCTCGCACAGGGACAGCAGGGCCTCAGGCGCCACTTGCCCGTCGGCAATGACCAGCGCGGGCGGCTCCAGCGTGACAATACGCGACACGCGGCGCGCGCAGTCCTCGGGGCTGGCGTTGCTGAGGTATTTCACCTCGCGCTCGCCCAGCACCTGCACGCGGTAGGGGTGGATGTAGTTCAGGTAGCCCACCAGGTCGGCGCCTGAGCGGGCGGCGCGCACGGCGACTTCGTCAAACCGGCGCTCGGACGCACCCAGGCCGGCTATCCATTGCCACTTGAGGTGGGATCGGTGCTCTTCAAACAGCACGTCGGCGCTGATGACGGTAGGTTTCATGGGATGGGGTGGGCTAAAGCGATGGTTAGCATCTTAGCCTAGGCGGGGTTTGGCTAGCGCAAAATGCGCACGCCCTGAAGAAAGCTGTCAGGCCGCTGCTGCCAAGCCCACCGTAGCCGACTGCCACTGCGCAATCAGGCCGTGCAACACATGGGCTTGGTCTGCGGATTTGATTTTTTCGCGCAAAAGCGCGTCGCTGAGCAGCTCGGCAATCTCCGACAGAATCTCCAGATGCTTTTGCGTGGCCGCTTCGGGCACCAGCAAAAAGATAAGCAGGCCCACGGCTTGCTCGTCGGGTGCGTCAAACCCGATGGGCTGCGACAAACGAAACACCGCCGCCATGGGCGCCTTCAGGCCTTTGATACGCCCGTGGGGAATAGCTACGCCATGCCCCAAGCCGGTAGAGCCCAGGCGCTCGCGGGCGAACAGGCTGTCGGTGACCAGCGCGCGGGACAGGCCGTGGAGATTTTCAAACAACAGCCCCGCTTCTTCAAAAGCGCGTTTCTTGCTGGTGGCGTCAACACCCACCATCACTTGGGTGGCGGGCAGTATGGCAGCTAGTCGGTTCATGTACTACGCGGTTTCACAACCAAATGGCCGATGGGTGGCCGGGAAGCGAATTATGCACCGGTAGTAACCCCAATGGGGCGGCGTGGTTGAAATTTGGCTTTTAGACAGTTTTTGCATGTACTTGCTGCGAGTTATTGAAATTACCGCTTTGTTATTAGCAGAGAAACCATTAGTTTCGCCGAAGAGCCAAAGTCTGCCGACACGCCCTTGGGGCCCATTAAATCAGCAAAATAGGGCCGCAGCCCAATAGAGCATAGCACAAGCTGCTACTAAATTAATAGCAACTAATAGCAAATTAACCTGCAAGGATCAGGCATGCAGCTCGCCTGCTGGGTCGTCACTGCAGAGCACACGCTGGGCCAAGGCTTTGAGCTTGCTGGTGTCTGAGCGCAACACCTCTTGCTTGACCGCCAGCACCTGGGCGGGGTGCATGGAGAAGGTACGCAGGCCCAGGCCCAGCAGCAGGCGCGTCATTGTCACGTCGCCTGCCATTTCACCGCACACACTCACGCCCTTGCCTTGCTGCTGGCAGGCCTCAATGGTTTGCGCAATCAGTTGCAGCACGGCGGGGTGCAATGGGTCGTACAGGTGGGCCACCGACTCGTCTGCACGGTCAATCGCCAGGGTGTACTGGATCAGGTCGTTGGTACCTATCGACAAAAAGTCAAAGTACTTCAGAAACGCGGGCAGCGACATGGCGGCGGCCGGGATCTCGATCATGGCGCCCAGTTGCACATCACCGTACACGGCGCCGCGGTTGTCCAGCTCGGCGCGGGCCAGGTCGAGCTGGCGCAGGGTTTTGCGGATCTCGCTGACGGCGCACAGCATGGGGATGAGCAGGTTGACTTTGCCATGCGCCGCGGCACGCAAAATGGCCCGCAACTGGGTGCGAAACATGGCTGGCTCGGACAGGCTCCAGCGGATGGCGCGCAGGCCCAGCGCGGGGTTCAGGTGGGTATTGCCTTTGTCGCCGTGGCCGTCCAGCGGCTTGTCGGCACCCACATCGACCGTGCGAATGGTCACTGGCATGCCC
Source organism: Polaromonas sp. (assembly GCA_043766985.1). Classification (GTDB taxonomy): domain Bacteria; phylum Pseudomonadota; class Gammaproteobacteria; order Burkholderiales; family Burkholderiaceae_C; genus JAAFIP01. The sequence continues at coordinate 23,403 of JAYUHM010000182.1, forward strand.
TGCATGCCTTCTACGGCGCGCAGGTAGGCGGCGTATTGCTCGTCTTCGTCTGGCAGCTTGCCGCCCGCGTGGTCGCTGCGGCCCATGAACAGAAATTCACTGCGGAACAAGCCCACACCTACCGCGCCGGCGGCCAGCGCGGTGGCGGCGTCCTCGGGCATCTCAATATTGGCCAGCAGCTCAATTTTTTGACCATCCAAGGTGATGGCCGGGGTGTGCTTGAGCCGCGACAGGCGCTCCCGCTCCAGCTCTCCCTGGCGCTGCTTGAAGCCGTACTCCGCCAAAATAATGGGCGAGGGGTCGATCACCATCACCCCGGCGTCGCCGTCGATGATGACCCAGTCATCTTGCCGCACCAGTTGGCTGGCCGTGCGCGTGCCCACCACGGCGGGAATGTCCAGGCTGCGCGCCACGATGGCGGTGTGCGAGGTTTTGCCGCCCACATCGGTCACAAAGCCGGCAAACACGCTGCTTTTAAATTGCAGCATGTCGGCGGGGCTCAAGTCATGCGCGATCAGGATCAGCGGCACGTCTTGGCTGTCGCTGGGCAACAGGTCTTGCTGGCCCTGCTGGCGCTTGCGCGGCGCGGGTGGCGCGGCCATGGGCGAGGCCACGCCCTTCATCACCCGCAGCACGCGCTCTACCACCTGCTCCAGGTCGGCTTTGCGTTCACGCAGGTACTCGTCTTCCATCTCGTCAAACTGCCGGCCCACCACCTCCAGCTGCGTGGTCAGCGCCCACTCGGCGTTGTACAAGCGGTCTTTGATCCAATGCGTCACGCCGTCTTGCAGGGTTTGGTCTTGCAGCAGCATCTGGTGCACGTCCAGCAGGGCCGTCAGCTCGGTTGGCGCTTCTTTGGCGTCTTTGCCGGCCAAGCCGTGCTGCAGCTTGATCAGCTCGGCCACCACGGCGTCCTTGGCATGGCGCACGCGCAGCAGCTCGGCCGCTACCTGGTCGGGCTTGATGTAGTAATGCGCCACATCCATCCGGCTCGAGGCCACCACCACGGCCCGCCCAATGGCGATACCGCGTGCAACGGCGATGCCGTGGATACTAAATGTCATACGCTACCCGCCCCCACGCTTGCGACGTAGTGTGCTGCGCTGCCCCCCATGGGGGCCTTCGCGCCTTGGGACGGCCCAGCGGCGCTCATTCCCCTTCTCCAAACTTATCGCCAATTAACTTTAGCAGCGCGTCCATCGCCTCTTGTTCTTGCGCCCCATCGGTTTGCACCATCACGTCGGTGCCGATGCCGGCGGCCAGCATCATCACGCCCATGATGGACTTGGCGTTGACTTTGCGTTCACCGCGGGCCATCCACACCTCGCACGGAAAGCTGCCGGCCAGCTTGGTGAGCTTGGCCGAGGCGCGGGCGTGCAGGCCCAGCTTATTGCTGATGGTGATGGTGGTCTGAATCATGGAGTTTTTTGGCTTGGTTTTGGGGGGCAGTTACCGCCACTTGCATCACGCCCTGCGCGCCGCCGGCCAGCGCCCGGGCCACCAGGGCGTCCAGGCTCTCGTGGCGGTAGGTAATGGCCCGCAGCAGCATGGGCAGGTTAACGCCGGTGATCAGTTTGGTGGTGACGCCGTCGGTCAGCTCGCGCGCCACATTGGACGGCGTGGCGCCAAAAATATCGGCCAGCAGCAAGGCGTTGGGTGCGCGGCGCTGCGCCAGCATAATGCGCGCTTGCGCCACGGTTTCTCCGGGCGGGGTGTTAGGCTGCACGTCCAGTGCAGTGACCCAGTCGCCGCAGTCTGGAAAGACGTGCAGCGCGCAGCTGCGCAAGGCCGAGGCCAGCGGTGCATGGGCAATGATGACGATATGGTTCATGGGCACAGGTGAGGCGTTTGTCTAGGCCGCAGGCAAGCGGCTTGGCGATACCGTCTTATTATCCAAAACAAAACGCAAGTATGCGGCCAAAGCGCAGACAAAAAACACCGCAAATGCGGCCCGAAAAGCATCTACCGTGCCCAGGCCGATAGATTTGAAGCCGTCAATCAGCAGCCCAATGCCCCACTGCACGGCAAAAATGCCACTGAAGATCACCAGGTTATAGGCGCTCAGTGCGCGGCCGGCCAGCGCTTGGGGGAAGGCCATACCGATGGCCGGCTGCGCCAGCGACATAAAGCTGCAAAACATACAAAATAGGGCCCAAGCCCACCACTGCACAGCACTACCAGCTATGCAAATAATAGCTAGCAAAATCAAACTTAGGGGAATTCCGCGGGCAATCAACCAGTCCGCGTGCAGGCCGCGGCGCGCCAGGTACGGGTTGAGCATGCCCCAGGTCCAAAAGGTCAGCAGCATGCACACGTTGATCCAAAACAAGCCGGTTGCAGCCTGCACGGGCGTGTAGCCGCTCACTTCTATCAGCCACGGCACAGCCCACAGCGTTTGGATGGCCACTAAACCACCGTAGCTAAAGAACCCAGACCATACATGGCGGCGAAAATAGGCATGTTGCCAGATGCTGCGGTAGCCACCGTCCTGCGCGGTGGCGGTGGCGGCAGGCTTGGCGGGCCAGGCAGGCAGGCGCCAGGCCAACACCACAATCGACACAGCAATCAGCGCTGCCAAACCGGCAAACATGCTGCGCCAGCCCAGCACGGGCAGCAGCCATTGCACCGGCAGCGTGGCCGCCACCATGCCCAGCGAGCCGGTCATCAGCATCCACGAATTGGCGCGCAATTGCGCGGTGGCGCCGAAGCGGTGGCGATACGCCGTCAACGGCGCCATCAGGCAAGCTGACACGCCAACACCGATCAAGGTGCGCGCAGCCAGCAGCGCAACGAAACTGCGGGCCAGCGCAAATGCGGCGCAAGCCGCAACCGCCAGGCCCAGCAGCAGCAGCAGCACACGGCGCGGGCCATGGCGGTCGAGTGCGCGGCCGAGCGGCAACTGCATCAGCGAAAAGCCGAGGAAGTAGGCGCCGCCCAACAAGCCCAGGTCGCCCGCCGACAGCCCCAGCTCGGCGCTGAAAGCCGGCGCCAGCGTGGCCGTCACCGCGCGCAGCAGGGCCGAGAAGAAGTAGGCAAAGGCGAAGGCGGCAAATAAGGCCACCGCCATCCGCGTCGAAGCCAGAGGCACTGGCGCGGCGGGCAACTGAACCACGCTCACGACGGCAGGCGCAGCGCGCCGAAGAACGTCTCGACGGCTTCGACATCCAACCGCGCGCCGACCACGGTAGCCTGGAACACTTTTGTGCCACGCGCGAACACCGCCACCTGCTCTTCGACGCGCTGGCCGTCGGCGAGTTGGCCGTGCAACTGCTGGCGTCCGGCCTGCGCGAGGGGCGTCGCCCCGTCGATTCGCAGCGGCACCGCCGGGCGCGCAGCGGTTGCCCCGATGTTGCGCGCCGCAGCCTCGGCCATTTCGTCCAGCGCGGGCCCAACCCGTTGCCCTTCACCCATGTCGGCAAAACCGACCGCATAGGTCGCGCCGCTGGCCGTGCACGCGAACAGGTTCATCTCGACAGCCACACCGGCCAGCAGCAGCCGGCGCGCATGGCTGGACGGCTTGCAGGGGAACAGCGCCAACAGGCCCGCGCCTTCAGGCCGCACGTCGCGCCAATCGAGCCCCGGCGTGCACGCCGTCGCAGCGCATGCCAGGGCCAACACCGCAGGGACAGCGCGCATCGTCATCGGCCCACATTATCCCGACTGCTCCCCGCGCTTACGATCGCTTCATGAGCCCAACCCCGCCCCCGCCTCCCGCCGCACTGGCCGGCGTGCGCGTGCTCGACCTGTCGCGCGTGCTCGCCGGGCCGTGGTGCACGCAGACCCTGGCCGACCTCGGCGCCGACGTGATCAAAGTCGAGCGCCCGGCCAGCGACGGCCATCCCGGCGGCGACGACACCCGCGGCTGGGGCCCACCATTCCTGCCAGACCGCGATGGCCGCGACACCGCCGAAGCCGCCTACTACCTCGGCTGCAATCGCAACAAGCGCTCGATCACGATCGATCTGGCACGGCCCGAGGGCCAGGCCTTGATCGGCCGATTGGCGGCCGGGTGCGACGTGCTGGTCGAGAACTTCAAGGTCGGCGACATGGCGCGCTACGGCCTCGATGCAGCCACCTTGCTGGCCGCGCAGCCGGGCCTGGTCTACTGCTCGATCACCGGCTTCGGCCAGACCGGCCCATACCGCAGCCGCGCCGGCTACGACTACGCCGTGCAAGGCATCGGCGGCCTGATGAGCGTGACGGGCGAGCGCGACGACCGACCCGGTGGCGGGCCGCAAAAAGTGGGTGTCGCCGTCGCCGACCTCTTCACCGGCCTGTACGCCACGATCGCGATCCAGGCCGCGCTGCGGTACCGCGACGCCACCGGCCAGGGTCAGCACATCGACATGGCCCTGCTCGACACCCAGGTGGCGATGCTGGCCAACCTCGGCGCCAACTACTTGGTCACCGGCGTGGCGCCGCAGCGTGCCGGCAACGCGCACCAGAACATCGTGCCTTACCAGGTCTTCGAGGTGGCCGACGGGCACCTGATCCTGGCCGTCGGCAACGACACTCAGTTCGTACGCTTTTG
>JAYUHM010000183.1:0-11031 GCA_043766985.1 Polaromonas sp.
GCTGTCCAACCTGTGGATGGTGCGCAGCAAATTGATGGGGACTGGGGCATGAGTGCGGCCGAAAACAGGGCAAGTGTTCTGCAAGGGCGAAAAAGGCCCAAGACGGCAGTAAAAACGACTGGGTTTCTGCCGTGTGTCCGTGAAATTCCACTATTTGAAAATTAACGACCTGCTACTCGACGTCACGACGAGTTATTCAGACCATCCCTAATGAATCTAAAAAAATATGAGTCGTAAAGAAAGACAACTCAGCTACTAATCTTAAATTACAAAGCACCACGCCTTAAAACTCTAATATGCCGCTGAACTCAACGCCGGTTTTTTGATGCTGACCGTCAATCCTGGCTTGATCTACAACAACTATCGCGAATAGCCTGTCAGCCCTTTCAGAATCTGCATGAGAAGCTCCTCGATTAATAGCAATTAGAGCCTCACAGCATTACTTCTTGACCGGCGGCAAATCCGTGCAACTCCCATGCGCCACCTCAGCCGCCATGCCGATGCTTTCACCCAGCGTCGGGTGCGGGTGAATCGTCTTGCCGATATCCACGGCATCAGCCCCCATCTCAATGGCCAAGGCGATTTCGCCGATCATGTCGCCGGCGTGGGTGCCGACCATGCCGCCGCCGAGGATTTTGCCGTGGCCGTGGGCCTCTGGTGAGTCATCAAACAGGAGCTTGGTCACGCCTTCGTCGCGGCCGTTGGCAATCGCCCGGCCTGATGCCGTCCAGGGAAACAGTCCTTTTTTGACCTTGATGCCTTGTGCCTTGGCCTGGTCTTCTGTCAGGCCTACCCATGCGACTTCGGGGTCGGTGTACGCGACGCTTGGGATGACGCGGGCGTTGAAGGCTGCGCTGGCGAGTTCCTTGTTGCCTTGCAGTTCGCCTGCAATCACTTCAGCTGCCACATGGGCCTCGTGTACCGCCTTGTGGGCCAGCATGGGCTGGCCAACGATGTCGCCGATGGCGAAGATGTGGGGCACGTTGGTGCGCATCTGGATGTCGACGTTGATGTAGCCACGGTCGGTGAAGGCTACGCCGGCTTTATCGGCAGCGATTTTTTTGCCGTAGGGGGTGCGGCCTACGGCTTGCAGTACCAGATCGTAGGTTTGGGGGGCGGGGGCGGTGCCGCCCGGAAAGGCTCCTGACATCGACCTGGAAGGTCATGGACTTTGCCGACGCGCGGAGTCTTGAATCGGCATTGGCGGTTCAGGCACGCTCACGCGAAATGAGCTGATGCAAGAACCGCAGTCGGTTGGCTAATTCTTTGCACAGGATTAGCAGTATTTGCTGTGCCACCTCAGGATGCTGCCTTCCTAGAGCATCGAAACTCTCGCGACTCAAGGTGAGTGAAACCAGAGGTTCGACGGCCACCACGTCGGCTGCGCGGGGTGAGGCATCTAAAAACCCCATCTCGCCCACAATGGCACCTGCGTTAACACCTGCGAGGCGAATTGTGCCGCCCTGAATCAACACATCAGCGCGGCCGCTGGCAATCACGTGCAAGTCGCGTGTTTTCTCCCCTACTCTCAGTACATGCTCGCCCGCTGCGTAGTCGCGCCGCTCAAAACACCCCCTCAGCAGGGTTTGTGCGGTCGGGTCAAGATCGACTAGCAACGCATTCAAGTGCAAAGCATCGCCGCCTGCGGCGTCCGTGCAAGGGCGCTGTTCGTCCAGTAGCAGGTTCTCGCAAACCTCCAGGGCGCGATCCAGATCGGCAAAACCATCTGTGTGACCCTGGCGGGCACAGTGGAACACGCTCACGCCACGCAAGGCTGCGGACTTCTCAAAGCGGTCCAGCATGAGCGCCAGCGTAGTGTCATGCGAAACCACAGCACGCCAGTCCAAAATCAGCCACTGTGGCTGCGTCCGTTGCGGCAGCAGGGCTTCAATTTCTGCTCGCAGGCTTCGCGCCACACCAAAATACAGTGCCCCCTGTAGCCGGACACTCAAAATGCGCTCGCCGTGCTGGATCAGCACCGCTGTGTCGCTGGCAGAGCGCGCGCAGTTGGATCGCCAGGCTCTGCCATCATGTACGTCTTTGATGGGGCTTTTACCGTTGCGTTTGGCAAACAATACCAGTCCCAGCACCATGCCAGCCAGCAATGCGACCACCATGTTGGCCATCGCACCCAGTAGCGTCACCAAAACAACAATCAACAGATCTTCGCGTTGCATTGCGCTGGTAGCCTGGCGCGCGTGAGGCTGCGAAACATAGCGCCAAGCCAGCTGCGCGCTAGGTTGATCCATGAGTATCAACGCCACAAATAAAAGCAGGCCAATGATGGCCGCTCTGGGTACCCAAGCCAGAAGATCCAAGCCATAAAAAAGCAGGGCCAAAATCGAAAACAGGATCAGAGATCCAGGGGTGAGCCCACCTGTCCGAAGGGCCGCCATTGACGGACTTGGCGAGGCACTCATGGGCACAGATCCCAAGCAGGCGCCAATGATTTTTCCTGCAGACAAAAGCATCACCTGCCGGGTATCAGGCAGCGGCTTGTCATCAACCTGTGAAACTGTTTCAGCCACCGTGATGGTGTTTAAAAAAACCACCACGCCCAACAAAGCGCTTGCCACCGCAGTGTGAAGCAGCACGGCGCCCAAAGCCCCATTGGCGGGGTCTAGAACACGCCAGTCCAGCAAAGCAGTGGGCATGACCCATTGCGTGTTCGACGTAAGAATGGGCGGCAACGCATACCCCAGCCGCGCCAAAATAATGGCCCCCAAGCTGGCCGCCACCAAGCCCAGCACACCAGCGGGCAGCTTTGGATTGAAACTGCGCGCAGCATAAGCGACACCAAAACAAACCGCAGCAATCACCAGCGAAGGCCAAGCCGCATTGAGCGAGCAGGCAAGCAAGGCAAGTATTTGCCTGCCTTGGCTGATAACCAGTATCAAGGCTATGGCATTAAGGAACCCAGCAAACACGGGTGCGGGTATGAAGCGGGTCAGTCGTTGCAGGCGGAACGCGTAGAAGACAGGTTGCAGCAACGCGGAGCCAATGCAAACCATCACCACCAGTGTCAGGCGGGTCACTGGGGTATCTGCCAATCCCCATGCGCCGAGTCGAGGCACAACACTGTCAATAAAGCCAACCAGCAGCGAAACCTCGAAAAACCGCGCGTGGTACGTCAGGGGCCGCTGTGAGAAAGCAGCGCACAGATTGGTTATTGCAATCCCACAAAACATTGCCAGCATCAAGGGGCCGATCATCTGAGGGCCAATTTTGTAGGCAACAAATCCCAGAGCCCCGAGGGTGATGGGCAGGGCAGTGCCGAGGGCTTCAAGCGCCGTGAAGAAGGTTTTAAACATCAAGAAATTTCACCGATTTTTTCATGCTGCGAGACTGCTCAGCTAGTGCGCAGCGCATCTTCAATTGCGATGCAATGCACTTAGATATCCCAGAATTCAAAGTTCACACAGTGAGCCTTGGGTAAAAGTGCCACCCACTGTCTGCCTCACATTAGTACTGAATGCTGGCTGAAATGGTTCGTGAATACTGTGCTGGATCTTTTGGATCTTCAGCTACAAGCGGCATGAAGTTGGGCATGATGGCGGCCACTTTGCCACTGACAATTTTCAAATCTGCGTGAAACTTTAGTTGAGCCTGCAGCAACTGCGGCGACGTAAACGCATAGGTGGTGTCGAAAAGGTTGGGCCAGATCGTCGCGCTTTTGAAGAACATCTCCTCTGCCATTTCGGCCCGGTACAAATCATCGGGGGCACACACGTCACCCACCAGCTTCACGCCAGCGCCATCCGATAATTCCTTTGGTGGCGCAACCCGCAGCCGCAGGAATTTCCAGGCCGCTAGGTTGGTACCGGCCGGGCCGGGAGCCTTGGGCGTAATGTCATTAGCATAACTATAGTGATCGGCGGCGTGCGACACCGTCACGTCCCACATATAAATCGCCAGCGCTTTGGCCAGTACACCGAGCTTGAAAATTTCTTTCCCGTCGGGAAAACCGTAGAGATTGGCGCTGATGTAGTTCGCCCATCGTTCCACGTAGGTGTCGTTCGGGCTGGCCGAAAGGATCTCATCAGCTACTGTCGCGCAGAAGTCCAGAAACGGCTGAAAATACAACGCTAGGCAACGACCGTAGTCAATACTGGTATCCATCCAGGGGGTCATGTAGTTGTATTTCGGATATAAGTCCGGGCGCTCTGGCAGGCCCGCGTAGCCCGCGCCAAACATGCGCTTGATCACCAAGCCCGTGGCCGTGAGTGGGTCAAACCAAGTTCCCGGCGGATTGCTACTGAGCACGCCATCTTCAGTTTCAAGAACTGCGTTGTTCACGGCCAGCGCATAACTGCTGTGCGCTGACAGCAGTTGAAACAGTGGGTGGGTGTGCGGCACTGCGGTCTTGGTGATCGCGTTGACCGTATCCATCGGGAAGTGCAAGGCCGGGTGCACCACAAACAAGCCTATGTAGGATGCCCCTTGCAGGGCGTAAGCCTTGGCCAAATTCCAGGCTGGATCGCCAGGACGCACTTCCAGCTGCTGCTGAGCAATGACTGGCACATTGATGCTCACGCAAGAAAACTTATCACCGTTGCGCGAGAAGACGCTGTTCACCGGCCAAGAGTAAGTACCGGGCAATGTCTCGTCGGCGATCAAGTCCATGGCATAGAAACGTGAGACCCAAATATTGCCCTCAACATTTTTCAGACACCGCGCATGCACCGAATTTGTCATCATCCGGACGAACTCGGCATCAGACGGTATCGGAAGCTGGCTGCCAGCCACCGCATTGGCTGCCGCACCGCCTGGGTAAAAAGCCAAGGTCTTGAAGTAGCGTGAGCCAATGGCCTGATTCCACAGCAGCGTCTCAACCGGCGGGATATTCAGAATTTCGGGCGCATGTTCCATCGGATACGACGGACTGGGCTGGGGCCAGGGCCCCTTGCGCTGGTAGAGAAATTGATCGGCTGCCAGGTCAGGCTGGCTCCATTGGGGCTTGTTCATGGCGAAGTATTTCTGCAAATCCGAGCATCACCATAAGTAAATACCCTACGCACGCATTCGGTTCGATACTGGGTGACTGTACCTACCTGTCAGCAACTGCGTTTGGAGTTTCATGCCACTGCCATTAAAGTACGTAGACCATCGCCCCCAAAAGCCTATGACTCTCTACGCCCGCCTTCTCTGCATCGTCCTGTTTGCCATGCCCTGTTACGCGCTGCCTGCCGCAGCACAGGATTCAAGACTCGTATTGTCCTCAAACACAACTGAATTGACCTTGACACCGTGGGCGCGCGTCGTCAAGGACGCCGACAAAAACAAAACCGTCGAGCAAATCCTCAATTCGCCTTTGGCAATGCCGCCAGGCGATGCCGGTGGTGCGATTAATTTTGGCTACACAGATGCGGCTTATTGGTTTGTGATTCCCCTGGAAAATATCGAAAAAAATCCGCTGGAGCGCTTGCTGATGTTCGAGCCCACCTGGCTCGACCAGGTACAGGTCACCCTGGTTGATGCCAGCGGGCAACTACAGACCCAACTCGGCGGCGACACCCTGCCTTTTGCGCAGCGTGCAGAGCCGCGCCGGCAGATCAATTTCAAGTTGGTGTTGCCGCCTGGCCAGAGCACGCTTGTCGTACGCGTCGCCAGCCGCGACACATTGTTTGTTGTCATGTCCTTGCTGGACCGCAGCGCGTTGAATCAATTGGCGTCTGGCGAAGCGGCTTTTTTTGGCTTTTTCTATGGCGCATTGCTTGCGCTGATCGCGTTCAACCTCGTGCTGTACCTCTCGGTGCGCGAGCCGATGCACCTGGCGTACTGCGCCTATGTGGGGGCATTTTTGGTGCTCCACTCGGTTTACAACGGGCACGCCTTCGGTCTGTTTTTTCGCGAGTCGCCCGAGCTGTCCAACTGGGCGCATTCCCTGTTTGCTTACCTCTTTGCGCTGTCCGGGCTGGTGTTTGCCAATGTGTTCCTTGACCTGAAGCACAAGCTTCCACGTATGTACAAGGTATGGCAGAAATTTTTGATCGTGTTTTTTGTTTACTTTTTTGCGACGTTCCCCATCGGTTACGGCGTCCATGCACGCGGTGCGGTCAACTGGATCGTTATCTATTCTGTCTTCGTCCTGTGTCTTGGCTTTATTTCGATGAAGCAAGGCAACAACGTTGCCAAATACTACCTGGCAGCCACCGTGGCCGGGCTGATTGGTACCTCCATTACCGCATTAACGGTACTTGGAATTCTGCCCTACACCTTCGCAACCTTCAGGGCCGTTGACTTTGGCATGCTGGTGGACGCCATCATGCTGTCGCTGGCTCTTGCCGAACGTATTTCAGAAGGTGTGCGCCTCAAACGCTTGCGGCGTTTCTTTTCTCCTGCTGTCGCCGATCAGTTGCTCTCGGTGCGCAGCGAGGATCTATATCGCACGCATCAGCGCGAGATCGTAGTGATGTTTCTGGATTTGCGCGGCTATACCAGCTTCACCTTGAAGCATGGCTCTGATGAAGTGATGCGCGCGCTGGCGGAGTTCCATGCAGTTATGGGCGAACTGATCGCGTCGCATGGTGCCACGCTGGAGCGGTTTGCCGGGGACGGGATGATGATATTTTTCAACGATCCGGTTGAAATCCCGGACCCCGCTGTCAAAGCCTGTCGCATGGCCGTGGAAATGCAATCGCGTTTTTTGGATTTGCAAAAAGTATGGCAGACGCGCAGTTACAGTCTGGCCTTGGGTGTAGGCATTTCCCAGGGCGTAGCCACCATCGGTGCCATTGGCTTCGAAGGGCGGCACGACTATGCAGCCATAGGCAATGTGACCAATCTTGCCGCGCGGCTTTGCTCGCAGGCCCAAGGCGGACAAACCATCATCTGCAGTGTGGTGGCGAAAAACATCGACAAGATTCTCCAGGTCCGGCCCATGGCTTCGCTGGTTTTGAAGGGCTTTGCCGAGCCGGTGGAGTGCTTTGAGCTGGTCAATCCAGCGCAGCAACAGCGCCTGGAGTCGGCAATCTCCGTGCAGGCACAGGGGATACCTGCGTTGGGATGAGCATCTATTAATCCATTTTTGCATCGCGCTTGCCCACGCAGGTTCGCTGTGCTTTTCTGCGCAGCAGTACACCAGGGCAGTAAACGCCCTGGCCGTTATGGCAACAAAAAGCCTGAACTGTTGCCAGTCCGGGCTCTGTTTGTTCAGGTCTCGGTCTTGGCGTTACTTTTTTAGCAGGCGGCACATCCGTGCAAGACCCATGCGCAATCTTTGCTGCCATGCCGATGCTCTCGCCCAGCGCGGGGTGCGGGTGGATGGTTTTGCCTATGTCGACGTAGTCTGCGCCCAACTCGAAGTCAAGCTAAACGACAAAGCGTTCTTTATGTACGGCTTGGCCAAAAACCAGCAAAGCAATATCAGCGATAAAGAGCTCAAAGCCTTGAAATTGTTGGCTGCCAAACTGCTGGCTTACGATAGCCGCCAACTAGCCACCGCCATAGCGGCGCAAGAACTGTACGAAGGACGAGAGGACCATGATGAAGCATGACAAACTATTAGACGTTTTGCACAGCACAGCCGCTGGCCTGCACCAGGCTGGCGTGATGGATTTAACCACCATGAGCGAGTTTGACGCGCTGTGTTTACCGTCCGTGCAAGACTACAACGCCGCGCAAATCAAGGGGATTCGGCTGCGCTTTAAAGCCAGCCAGGCCGTGTTTGCCGCGTATTTGAACACCAGCCCCTCCACCATCCAGCAATGGGAGCGCGGCCAAAAGCACCCGAATGGTATGGCTTTAAAGCTGCTGAGATTGGTGGATAGCAAGGGCTTGCAGGCGCTTGCGTAGTCGTTTTTTCAGGTTTGCACCGGATGCAGAATTTATATGCTCTATAGGCCTGCAGGCCAATAAAATATAGCGTAATCAGCTACTGAGTACGTAGCAATTGGTTTTTCAAATCGGTGGGATACCATGCCACCAAAACCCATTTAAGCCAGGCTAAGCAAAGCCTGCGGCGTTTGCACCGCCACGCGCAGCAGCGTCTGCGCTGCACCCGTAGGCTTTTTGCGGCCTTGCTCCCACTCTTGCAAAGTGCGCACCGACACACCCAGCAGCTTGGCAAACTGCGACTGCGACAAATACATCTTGGCGCGCGCCTGCAAGGCCTCGGTCACAGGCACCGGCGTGCTGCGCGCAAACGTGCCCGCCTTCATCTCGCGCACAGACTGCAATAAATCAGCCTGAAACTGCGCCATTTCTAAATCCACTTTAGGTTTACGCATCATCAAACTCCTTTTTCAGCGCCAACAAAAATTCCGTCGGCAAATTGTCAAACTTAGCCTTGGTATAGGCGATTAACAGTTCACATCAGCCGCTCTTCATCCAACAAAGCCTGTACGGCCTTTGCCTGCGCGGCATCGCGTTGGCGCTTGATGGGTTCACGGTCTGGCAGGCCAGACATCCAGCGTTTGAATTCAACGAACGCTCGTGGCTGGATCGTGCGCATCATGGCCATGCGGCCATTGCGGTCCACGATCACTGCTTCAAAGCTGGGTGTATTGAGAAAAACATCTGCGCAGGCGGCTTGCACCACAGACAACTCCTCAAGCGCTGTGGCCTGATCGACCGCCTGCTCACCCTTTGTGCGCTCGCTGATTTTGATGGGGTGCTGATCATCGCCTGCGCGCATGCGGCGAAAAATATCTACCTCAAAGCCTTCTGTGTTCACCGCCGTGTAGCGCTGTGACTGCCGAATGCGAAAGCTGGAGTCGACCTTTTTCAGCAAGGCCAGAAAAGACGAGTCCAAGCGCTCCATTTGCGTCCAGAAGCTCATGCGCTTGCGCACATCCCAGAGCAAATCAATATCGCGTGTGGCGGTCACATTCGCATCGAAGCGCACGCCGGCCACCGTTTCATAGGCATAGAGCGCATGCGTACCCACCACATGGAAATACTCAGCCAACTCGGCGCCTCCCAGCCGGGTGAGCAACGCAATCACCGTAGGGTCAACACGCCCGACATACAGCGCTTTATTGACTCGCTCATGCCGACGCAGTTGAATCTTGAGATCATCAACACGCTGCGTAAGCTCGGCCTTACGCGCCATGAAATCTGCGTAGATTTTTTCGGTATCTAGCGAGCGCTTTCCCAGGCTCTTTTCGGCGCCATGAGTGGATGTACGAGTCAAAGTGTCAGACCGACCATGCCAATACATGCCGCCACGCACTTGCCTCGCATCGCGCTGCGCATCGCGCAAGGCTAGGAAGGTTTGCCGTGCATCAATGTACTGACGTGCTGCGTCATTGTTGACTGGAATGTAAGGTGGAGATCCGCTCATCCGGCATATTTTACTTTATTTAATAAAAGTACCGGAACTTTAATAAAATTAACAGCTTGAGATAATATTTTTAGATGGATATGGAACGTTTGACTGGTGTTCTTGAATTTCACCGAAGCATAGCTTCCCGCCCGCTTTTGCTTTTCAGCTGCTACGTTGAATGCATTTTTGTGCTACGCTGTCATACATGACCACAGCAACCTCCCTCGACGCAGCCAACAGCAGCACCTACACCGTGCGCATTCCTACACCGCTCAAACTAGCTTTTGACCAGGTGGCCAGCTTGCACGAGCGCAATGGCAGCCAACTGGTGCGCGAGTTTATGCGCGACTATGTGCAGACCAACGCCAAGCAGGCGCTAGAGCATGAGCAATGGTTTGCCCAGCAAGTACAAGGCACAAGGCAAGCGTTAAAAACGGGCAACCAATCCAGCACGCCCGCCAGCGCAGTGCATGCGTGGCTAGAAAGCTGGGGCACAGACGCCGAAACCGCAGCGCCTGGCGCGCGCAATACAGCCAAGCCCCAGGCCAAAACCGCCAGATCAGCCACCACCCCAGCCCGCAAGCGCGCCTGATGGGCCAGGTAAGCTACAGCGACGATGCCATTGCAGATTTAGCTGCCTTGCGCGAGTACATCGCACGGCACAACCCCAGCGCTGCGCAGCGCGTGGCCGCACGCATCGTGAAATCGGTTAACAGGCTGGCAACCCACCCCAAGTTCGGCAAAGCAGGCCGCGTAGAAGGCACCCGTGAACTGGTCAGCCCCAAGTTTCCGTACACCATAGTTTACGAAGAAGACCAAGGCGATTGCATGGTGTTGCGGGTACTGCACCAGGCTATGCAGTGGCCTTTGCCTGATGATATTTAAGGACTGTTTTAGCCTCCAGGCCAATGAAATATAGCGTAAGCAGCTATTTAAATAGTAGCGATCATTGTGTTTTTTACAACCTGGATGACCCTGTAGGTTAGCGCGTTTGATGCTCAACCCCCCCAAGCGGCCAACACATCGGGGCCTATGCACCGTCTTATCTATCGTACTAAGTGCTATAGTTTGGCAACTTCAGTAGAAACTGTACGAAGTACGAGAGGACGATGATGAAGCATGACAAACTATTAGACGTGCTGCACAGCACAGCCGCTGGCCTGCACCAGGCTGGCGTGATGGACTTAACCACCATGCGCGAGTTTGACGCGCTGTGTTTACCGCCCGTGCAAGACTACAACGCCGCGCAAATCAAGGGGATTCGGATGCGCTTTAAAGCCAGCCAGGCCGTGTTTGCCGCGTATTTAAACACCAGCCCCTCCACCATCCAGCAATGGGAGCGTGGCCAAAAGCACCCCAATGGTATGGCTTTAAAGCTGCAGAGCTTGGTGGATAGCAAGGGCTTGCAGGCGCTTGCGTAGCGAGGCAAGCAAACTTATGTCAGCAGCATTTGAAAGCATCAAGCAAGGTCTTGGCGAAGCCATTTCCCACGCCAAAGCCACAGGCGCGAACAAGCCTGCGGGTATCAAGCTATACCACCCGCAATCGGTAGATGTGCCCGCGCTACAGGGGCGCCTGGGTTTTACCCAAGAACAGTTTGCCGCCCGCTTCCGCTTCTCGGTAGCCACCCTGCGCCACTGGGAGCGCGGCGACCGCTCGCCCAGCGGGGCATCGCTGGTGCTGCTCAATGTGATTGACCGCAACCCGCGTGCGGTGATGCAGGCGCTTGCGTAGTCGATGTCCACCTTACTTGAAAAGAAACTGCA
>JAYUHM010000184.1:0-11023 GCA_043766985.1 Polaromonas sp.
TGCGCCAGGCACGGCGTGGGTGGTGACATATTTGAACTGCCTGAACAGGGCTGGCGGCAAATTTTTCAGCCGCGAGAGGGCCTTTGCAAGCGGGCTGGCGTTTTGCACGTAGGGTGCACGAGGCAATGGTGATGAAGATAGCAATGGCTCGGTTGCCTTGGCGGGATACCAGATTTGCACCATCAGCTCGCGCCGGGCATTCGCATCCGCGCTAAAGACATCTATACGGTCGGTATCGACCCAGTGATAGGTCAATGTGCCTATCGCGTAAGGGCCGCCAGGACTCGGAAAGTGAAACACAGGCAGCATGACCCTAAGCGCGACGAAAATCGCTAGCACCAGTACGCCCAAGCTGAGCGCCACGACCAGACCAAGCCGAAAGAATCGATTACGCCCGCCAATCGACCAGGATGGAATTGACATCACAGTCCTGGGGATATCCCTGAAAACGTTAGCCTTGGTCCGCGACGGCTTCATCTTCACGGCTTTGCGCTTGGTACTTTGGGTGCTAGCAGGTTCACGATCTCCACTTGCACCGCATCTTGATGACCGACCCAAACATGACCGCCGTGCTCAAAGCCAACGAACTTCGCACCTTTGATCTGGCTTGCGGTGTACTCCGAGCTGGCGTAGGTGCCAAAACCATCATCACGCACACTGATGATGAGCGTAGGAGCGCTAACTGTACCAAGAACGGAGGGCCCCAGACTTTTGCCCAGCACCGAGTCGCTGCGCAAGCCTGCGGCGCGCGCGGAAACGGGCAGTATGTGGTCGAGTATGGCGTTGATGCGTGCGCGCTCTTCGGGGCTGGCGTTGCGCACTTGCTCAGGCGGTGTGGCCAGTACGTATTGGATGACTTGGCCCCTTGCGACGTGAAGCGCGGCCCAGAACAAAAAGTCTGAACCAATCAGCCGCATCAACAGCGCCTCGGCCCAGGGCGCCAAAGGTTTGGCTGAATCTGCAGATGTGCTGGGTTTGTAGGCCAGAGGCACCAGCAGCACCAAGGCACTGACGCGGTCTGGATGCCGAATCGCCATCTGGAGTGCCGACGGGCCGCCAGCAGAGCCACCCAGCACCGCAGCTTTGTCAATACCCAGTGCGTCCAGCAGGCAGACATGCGCGTCGGCCTGCGCTGCCGGTGATGCATCCGCAGGCATGGGCGTGCGCAGGTAACCAAAGCGCGACATGGCAATCACGCGAATACCGCGCTGGGCCAATTTGCCTGCAAATGCCATGCCCTGGTCATGTCCACCGCCGCTGCCGTGAACCATAAGCAATGGTGTGCCTTGGCCTGCCTCTTGGTATTCAATTGGACCGCAGGGCGTGGCAATTAGCACGCTGCCAACGGCTGCCGTGGCGCTCGCCGTTTTGATGTCGCGGTCAAAGCGCCAGGCTGTCCACAAGGCGGCAAAGGCAAGTGCTGCTGCGCCTGCGGCTAACCATCGGGTGGAGCGGGTCATGCTGCCAAGCCTTTATCTAGTTGCCTATAGTTACGCTGATGCTGCGACCCGCATCGAGTCGCGGTCGCTGTGTGGGTCTTTCAATCAAGGGTATTTTTTTGAAGTGCAGACGCATCGAGATTTTTTTTGGGTACCGAAAAAAACTTCTTTAGTTCCGCCGGTGCGACCAACAGTAGCGCTAGGGTCGCACAAATGACCAGATCACTAGGATCTACAAACGCGAAGCGCAGCGCCTCCTGTAACGGCGAAACATAGATCCCGAGCAGCACAAAGATGATCGCTGCCGCCGCCCACAGGTTCATGACCCGGTTGGTAAACAGCCCCAGATGCACGATTCGGTCACGGTCGCTGCGCGAGATGAACGCCAAAGCGACGTGGCCGACCATCCATGCTGCAAATGCACACGTTTGTACGGCCGCTGGCGAGAGACCGCGCCAAGTTGCCCACGCGTATGCGGCCATCACCGCCGCGAACAGCAATGCGCCTTTGAAGAAGATGGTGCGCACTGCTGCGCCATCCATCAGCGCCGTGGCCGTGTTGCGGGGGCGCCGCTGGGCAACCTCCGGCTCAGCAGGTTCGGCTACAAATCCAGCGGAAGCGGCCAGGTCCATGAATATCTCCAGCACGATAATCTGGATTGGCGCGAACGGCAGCGGCAGCCCAAACAGCACGGGCAGCAGAAAGATTGAGATCAAGGCTACTTTGACTGCGAGGTAGTAATTGACGCCCTTGTGCAGGTTATCAAAGAAGTGCCGTCCCTCAAAGACGCCGCGGGCCAGCGTGGCGTAGTTATCATCGGCTAGCACCGCCTGCGCCGCGTCTTTGGCCACGTCGGTGCCCTTGATGCCCATGGCGACGCCGACGTCGGCAGCTTTCAGCGCCAACGCGTCATTCACACCGTCGCCTGTGACAACAACAACCTCCCCATTTTTCTGCAAGGCCTTCACCAACCGGTACTTGTGCTGCGGCGTGGCACGGGCGAACACCGACACATCTCGCACCGTTTGGCTTAGTGCCGTGTCGTCCAATCGATCCAATTCCTCGCCAGTGAGCACCCGATCGGCCACGATGCCGACCTCGCGGGCGATAGCGGTGGCAGTTGCGGGGTGATCGCCAGTGACCATCAACGTCCGGATGCCGGCATTGGCGACTTTTGTCAGCGTCTCCTTGACACCTTTACGTGGTGGGTCCGCCAGACTCAGCAGGCCGACGATATCAAGGTTTCGCTCCAGATCATCGAAAGGACTGTTCTCTGCCTGGGTGCTGATCAGGCCCATTGCCACGGCGACGACACGCCGCCCCAGCGCGGATTGCGCGTCAAGATGGGTGCGAATCTCAGGCGACACCTCCCGGCAGCGGGCGAAAACCTCCTCAGGTGCACCCGTCAGGTAGACGTGCAAGGACCCATCGGGATATCGCCACAACACGGCTTTGCTGCGCCGACCGTCCCCCGGATGGCGCAGGCGCAGCACCTCACCTGTCGGCGGCGCAGCGCCGACAAGCTTGGCGCGCTCCACGATGGCTTGCTCCATCGCGTCTGGCGCTTCGGAGGAGGCCGTGCCGAGCGCGGCTGCGAGCACTGCGCTCCCCTGCGGCAACACCTCACTGACCTGCATGCGACTCTCGGTCAAGGTACCGGTTTTGTCAGTGAGAATCACTGTTGCGTCGCCCATCGTCTCAGCTGCGCGCAGACGCTTGACTAAAAAGCCCTCTCTTGACAACCGATAGGCCCCGATAGCCAGCACCATGGTCACGATAATCGGGAGCTCTTCGGGGATGACGGCGAAGGCCAGCGACAGGCCGGTGAGGATCATTTGATGTACGTCGCCGCCGCGCGCAATACCGATCAGCGGAATGCTCACCGAAAAGAACAGCGCCACCCACATCAGCTTGACGGACAAGGAGGACATCGCTACCTGCAGTGGCGTTTTGGGCGGCTCGACCGTAGCCAGTTGCGCAGCGAGTTGACCCAGGCGCGTCTTGCTACCGGTTGCATCAATGACGGCCTCACCTTCACCTGCCACCACCACGGTCCCGGCAAAGATGGCATTACCCAGCGCCTTTTCAGCTGGCAGCGACTCGCCGGTGAGTGTGGACTCGTCCACGGTCAGGTTGACGACTCCAGTGAGTTTGGCGTCAGCCGAAACGCGCGTGCCGGGTGCCAGAATCAACAAATCTCCTGGCACAACAGTTTCAGTGTCCACCATGACCACCGCACCAGCGCGGCGCACTCGCGCCTTGGGCGCTGTAATGCGTTCGAGCCCCTCAATGGCACGCTTGGCCCGGAACTCGCCGCCAACCTCGACCGCGACCAGCAGAAAAATCACAACGAAGATGGTGATGGTATCGCCAAGCCCGCCCCACAGTCCGTAAAACACGCCAACGACCAGCAACAGCAGGATCATCGGCTCCTTGAGCTCCTTGAACGCAATCGCCCAGACGCTCACTGGAGCCGGCGTAAACAAGTGATTCGAACCGACCCGGGCGAGGGTAGACTTGGCTTCTTCATTGCTCAGGCCGGGGCTTTTGGCTGTGTTCATTTGCATGATGTCCATGGTTGTACTTTTTTGGCTGCGAATCAGGGAGTCAGTAATGCAATCAAAATTTGCGAAATCACATCGGGCTCGGCAAATGCGCGCTGCCAGGCAAGGGGTGAATGATGGGTGGCAGAGCCGGGTGTCGATGAACCGGCAGACCACCTTACATGCACTTTAGAAAACCAGCCGGTACGGCGCAGTCGGCGGGCGAGCCTTACCCGTGTAGGACAGAGTGGGGACGCATTGTGCGGCATGCGCGTTTGTAGGAAACCATCGCGAGAGATCCAAGTCATCTGAACCCCTTGCGGGACAAGCTGGCCAGCCAGCGCGACTCCCCGGGTTCTGTCCACCGCTGCCCGTGATTTCAAAGTGCCATACTCTGCGCAAGGCGGCAACCTCAAGTGCTGGAGCCCATCATGTTGTCAAGCCATTGTTTGGCTGATGGCGGTCTTTTCGAAGCAATAGCCAAATCGCAGCAACGACCACAAAACTAACCACGAAAAGGTACGGCCGCTGCTCTGCATCTGATGGCAACACGGGAATGAGGAAAGGCCAGCTATTGGACGCAGTGTGCAACACCACAACGGGTAGCACACTGCCTTCGCTACGGTTGTACAGCCATGCATAAAAGACAGACGTGGCAATGATCAGTACAAAAAATGCCAGCATAGAGCCGCTATTCTGTGATGACTCAGAAATAAAAAATAGAGGCACGTGCCACAGGCCCCAGATAATGCCTAAAGCAAGACTGGCACTGCGCCAGCTGAGGTGCTTTTGCATAGCAGGCAACGCGTAGCCACGCCAGCCAAGCTCTTCACCCAATGGCCCGCCAACTAGAAACACCAAAAAGAAGTTTGCGACGAGCATGCCGATATGACCCGCAGCGGGTGAAGGCGGCAGGCTGCCGCCCAGTGCCATGTGGGCGGCGGCAGCCAAAGTCAAGATCGCGAGAGGAGATAGAAAGGCAAGCGTGAACCCACTCCAACCGATACGCCATTGCAGGCACTGTGCAAGCCAGGCGCGCAATCCGGTGCGCCCGCCAGAAGCCCCCACCACCATAGCCGCTGCGATACTGGGGCCAAAACCACCCAAGAAAAATAGTATTTTGGCGGCTCTGGCCGATCCAGTCTGAACCTCAGGCGCAAGCAGCCAGCACGTCCACGACCAGGCAAACGTCAGAGCGAAGAAGGTCAGTAGCCGCTGCGGTTGATTCACCGTTTTGCTCCAACACGTCGATCATGGCTACGCTGCTGGAAACGCGGCCTAGCTTGCACGATGTTTCAAAGACCATAGCATGACGGCACTGCCAGCTATGAGCACACCCGCACCGATGACGGCCCACTTTGTCGAAGGGCCTTGAACGGGAACGCAATCCGCAAAACAGAGAATCGGCCGCATATGCACGATTCCCAGCCCCTGGAGTAGCCAGAGCCCGCCTAGCAACACAGCAATAAAACCGGTGGAGAGAGCTACTTTTTTCATCTGGACTGTCCTTTCGATCACTTAAACACATGATCTTCTGCGAGCCGTACTTTTTCTGTACGACAACACGCTCGCTTTATGTAGGCCGAGGCGAAGACGCGAAAACTATCCCCTACTCTGGATCAGCGAGACTGGTTGCTCCCGTCAGCACGTCGGCACGCAAGATTTCGCACATCTTCCCCGGCTCCTCAAACAAGGGACTGTGAGCTGACTGCTTGAACGTGTAAAAGCCCTTCACTGGCGCAGCAAGCCGTTGGTAGTAGGATTTGGCCAAGGGGTAGGAAACGGTGTAGTCGTACACGCCATGAAAGTAGTAGACGGGGATGCCGAGCCGAGTCACTTTCGTTGCCAGGTCTGTCGACAGTTGCGTGTTCCAAAGGCCGTCGCCGGAGAATATCTTGCATCGCCATAGGCTGATCTTCTCGCTCAGCGTGTACTCGCGATTCAGCAGAGACGGCAGAAGCAACCCGCTGACAACCGATTTCATGCCGTGCATGGTGCCAACGCCCAGTTCATGCATCGCCGCGTCACGTACCTTCAGGTATGCGTCTGGAAGAGGTGCTGCGCCTCCGACTGGCGCTTCTTCTAGTCGCCGCGCCATATTGCTGTTCCCATCGTCCTTGAATCGCTGGAGCATGAAGTTGTACGCCAGCCTCTCGGATTCAAGCTGATTCGACATCTGCGCGACGCCCAAATAGGCGTGGTACAACTCTGGCGCCTGCGCGGCAGTCTGTATGCCAATGAAAGTCCCGCCGGAATGCCCCATGAGGTAGATCTTGTCCCTGCCAAAGCGCACGCGCAAGTAGTTGGTGATCGCCACTGTGTCGGCCACAAGTTGCTCAGTGTTCACCGACGCCAATGGGGCGGTTGCGTCGTAGGAAATCCCGGATCCACGCTGCTCCCACCAGACCACGGTGAAATCTTCGTCAAGCCCGGTAGGGTAACGCTCTGTGAGGAAATAGTCCGGCATGCCGCCGTGGAGATAGAGCAGCACGGGATTGCGGGTGCTCCTGCCCTTGATGAACATTCCCTGCTCAACACCATTAATATCGACCTTAATCTTCTCTGAGATGCTTCCGGCTAACGGCCTGCCGCCGTCATCGAGAAACGGTTTGGGCGTGCCTGGGCTCACGATCAGCAAGACGCTAAGAGGAACGAGCACTAAGACGAATAAGACAGCGATGATGCTCAAGATGGCTTTCGTGCGCTGGTCCCGTCTCATGACTGAAAACTGCGCTGGTGATAGAGAACTAGGTGCACAGTGTGAAAGGCAACAAAAGTAACCGCTGGCACGATGTAAAAAATGGGACGGTAGCGTAGGCGCTCCGTGAAATGAAACCTCCCGCCAAGCAATCCAAGCCCGATCATCCAAAATATATTTGTGTAAGCTGAAGCAGCAAAACCGAGCGCACTGGTACTCCAGTTACTGTTGGGGAAAAAATTCTGAGCGCCATAGGACAGGCAGTAAAGCGTCACCCCAGCCAGATACAAAACTAAGCCTCTTTTTTGAGTCGGGGTGGACAGTCCAATAGAAATAAATGCGGGCATCCCAAACACCACGATTCGCCCAACGCTTTCGATACTTACTAAGGCATCTGGGATACCATCATTGAATTGGGCTGGTGTCAACGCATTTGGGAGAACCGCCATCAGGCCCAAGCTCAATAGCAGAGGTGGAAACGTCAACCAAATGCCATTCTTGAGGATGTCAGCTTTGGTAATTGTCATTTTTTGGCTTTGCGGGATGTGGCTGCAGCGTCTTTCGATTGCACAGCGAGCACCAAACCCAAAACTCCCGCCACAATCAAGCCTAGTTCACCAGACCCCATCCCGCCCACATGCGCCAGCCGTTCGTGATTGCGGTTGGTTTGAAATGCAATCTGCGGCCAACTACGCCTTGCCAAAAGAAAACCGCTGCACCTGCCATAAAGACCGCTGCAAACACATACGCCAGTGGGTTGATCGCCGTGAAAAAGGCCAAATGGTACGCCAGCGCCTGCCAAACCCACAAAAACGAGAGGATGGCTGAGATGCTAACACTGGCATTTGTGCGTTGTCTAATCAGCAGCACGACGGCCAACGCACCCAGCGCCAGCAGCGGCAATTGCATAGGCCAAACCGCCATGTTGTAGGCTCCGAAAACGCCGTAAAACTCCGCACTGGTGAACGGTATCTTCACTCTGCCCTTTCCCCAAGACGCTTGAGCTTGCTCAGCCACTTTGCAGCATCTTCAGCCTTCATGTCGCCGGCCAATCCAACCAGCGTTTCATGCACGGGCGCAATGCCTACAAAGCCGAGGATGTTTCGCTCCAATGACTTGACGCTGTGCGCGCGAAAGTACCAGCGGTACACCAGCGCGGGCATGCCCATGGTGACCACCACGCGCGCTGAACGGCCCGTTAAGGCTTTTTTCCCCCACGGCTTGCCGCCTTGTTCGTGCGTAAATGCGAAACCGGGCCGTGCCACCTGCTCCAGAAAACCTTTCAGCAGGGCTGGCATGTCGCCCAGCCACAGCGGAAAAAAGAAAACGATGTGCTCGGCCCAGGCAATGTCCTCTTGGGCAGGCTTCAAACTGGCTGGCACCGCCCCTTTTTCCCAGTCGTGCTGGCTGCGCAGCAAAGGGAAGTCCAGCTGCGCGAGCACGATGTGCCGTACCGTGTGGCCCTCACTTTCAGCACCCTTTGCGTAGCTGGAAGCCAATGCGTGGCACAGGTGAGGCTGGCTCGCGTCTGGGTGCGCTTGTATGAGCAGGATTCGTTTGGACATGGTCTACCTTGATTGGATGGACGGCAACGTTGGGTGGTATGTCAAGCCCACGCGGTTAGTGGTCTGCGGGTACTTGTAGATCGTCTGGTTCAGGTAGCGGGCTACCTCGGTGATGTCAGCATCCGCCCACTGCAAGCCCGCATTGCCCTGCCAGCGGCGCACCTGAAATTGCAGGCTGTCCCAGTCGTAGGCCAACCGGTCGGCGCGCCAGTGCATTTGCGTGGTGTGACATGCCACACAGTGGGTGGTGTAAAGCAGCGCGCCCCGGCTTTCTTCAGGCTTAGGTTGAGCAGGAACTTGGGCGTGGGGTTGAGACACCACCAACGCGCTGCACGTTACCAGAGCCAGCACAAGCACCCGGCGCATAGTCGAACAGGTCATGGCATATTCCTCTGTTAACGCAGGTTCACAAACTCAAATGCCAGCGACGTAAGCTTGCCGCGGTAGTAGGGTTTGATGCCATCGGGCATCACCCAAGCGACCTCGCCTTCCAGCGGAACCCGCATGCCGTCACGCACCGCATAGTTCCAGAACCGGCCTTGCCATGGTGCGCCGCTGGGAACGCCGTTCACCAGGCGGCCGCGCGACTCGGCGCGGGCAGAGCTGATCAGCCCGTCGTCTTGAAACCGGAACGTCAGTGTCAGTGTGATGGCACCATCTGTCAGCGTGGCGCGCGCCGACTGGTCATCCACTGCCTCCCATCGCACGCCCTGGCTGGGCAGCAGTGCTGTGGGGTACCACAAAGCTTCCATAAAGTAGCGCATGAATTCACCTTGCTGCAACTCCGGGCTGTCGGGCATGTTGACAACAGGTATCAGCCCTAAAACCGCGCCGCGCAGCATGCCCTGGCCTGCAATGTAGGCGTCATGGATATGCGCGGGTATCCCGGGAAACATCATGATGCGTGCGTCCCAGTCAAAACCGGGCCGCTGGGTGATCACCCGCTGCTTTGCAGTGAACGGCTTCCACTGCTGGGCGGTCTCGCTCATGTTGAAGGTGCCAGCCTGGTCAAGTGACACTGCGGCAATGATGGGCTGGCCGTCCTTCAACACAGCGCGGAAGTAGCGCTGCACGGGGGCGGGCAGCCCTTCGAGTTCGCGCGCGTCATAGCGGGCGGGCAAGGTTGAGGACGTGACGCGAGCCGCTTCCAGCCGCGCCCAAATAGCCTTGGTGCCTTGCTCCCAGTGCCATGCGCCGTAGGCTGCAGCGCCTATCCCAAGCACCAGCACCGCAGCGAGTGCAACACCTGACCATTTCAACCAGGTCACAATGCGCCCGCCGCAGGGGTTGCTGGCTTGTAGCTTGAACCCGCTACACCAGCCGCTGGCGGCTTGCGGCCAGATCGAACCTGGTGGTACAGCTCCAACGCGCAGGCTCCGGTGCCCAGCAGCATGATGGCGACAAGGACCAAAAACCCGATGAATGGCAGGCTGCCAAGCAACAACACCAGCAGCAAGGTCAGCGCAAAAAAACCGATCATGGCGGCGCTCGATCCGCTGGGTTCACGCTTCTGAATGGCGCTCTGCACCCGCTGCGCAATGCAGAACACTCCCACGATCCACCCCATCAGCAGCATCAGCGGGAACAGCACCATCAATACAATGCCCAATGGAATGCCAATCAGGGTAATGCACAGAATCATCGCCAGGATGGGAGTGCCCAGTAAAACTGCCAGGCCTGCAGCAAGCGAAGGCCACGGCGTTGCCAAGACCCTGTTTGAGGCGCGCTGCGAGAACCCAGTGAAAACCAGCAACACCAGCGCGGACGCTGCCAGCAGCGCAAGAAAACTGGCTGTGATGCTGGCGACAGTGCCAGCCCAGCCCGTACTAGGGCCCATCATTTGCCCATGCCATTCCCGTTGGTGATGGACGTCGGGCCGGCCATTCATGGCATCCCCTCGCGTGATCGCGCCACCGATAGTCACGCCCTCTGCAGTTTTGAACTGTGCGTTACGTGAATAGCGCAACGCCCCGCCCAGCTTCGCCCGCGGGCCCAGTTCGATTTGCTCGGCGTTGAGCTCCACGTTACGGGCGACCTCGCCGTTAAGAACAATTTTCTGGGCATAGACTTTGAGCGGGCCATTCACCTTGCCCTCCATGGTGACATTGCCCGCATACAGCGTGACGGCGTCCGCGACTTCTGCGGTATTGCTCAATGTGATGCTGCCGCCCGACGCGTATAACTCACCACCGACCGTGCTTTCGATGTGCACATCGCCGCCTGCAGCACGCAAGTCTTCTCCGATGGGTGCCCGCACCGTGACTGCGCCACCCGCCAAAGTTGCGTCCCCCCGCACTGGCTGCTCTATGGTGATGCGGCCGCCAGCGGCATACAGGTCACCTTTGACCGGCTCTGTTGGGCGCACATTGCCACCCGCGAGGTAGATATTGAGGCTTGGAGGTGATGGACTGCCCTCGCGTGCGACATCCGCCGCCACTGGCTTGACATCAGGCGCTTGCGCCTGCGCAGGCAGGAGCAGCGGCTGCACAAGCAGTACCGCAATCCATAAGCTCAGCGTCAAGATGCCAGCCGCAGGCAATCCAAGTTGATTGCTTTTCATTTCAGACTCTCCTTTTTGCAAGCGGCCAGTCCGCTGAATCGCTGGCAAACTATGGCTTGCCGTCCTCTATTGAACACAAGCCATATGCTGCCCTGGTTGATAAAAATCAAACAATACGATGAAGCCTTGGCGTTGGCGATGTGCAGCGCTGGTATTGTGCGGTGGGTGAAGTCAAATTAGAGCAACCTTAGCCCCAGCGACACTTAAACAGCTTGCTG
>JAYUHM010000185.1:0-27815 GCA_043766985.1 Polaromonas sp.
ACGGCGGGGCCTGCGCCTTGTGCTTGAGTGCTTGGGGGGGCGATGTCTGTTTTTTGTGCGGCCATTGTTCAAACATTTTATAGAGCGCCACGGGGCTTCGAAAAGGACACCCTTGCGCAATTGATAGGATGCAGCCATGACCGCGCTTGAACTCACGCTTTTGTACCTGCTGGCCGCCGTGCTGGGCGTGGTGGCGTGCCGCTCGCTGAAGCTGCCGCCCATGCTGGGCTATCTGGCGGTGGGCGTGGTGATTGGCCCCAACGCGTTGGCACTGGCGCAAAACTCGTCGGGTATTCGCTATCTGGGTGAGTTTGGCGTGGTGTTTTTGATGTTCGTGATTGGCCTGGAATTTAACCTGTCCAAGCTGCGCGCCATGCGCCGCCACGTGTTTGGCTTGGGGCTGCTGCAGGTGGTGCTCACCGTGGTGATCGCCACCTTTGCCTCACTTTTTTTGGCCGCCATGGCCCAGCAGGTCTGGAAGATGACCTGGCAAACCGCCCTGGCCTTGGGCGGCGCATTGTCCATGAGCAGCACGGCGATTGTGGTCAAGCTGATGGTGGAGCGGCTGGAGATGGACAGCGAGCACGGCAAGCGGGTGATGGGCGTGCTGCTGTTTCAAGACCTGGCCGTGGTGCCACTGCTGGTGCTCATCCCTGCACTTGGTTCTTCACCCGAAAAACTGGCGGAAGCCCTTGGTATTGCAGCACTAAAAGCTACGTTTTTAATAGCGATACTGCTGATTGGCGGGCAAAAAGTGATGCGCTGGTGGCTCACCATTGTGGCGCGGCGCAAGAGCGAAGAGCTGTTTGTTTTGAACCTGTTGCTTATCACCCTGGGCTTGGCGTGGCTGACCGAACTGGCCGGCCTGAGCTTGGCACTGGGGGCTTTTATTGCCGGCATGCTGATCTCCGAGACCGAGTACAAACACCAAGTGGAGACCGACATCCGGCCCTTTCACGACGTGTTGCTGGGCCTGTTTTTTATCACCATTGGCATGATGCTGGACTGGCGGCTGGTACTGGAGCGCTGGCCGCTGGTGCTGCTGCTGACCGTCCTGCCTGTGCTGTTCAAGCTGGCCTTGGTCACGGCGCTGGCCAAAGCCTTGGGCGCCACGGCCGGCGTCTCGCTGCGTACCGGCCTGTACCTGGCGCAGGCGGGCGAATTTGGCTTTGTGCTGCTCACCCTGGCGCAGCAAAACAAGCTCGTGCCCGCCGCCTTGCTCAACCCCATCTTGGCCAGCATGGTGCTCAGCATGCTGGCCACGCCCTTCCTCATCATGTACAGCAACCGCATTGTGATGAAGCTGGTGAGCAGCGAATGGCTGCAACAGTCTCTGCAAATGACCACCATTGCGCGCAAGTCCATCAACGTCAACAAGCACGTCATCATCTGCGGTTATGGCCGCTGCGGCCAAAACCTGGCCCGCATGCTGGACCAGGAGCACATCCAGTCGATGGCGCTGGACCTGGACCCCGACCGCGTGCGCCAAGCCGCTGCCGCGGGCGAGTCGGTGGTGTTTGGCGACGCCGCCCGGCTGCAAGCCCTGATGGCCGCCGGCCTGGCCCGCGCCAGTGCCGTCGTCATCACTTATCTGGACGTACCCGCGGCGCTGAAAGTGCTGGCCCACATCCGCGCGCACGCCCCGCAGGTGCCCGTCATCGTGCGCACGCAGGACGACCACGATTTAGAGAGACTGCAGGCCGCAGGTGCCACCGAGGTGGTGCCCGAATCCATTGAAGGCAGCCTGATGCTGGCCAGCCACGCGCTGGCACTGGTAGGGGTGCCCATGCGCCGCGTGATCCGCACCGTGCAAGACCAGCGCGACGCCCGCTACAACCTGCTGCGCGGCTATTTTCATGGCAGTGACGACGACACGGCCGACGAG
The DNA here is from genome assembly GCA_043766985.1 of Polaromonas sp. Taxonomy (GTDB): domain Bacteria; phylum Pseudomonadota; class Gammaproteobacteria; order Burkholderiales; family Burkholderiaceae_C; genus JAAFIP01. The sequence continues at coordinate 1,886 of JAYUHM010000185.1, forward strand.
ATGGACCACGAACGCCTGACCACGTTCACGGTGCCGTTGTCGGCTAAAACGCTGGGCGATACTTTGGGTGACTTGGCCTTGCACGCCACCGGCGTGCGCGTGGTCAGCGTGCGCCGCGCGGGAGGTGCGCAAGTGGCACCGGACGATGCCTGTGTGCTGCAAGACGGCGACACGTTGGTGCTGTCTGGTAAGCCCGAGGGGCTGGCGGTGGCGGAGGAGAAGCTTCTGCGCGGGTGAGTTTGCCTGTGGATTTGCTTCTTGTTTTTGTACGTTGCCGCTGGCGTCTTGGGGATTGCTCTCCTACCTTTTGTACATGGCGGCGCTTGAGGAAGTTCGGCCGTCAAAAACTTACGAAAACACGCGCCCAGGTTTTGTAGTCATCATCAGACCTCGCCGCGCCTTTCTACAGTTTTTGCATCCGAACCACACTCAATCACCGCTTGCTAGTTCTTGTAGTGCGCTGTTTCGTGCAACGGTATCGCGGTTTTCCCAGCAACCGAGAACTATTAAAAACGTAGCTGCTTGTGCTGCATTTTATTGGACTAGCTGCCTATTTGGCTTGCAAATCTTTTTTCCCAAGCATTATGCAAGCATCCAGAGCTAGGTGAGGCTTCATCTGTAATCCTTTTCAGTCCTAAGAACGTGGAAGCCTCGACCATATGCCTGTCCCACTCGCCGAATACACAGTTTATAGTTTTCGTTGGAATGGATGTTTTCAGTAGAAGGTCATCACATAGCTCAGCATACTTGGCCCAGAATTGGTGCACGCCACTCGCGCCGTTAAGTCCGTGGTAATTCGAATACCGCGTTTGCGCTAAATAACTTGTAACCTTATGGCTCCAATCTTTACCTCGGAGATTGCAAACATTCTGAGAATGAATGGCGATGTCGCGTGGGCGTAAATAAACCATTCGTGGGTTCAGGCACTCCACTATCTGTTCAAAGTGGCGGTAATACCGCTCGATCCCGCTTTCTCGCATTTCCATCATGAAGCGTACAGTCGATTGAAACGCGATACCCTCAAATATGTGAATAGTCTTTTGTCCGTGACATTGGTCTACAAAGCCTGCCCATGAAGACAAGCATTCTTCAGCAAAACGGCCCAGAGACTTTGACGCATTGCCTACGTTCATCCGTACCGGATTGTCTTGCGATTCCTCGAGGTACCATCTTGCGTCAATCCCTAAGCTAGCCGCGTTCGAGCACAGCCGTTCGGCCATGGAGCTTTTACCTGAACCAGGTACTCCCTCAACAAACACAATTCGCATTTTTTGGTCCAGTAGATTCAGCGTTGGCGCTCAGCTACGGTCGAAGGTCATCGACTAGAGCAAGGGGTTATGGTCTGCGCACGAAATTTTGCTTGCTTGCTTGCTGCACAGATTACCTACAGACCCAAGAGCTGGATGATGCCCATGATAGCAACACCGCTTCCCCACAGAATGAGCGTTAGCGGGCGGACACTCTTCCAGTGAGAAGGAATATACGATTTATCAGAGAGTGCCTGCTGAGTCGCAGACAGTCGTGGTGCGAAGATGACAGTGCCGATTCCTGCGGCAAGAAGCAGGCCACAGGACATTCTATTTAGCTCATTGGAGAAGATGCCAAGGACAACGGCGGCAATGAATGCACCTAGCAATGTGCACAGTAGAAGTACTCCGACGCGATCAGGCTCTTGGGGCATGACTTAGTTTACAGCGCAACACCGTTGCACGAACTGGCGCGCTACACAACCCAGCAAGCGGTGATTGAGCGTGGTTCGGATGCAAAAACTGTAGAAAGGCGCGGCGCGGTCTGATGATGACTACAAAACCTGGGCGCGTGATTTCGTAAGTTTTTGACAGCCGAACTTCCTCAAGCGCCGCAATGTACAAAAGCTGGGAGCGAAATCTCCAAACAATAAGAACCAAATAAACGAAATCAAACCCGACGCAATTCCCGCATCCGCTCTTCGAAGTAGCTACCCACGGTATAGCGGTCCGACAGCTTCACCTCCCTGCGGGGGTGCAGAAACAGCGGCAACGAGACGCGGCTTTTCTTGGCGGCGTCGCCGGTGGGGTTGAGCACGCGGTGCTTGGTGGACGGGTAGTAGTGGCCGCTGGCCTCTTCCAGCATGTCGCCAATGTTGACGATCAGCAGGCCAAAGTCGCAGGGTACGTCGTACCACTGTTTGTCCTGGCCCAGCACTTGCAGGCCCGGCTCGCTGGCCGCTGGCAGGATGGTCAACAGGTTGATGTCGCCGTGGGGCGCCGCGCGCTCGCTGCCCACCGGCTCGTCGCCCCGCAATGGTGGGTAGTGCAGAACGCGCAGCAGGGTTTCCTCGCAGCCCGCAATCATCTGCGGCAGCGGCATGCTGTAGCGCGCTTTGACCTCGGGCGGCGAGTTGTCTTCTACCCACTGCAGCAAGGTTGCGGCCAGCTGGCTGCCCTCTTGGTAGTAGTGGCGCGCGGCGTTGCTTACCTCGGCGGGGTAGCGGCCCCAGGGGTAGATGTGAAAGAACTCTTTGAGGTCTTTGACCGTGTTGCCCTTGGCCGTTTCGCTCACGGCCGTAGAAAAGTAGCCATCCAGTTGGCCGTCTTGGTCAAACGGGTACTGGTGTTTGGCCTCAGTGGCAAAAAAAGCCAGCCACTCGTCGTAAATACCGCTGACCAAGGCTTGGTCTAGCGGATGGTTTTTGAGCACGCCAAAGCCGGTGCGGTGCAGGCTGTCGCAAAACGCGGCGGGTGCGTTGGGGCTTTGGTAGTCAACGATGGGAAATTGCATGGGGTTTCTCCAACCAGGCGCTGCGCAAGGTGGCGTCTAACAGCGCGGTCACTGCCGCTACGTCCACGCGCATGCACGCCGTGATGCTGGGCAGGCTGGCCTCCCAGCCGCTTTGCGGGTACTGCATAAAGCCTTGGCGCTTCATGATGGTTTGGCCTTGGGCTATGCCGTCGGTCACCACGCGGGTGGGGCCGGTGGCAAAGCCAAACAGCTCAGGGTGGGTAAGGCAAATAAAGGCCAGCACGTCGTGGCCATAGCAGCCGTTAAAGCCGCTGATATGCGCAAAGCGGCTGCCGTAAAACTGCGCATAAAAACGCACCGCGTGCAGCAGCGTGTCGGTGGCGGGGTGCTGGTGGTGCGCTGCAATGGCTTCAAACAGGGTGACCGGCAGCATGACCTGGTAGGTGACGTCCAGCCCCACCAGGGTGAGCGCAAAGCCTGCGGTCAGCACCTGGTCGGCCGCGTGCGGGTCGTTCCATATATTGGCCTCGGCCACGGGTGACACATTGCCTGGTGCGGCGATGCTGCCGCCCATCAGCACCACCTGTTTGATGAGCTGGGGCAGGTGCGGCTCCAGTGCCAAGGCCTGCGCCAGGTTGGTGAGCGGGCCGACGGGTACCAGCGTAATCTGGCCGGGGTGCTGGCGCGCCATAGCCACGATAAACTGCGCCGCACTGCGCGGGTCGGCCCCGCGCAGGGTGGGCACGCGGCTGGGCAAGTTGCCCAAGCCGTCTGCACCGTGGATATAGCCTGGCGGGGCTTCGGCGTGCTTGGCCAGCGGGGCGCTGGCGCCTTGGGCTACCGCAATGGCCGCGTGCGCCGCGCGGCCGGTGATCTGGGTAAGGTACAGCGCGTTGGCGGTGGCCTGCTGCACCGTCACGTTGCCGTAGCTAGTGGTAATGCCAAGCACCTCTATGGCCGGGTGCGCCAGCGCGTAGTACAGCGCCATGGCGTCGTCCACGCCGGGGTCGGTGTCGTAAATGACGAGGTGTTTGGCGCGGCTGTCGGGCATGGCTTATTGTTGCATCAGTTGCAAAACGGCCTGTTGGGTGGGGATGCTGCTTTGCGCACCCAACTGGGTGCAGGCCAAAGCGGCTGCGGCGCTGGCGCGCTGCAGCGCTGCGGGCATAGCTGCCCCTTGGCTGAGCGCCGCCACCAGCACGCCGCAAAAGGTGTCACCGGCGCCGGTGGTGTCCAGCACGGGTACTTCGTAAATGGGCTGGGTGATGTGTTGCGGGGTGGTTTGCCCCGCCATACGGGCCATGCAGCCCGCTCCGCCTAAGGTCACCACCACGCAGGGCACGCGCAGTTGCGCCAGTTGCTCGGCCAGCGTGGCCGTGGCCGACGTCAGCGCGGACAGCTCACCCTGGTTAACGACCAGCACATCGACCCATGCCAGCAGCTCGGGCAACAAAGCCGTACCCGGCGTGGGCGCGGGCGCGGCGTTCAGCACCACCTGCACGCCCTGCGCTTTGGCCGCGCGCGCATAGGCCAGCACGGTGGGCAACGGGGTCTCTAGCTGCATCAGCACATGGCTGACGCCGTGCAGACTGGGCAAGTGCTGGGGCAGCAGGCGGTGGTTGGCGCCAGGCGCGACGGTAATGGCGTTTTCGCCATCGTCCGACACGCAGATAAACGCGATGCCGGTAGATGCGTTGGGCACGCGCACGGTGTGCAACTGTACCCCCGCCTGCGTGAGGGACTCTAGCAGCGGCACGGCAAACGCGTCGTCGCCCAGCGCGAGCAGCATGGCGGTAGGCACACCGCCAGCGCGCGCACAGGCCACGGCTTGGTTAGCGCCTTTGCCGCCGGGAAAGGTTTGAAAGTCGCGCCCCAGCACGGTCTCGCCAGGCGCGGGTATGTGGCTGGCCCGCACCACAAAGTCCAGGTTAGCAGAGCCAGCAATCAAAATCATGTGCGCCCCTTGTTTTATAAAGAAAAATAGCCTCTAGCCCAATAGAGCATAGCACAAAATGCTATTAAATACGTAGCGTTTAGTGCCTGCTGCCTGCTGCCTGCTACCTGCTACGTACCTATCACCTGCCGCGCCCACGGCGGTAGTGCGTCAACCAGCTGGTGCACCATGCGCCCGTCTTGGCACACGGCCACCAGCGCGTGCCCGCCGTCTTGTACGTCTTGAGAGTTATAAAGGTAGCACACATCGGCCAGTTGTACAGCCTGGCGCAGGTTGGCCAAGCTGCGTGGATAACGGCTGAGTATTTTGTCGGTGGGCACGGCATGGCCACCCTCGCGCACGCGCTGTGCCACTCGGCGCACCAAGTGCTGTGGGTCGTCCAGCGCCACCACGTACAAGGCCACCACAAAGCCCGCTTGCTGGGCCTGGGCAATCAATTGCACTTTGGAGGGGTGTGAAAACACGGTCTCACTGGCAAAGGTGTGGCCCTGCGCCAGTAGCTGGGTGCGCCGTGCGTCGGCCCATGTGCGTGCAGCCTGCGAGCGCTCTGCGGGGTCGCCAAGGTGCTGCAAATGGCGTTGTTCATACAGGTCGGCGTTGACAAACTCGCAGCCTGCGCCCACGACACCCTGGGCCACCAGGGCTTTGTACAGGGTGGACTTGCCCGCGCCGTTGGGGCCCGCCAGCAAATGGAAATAGGGTGGGTTCAAGCGGCGGCTTGGGCGCTGGTGCTAGGCGCGCGGTTAGCCTGTACGACATCGCGCACGCGCTGGGCCAAGGCACCGGTGCTGTGGGCGTTCAACATAGTGGCGGTTAGCGACGACACCGCCGCTTGCCGCCCACCCTGCACACCCGCAAAATCCAGGCGGCTGATGGCGCGTTGCGCGTCGATGGTGGTTAGCCCGCCTTCCTCTACGCTGCGGCCCAGTTTGGCCCAGTACTCGATTTGACCAGCGGTTGACCGGCAAGCCACCTCGGCCGATTCACGCGCCGCGCGCAGCAGGCCGCCAGACAGTTTGACGGAACCGGGAACATTCAGATCGGCCATAAGGCACTCCAAGAGAACAGGTAGCCAAAATATAGCACAAAACGGCTTTATGCGTCTTAAAGATGCTCAGGGTTGTGTTTTGATGCGTAATGCAACCTTGCCGATCATGCTTCGCAGTACCCATATCGATGCTGAGCGTGCGTCGATAGAACCCCCTTCTCGACGTATGGCACCATGTTGGCGCATTTATTGCTTTAGTACCGTGCATTTTGACTTAATAAATCATCAGTGCACCAATAAAAAGCATTTACATCCAATAATCACCATTTCATATCCTAAAGAGACTCTATGGAAGCACTAAAACAGGGCGCTGACGCCCTATTCATCTTGTTGGGCGCGATCATGGTGCTTGCCATGCACGCCGGTTTCGCATTTTTAGAGCTTGGCACCGTGCGCAAAAAGAACCAGGTCAACGCGCTGGTCAAAATTTTGGTCGACTTCTCGGTCTCTACCGTGGTGTACTTTTTGGTGGGCTACGGCGTGGCCTACGGCACCAGCTTCTTTGTCGGGGCGGAGCAATTGGCCGCCAAGAACGGCTACGAACTGGTCAAATTTTTCTTCTTACTGACCTTCGCTGCGGCCATTCCCGCCATCATCTCTGGCGGCATCGCCGAGCGCGCCAAGTTCTGGCCGCAGCTCATTGCCACGGCGGTCATTGTGGGCTTTGTGTACCCGTTTTTTGAAGGCATTGTCTGGAACAACGCCTATGGCATCCAAGACTGGATCAAAGCCACCACCGGCGAAAACTTCCGAGACTTTGCGGGCAGCGTGGTGGTACACGCCGTCGGCGGCTGGATCGCGTTGCCCGCGGTGGTGCTGCTGGGCGCGCGCTATAACCGCTACAAAAAAGACGGCGGCATCTCGGCGCATCCGCCATCGAGCATTCCGTTTCTGGCACTGGGTGCTTGGGTGCTGTGCGTGGGCTGGTTTGGCTTTAACGTGATGAGCGCGCAAACGATTGACAAAATCTCGGGCCTGGTAGCGGTCAACTCCTTGATGGCCATGGTGGGCGGCACGCTGGTGGCTTTGCTACTCGGTAAAAACGACCCCGGCTTTGTCTACAACGGGCCGTTGGCTGGCTTGGTGGCAGTATGTGCCGGGTCAGACATCATGCACCCGCTGGGCGCCTTGGTGGTGGGCGGTATTGCGGGCGCCATCTTTGTCGGCATGTTCACGCTGACGCAAAACAAGTGGAAGATTGACGATGTACTGGGTGTATGGCCCTTGCATGGCCTGTGCGGCACCTGGGGCGGCATTGCAGCAGGTATTTTTGGCGCCAAAGCGCTGGGCGGTATGGGCGGCGTGTCGCTGAGCGCGCAGCTCATCGGCACCGCCATGGGCGTGGCCTGGGCACTGGTGGGCGGCGTAGTCGTGTACTACCTGCTCAAGGTCTCCATGGGCTTGCGCATGAGCCAAGAAGAAGAGTATGACGGCGCCGACTTAAGCATCCACAAGATCAGCGCATCGCCAGATCGGGAAGCTAACTGGTAAGTGGGTGGAAGTGGCAGCTACTAAGGATTAAGTAGCTACCCTCGCCACACACCAGTGCGCTCACTGCCGCACGCGGTAGGCGACTATGCAATGGTCGGCAATGGCCCAAAGAACCCCAGCACACGCTGCACGCGCTGGCTGGCATGCAAGCTGACGATATCGACGCCTTGCACCAGCACCTGGCTGCCCCTGCGTATTTCCCAGCTGTAGCGGAACAGATCGTGGTGGGCGTCCATGCCAGAGGTTCGTGCGCACCGTGCGCCAGCAAATTTTTGCCTGAAATCCCGCACATTGGCTTCAAACGCATCGATGCCGGTGGTGACGATCGTGGGATCGATGAACACGACGTCCACGGTTAAAGCCACATTGAGATACGCTCTTATCGCCTCCGGCTCGGTTTCATTCCAAGCTGCCAGCATATGGTCAAAACAAGCCGGGTAATGTGCCATCTCGTCCCCTCAAAGTGCGAGTGAAAAAACAGTGTACTAAATATCTTCTGCGTGGTGCTGTGTTGCCTCGCCAATGAGGATGTCTTCTACAGCCTGGAGATAGCGTATCAGGCGCTAGCGCAATACAGAAGCGGCTGCTCCGGCAGTGTAAGAACTCCCCATAGCCAGCGACTTAAGCAAACGCAATGTTTCTAGCCACCCGCTACCGATTACAGGAGTAAACAGCCATGAGCGAAACAACTGGTATCACAGCCATAATTTGCATGCCAAAGGGAGAGGCGCGCAACGCAGTGCGTGCAGCGATGGTAGCCATGCATGTGGAACCGCAGGACATCTTGCCAAGCAGGGCGGAGCTTGCGAAACTGCTGCAAACTCTACGAACCAATACGCGGGCTGTAGCGATCATTGACTTGGCGGGCGTTCGGCACGCTGCAGCGAATATCGTGGCCTTGGCTGCGCAATTGCCCAACTCCAGCGTACGCCAACGGATCGCACTCACGCGCGGCCACTGCGGTCTATGGCCAACCGATCGCGCATGGGCGCAAGAACTGGGTTTTGCCGATTTGTATGCCCAGCTGGACTCAAGCAGCTTACTGGCGGAGTTCAGCGGTGTGCTTGACTGGGTTGCCAATCTGGCGGGGGTGGCACCTGTCCAGAGCGATGCATTGAAACAGCACTTCGACGCGAACCAGACAAAGCCCGACCACGGCTCGCAGCGCGGTCGAATTCGCGCGGCTACAGGCTTGACAGCCGAGGCGCTTTGCGCGGCTCTGACGGCCAACGTCCAGTCGCACGATAGAACCTACAACTTCAAGGTCTATCCCAGTTGCTTCTTGGGTAAAGAGGCGGTCGATTGGCTGACCAAACAGTACACAATCACAAGGGACGACGCCGTTAGATTGGGTGTGGCGTTGCAAGAGCTGGGCATGCTGCACCACGTAGCGCATGAACAGGTTTTTGGGGACGAGCCGTTTTTCTATCGCACAGAATTGTCTGCCACCACACAGCGCATGAGTCCTGGGGCAACGCTGAACCTGCTGCGCTCCAAGTCCGGCGTGATTGTGCGTGACCGCACCTACCACGGCATCAACTACGAGGCGTGTTTTGTGGGCGCACATGCAGTGGACTGGCTGCATGCCAAGCTCAAGCTCAGCCGTCTGGATGCCGAGATCATGCTCAACCGACTGTATGGTTTTGACCTGATAGAGCACGTTACGCGCGAACACCCAGTACAGGACGGAATGTATTTTTATCGTTTTGTAGACTAACGAGGCACCGAACGGATGCTAACTATCGGATGCGAAACACGGTAGTGGCGAGAAAGTCAAAAAACACGCAGTACAGCGCGATGGGCAGAGGCAGGCCCAGCAGAGTGCCAACAATGTAGTGGCGCAGCTTCAAACCCGACATCGCCAACGCATAGTTCAGTGCAGGCAGGGTTTGAAACACGACGCGCTCCAGCACGGTACTTTGCACCGGGTGTGCATCCAGTCGCGCTAGTATCTTGGCAAGGGCTTTGTTGTCTATCTGTCGCAACGCATGGCCACCCAAAAAGCGAATCAGCAAAAATGTGACGATGCAAGAAATGCTGGCAGCAATGTACGTGGCGACGCCGCCCATGAGCTGCCCAAGGGCCAATACCGCGGCGGCCAAAAATATCCAACCCGGTATTTGTATGAGGTTGCCGATGGCAAAAAAAAGCACAAACAACATCAAGCCTGTAATGGGGCGGCCTAAAAGCTGGTCGCGTACAAACGCCAGGTTCAAATGACCACTCAAACCGGATACTTCAAAAACGACCCAAAGTAAAACAAGAAAGAAGACGACGCCGATCAAGCGCCGATAGGGGCTCAAAAACTTGAACATAGAAGTGGTGGGCAATCAGTACGCCAGATGAAGTGCACGGAGTTTAGTCCAAATGCCGACATCACTGCGTCCAAGCAATGAATTCATTGGTCGGCGTATTGGCGACTCACCTTAAAAAATCAGCGCTCCGCCAGTCTGCGCGCTCGTTCTTCCGGCGTCTGCTGACGACGCGCAACCAATCTTGGCTGCGCTGTGCCGCCCACTACAACTTAGCGCCGGCTCCAAACTTGGCAATAAGCCAACGCTCCAGACCCAAAGCGCCCCCGCCAAAGAAGGCTATACCAGCCAACAGGGCGCCCCACAGAATATGTTGCTGCATAGCTGCTGGCGCAATCTCTTGCAGAGCGACGACTGCCACGATGTTGACGACTGACAAACCCAAAGCCGCAAAGCGCGAGCCGAGCCCGACCAGCAACAATACCGGTAACGCCAGCTCACCGGCAGTTCCCATGAGCGCGGCCACCGTGGGGGACAAGAACGGAACTTTGTATTCGTCGGTAAACAATGCCACGGTGGTGCCCCAGTCGCTCACTTTGGTGAGGCCTGAGATAAAAAACACGTACGCCACGTGGGCGCGGGCAGCCAGCAGCGCGGGGCTTTGCAAAAGACGCAGTAACTGACTGACGGGCAGCCACAGGCGCTGCTGGAGTTGGAGTAGGGCTTGCATAGGACCTTTCTGAAGTGTGGTGGTAAAGCGTTATGACGGCGCTACCGCGGGGGCGACAATCACACCCAACAGCAAGCCGTGTTGAACATGGTCGCTTAGCCATACGCTGAAGTCGAAATCTGGGTGCGCAAGGTCTAACGCGTATGCAAGGGTGTGTCCGGCAAATGCGGCACTGGTAAACGCAATCTCCGCATCGGGTAGCACACGCAGGCGTGGCACAAAACCTTGGCGCCACACCAATGCCGTTTGCGCTACCCCAGCGTGCCATAAAGCGGCCGCATGGTCCAGGTTGCCTTGGCTTTGGTGGGCCAACACCACAGCGGCGGCGGGGTAGGGACTGGCCAGCACTGCTGCACCGGGAGCAATGAGGAAACTTAAGGCTTCGGGGGCATGTTGCGCCAGAGCGGTGAAGCTGGCCATGTCTTGCGCACCGTCTGCCGCGCCGGCGCAGCGGTGCAGCGCCCATTCAATGTGGGCCACGTCCGCGAAATACGGCGTATCGGCCAACTGGTCAGAGGCGGCCAAAAACGCGGGCAGCGCCTTGCCCCATTGCGCCAAGTCACCGCGCTGGGGTGGGTGACGGCGCCAAAAGTCGCGGGCCAGGTAATGAAAGTTTTCTTCGCCCATCAGTTGCGCCATCACCGGGTAAGCCGCTTGCAATGCGCGCTCGGCGCTGGCGTGGGCATTGGCGCGGTAGGCGGCCAAGCCGCGCGACGGCGCATTGCAGTGCGTAGCAAAGATGTTGTCCAACAGTGCGTTCTGCTGCTGGGCTAATGATGCCTGCGCGGATAGACCCTGGTTCACGCCGACACACTTTCTAACGGTACCTGCGGGTGTACCGAAGACGACGGGTTACCGCAGGCAATAGCATCGGCGCGTCCAGCTTCATTTAGCAAGGTTTGCAGCGGTGGAATGGCGGTGTCCCATTCGATCAATGCTGGCACTGGGCCAAAGCGATGCACAGCTTTGGCATACACGCGCCACACACCGCCGCACACCAGCGCGCCATGGTCGTCAATAACGATGTCTGGCATCTCGCAATGTCCGGCCAGGTGTATTTCTCCGGGGCCAGCCAGGTGGATGGCGTCAAGCCAATCGCTACAGCTTTGTACAGCGCGCTCAACATCGCGCAGGCCATGCATCGCGTCTTGTGCGTTGAGTGCGTTGACGTAAATGTTGTTCACGTCCACCAGCAATTGGCAGCCGGTGCGCTGGGTAAGTTGGTTTAAAAAGTCGGTCTCGCTGCGGTCACTGCCCGCCATGTCGACGTAGGCAGACAAATTCTCAACCAAAATGCTGCGTTGCAAACGCTCTTGTACGCGCTGCACATTGGCGCACAGCACGTCAAGTGCGGCGCCGTTAAACGGGATAGGCAGCAAATCGGTTGCGTGCACGGAGTAGCCGTTCACACTACCGCGCGCAAAGCAGGCGTGGTCGCTCACCCGAATCGGGTCAATGCGCTCGACCAGTTGCTGCAAGCGGTCTAAATGCCAGGTATCGACGCCGCTGGCGGAGCCCAGACCTAAGCCCACGCCGTGCAGGCTAATATCGTAATGCTGGCGTGCTTGCGCCAGCGTCGCAAGGGCTGCGCCACCACTGGCAAAGAAGTTTTCAGAATGCACTTCTAAAAACGCCACACGCGGCAGCGTTTCAAGTACCTGTGCGTAGTGGGGGTGCCGCCAACCTATACCCGTTGTCCCAAAAATCGGCTTTGAAGACATGGCAGGCATGGGTTGGGCGGCTTGCGACACGATCAAAAATCAAAGAGGGTTTAGCTCTTTTTCTCCATGTCTTTTTTCATCTCACCGTCTTTCATCATGGATGCTTTTTTGGCCTGCTCTGCGCTCATACCCTTCATGGACTCGCAGGTGCCTTTAGCGACATATTTCCACTCGCCTTTGTCGTCGCTGACTTTGGATTGGCCGGCGCAGGAATGGGTGCCTGCCAGGTTGGCGCAGTCGTTTTGCCCAGCTTTGGCAATGCCGTAGCATTTTTCTTTTTCCTGCGCCATAGCGGGTGCAGACATGAGGACGGTAGACAGAAGGGAGGCAGCTGCTGCTGCGATCAAAGCACGGTGGTTCATAAATTACTCCAGAAGAAAGTTGAAAAATAACCTCAGCAGGATTGAAAAATGCTTCGGCTGATGTTGAGTCTGGATCGCGGCGGTTTTCTTACGCAAGCCATCACAACCAGCGTGCAAAAATACGCAATAAGTCACAACAAATCAGCGATCTTGTCCCACACCTCTGCAGGAATGCGGCCATTAAAGCGCTCTACCAGTTTGCCTTGTTTGTCAATCAGTAACGCGGCTGGCAACTGCGAACGCTGCAAGTCAGCGCCACTCAGATTGTCGTTATAGCCAGGGTCGCCAGTCCATAGTTGGGTGAAGCGCTGCTTCATCGGTACGGCTTGATTGAGAATGGCGTTGTAGCTGTCTACGTCGCGCATGCGCTTGTCTACGCTGATCAGCACCATCTCAAACGGCTTGTCTGCCCAGCCCTGCACGTTCTCGCGCAGCTCGGGCATTTTGTCGCGGCAGACAGCGCATTCAGTAGACCAGAACATTACCAGCACCACTTTGCCTTTGAGTGCGGCCAGGCGGAATGCTTTTTTCTCCAGAGTGGTCCCTGAGATGGCGGGTATGACTTCTGACGTATTGACGGCAGCGGTACTGGTTTGCGCTTGAGCATCACGGCTTGCATAAAGGCCTGTGCATAAGCATGCGGCAGCAACAACAACAGCCCTGAAAAAATTCAAATGAATAGCCACAGAAAATCCTCCTTAAGGAAAGCAAACATTAGTCGCTAAGATAGCAGCTTCCTTACAACCCGAAGCACATCACCATGAGTTTTGAAACCGATGTAGCCGAGCTGCGTAGTTACCTCATGCGTTTTGCGCGCTTGCAGCTGCGTAACGACGCCTGGGCCGAGGATGCAGTTTCGGAGACCCTGCTGGCCGCGATAGCCAAACCGCAGGCGTTTGCAGGCCAGTCGCAACTTAAAACCTGGCTGGTGGGAATTTTGAAGCACAAGGTGGTGGACGCTTTGCGCGCTAACCTGCGCGAGGTCAATGCCAGTGATTTGCAAGGCGAGCGCGAAAGCGACGAACTCGACGCTATCGGCTTTAAGGCCGATGGCCATTTTGCGGAGCGGCCCGCTAACTGGGGTAACCCGGACCAGGATTTGGGGCAAAAGCAATTTATGGCGGTGATGGACGCCTGTGTGTCCAAACTGCCGCCGGTGCAGGGCCGTCTATTTTTGATGCGCGAATGGCTGGAGATGGACGCCGACGAGGTGTGTAAGGAACTGGGCATTACCGCTACTAACCTCTACGTGCAATTGCACCGCGCACGTCTGCGCCTGCGTGAATGCTTGGAGCTCAATTGGTTTGGGCAAAAAGCGCCTGCCCAAGCCTGACTGCATAGCGTAAATACCCTGTTTGGCATTGAGCCGTAGCAAATTCTGTCATGTTCAATTACCCATTTCGTCGTTCCTGCAAAGAAGTAGCCGCGTTGGTTGTGGCCAAAGAAGATCGCCATTTACATGTAGGTGAAACCTTGGCCCTGCGCACGCACATGCTCATTTGCAAAGCCTGCCCAAGCTTTGAACGGCAAATCCTGACTATGCGCAATGCGATGCGCCAGTGGCGCAACTACTCTGGGGATACTGGCACCGTTACCGCGCCACCCAAGGCTGCTCAGTCCGCCGCCGACAAAGCCGCCAAATAGTCCAACCCCTTTACGGCGCGGCTGCCATACCAGCTGAGCATCTCACCGTCGACCAACTGCACTTTCGTGTGCGGCAACCAATCTTGCACCTGGGCCACATGCTTTGCGCCAAAGCTGTAGGGCTCGGACGACAGCAAAACCCGGTCTACACCCTCCAGCCAAGGCTCGTCCCCCTGCACCACGGGGTAGCGGCTGGCTCCGGGCGTGGCTATGCCGTCACCGCCCAGCAGGTCGGGCCAGGTTTGCCAACCGATCAATGCCAGCATGCGGCTAATGTAGGTGTCCCGGGCCACCGTCATCCATGGGTCCTGCCAGATCAGGTACAACACCCGCTGGCGGGGTTCCCGGGGCAGCGTTTGCGCCTGCATGTCCTGCAACAGGGCCAATCGCCCAGACAACTGTGTTTTCAAGCGCGCAGCCCTTTCCATAATTTCGCGGCAAGCTACTGGATCGATAGCGCTCGGGAGGAGAAATGCCTCCAGCAGCTGGTCAATCAAGGCGATGTTGTCTGCGGGCGCTTGGGGGTGTGTGACGACCACATGGGGTACCCATTGGCGCAGCGCTTGGGCCATGGATTTTTCGTTTTCGTCCACGTTGACCACCACATGGGTGGGTGCCAGCGCGCGTATTTTGGCCAGATTGACTGCCTTGGTACCCCCCACTTTGGCAATGCCCTTAACCACCTGGGCCGGGTGGATGCAAAAGCCGGTTCGCCCCACCAAATGCGCGGCCAAACCCATGTCAATGATGAGTTCTGTGATGCTGGGGACCAAACAAACGATGCGTAAAGACGACACTAAAAGCCTACGGGTAAATCCGGGGTTCGACACGGAAACGTATTTTGGCGCATAATGCAAGAGCATTACCAATTTTTGGTGGTGTGGTTGGTGATCGGTCAGTTTCTTGCAGGTATGTGTTTGCTCAGGGACTCCATCGCTTTTTAATTGTGATTGATAGGAGTCCCATTCATGGGCAATAAACTGTACGTTGGCAATCTGCCATATTCTGTTCGCGACGAAGATTTGCACCAAGCATTCTCGGCTTTTGGCGGTGTTACCAGCGCAAAAGTAATGATGGAGCGTGACACTGGTCGTTCAAAAGGCTTCGGCTTTGTTGAAATGTCCAGCGACGCTGAGGCTTTGGCTGCTGTCGAAGGCATGAACGGCCAACAGCTCGACGGCCGCGCCGTTGTAGTTAACGAAGCCCGCCCAATGGAAGCTCGCCCACCACGCACTGGTGGCGGTGGCTTTGGTGGCGGCGGCGGCCGTAGTGGCGGCGGCGGTGGCGGCGGCTACGGTGGTGGTGGTGGCGGCGGTGGTGGTTACGGCGGCGGCGGCGGTGGTCGTAGCGGCGGTGGCGGCTACGGCGGCGGCGCTGGTGGTGGCGGCGGCGGTGACGGCGGCGGTTTCCGCAGCCCGTACGGCGGCGGTGGTCGCAGTGGCGGCGGCGGCGGCGGCAGCGGTGGTGGTGGACGTGGCGGCTACTAAGCCCTTACCCAGCATTGCTGTTTCGTGAAAAAGGCCCCGTTTGGGGCTTTTTTTATTGCCGGAACACCGCGTTCGTTTGGTTAAAAAACGACGGGTAGCTTTAAAATGAGTAAGTATTGTGTAAACCGCCCATTGCAAAAGTAATTGCCGGTAGTACGATTCACAGGATGTGAAGTGTCGCGTACAGGTCATTTGCAAAAATTGACGGACAACACAACGTAGGAACGTAAAGCCCATGGGATTTTTTAATTGGTTTTCAGCTAAGCCTGCCCCGCCATCGACGGCGTCTTCGCAAACTGACATTCACGCCACCCTGGCGGATGCGACCAGGCCGTTTCTGCCTGCCAACGGCAAGCTGGGGCTCAAGCCGCCGGTTCAAACCGCGCTGGGTGCATCAACGCAACGGGTAGAGCAGCGACGTACCGAACGCAACGCGCGCCGCGAGTTGTTGTTTCAGGTGGTGCGCGAGTCCATGGTGCGTGTAGGCGTGCTGTCGTCGGCTTTCAAGTTCAAAGTATTGGCACTTGACCAGCGTGGGCGTACCTTTTTGGTCATGATCGACTTGTCGTCTGAGTTTGCTGGTGAGACCGACAAACTCGCCGAGATCGAGGCTTTGATAGCCCAAACTGCCAAAACCCGCTACGAACTCGTCGTGCAAGCCGTGTATTGGCGCTTCTACGATACGGTTGCCAGCGGCAGTGTGGCCCCACGTGCCGTCACCAGTGGCGTGCCCACCGCGATGATGGGGACGTCGGCCAGCGTGCGCCCCCCTGTGGCGCAGTATGTCCCACCCCCCAAGATGCAGGCGGTGCCTGCTGCTCCCATACGCGCGCCTATACCGCCGCAGCCTGCTGCCAACCAGGCCGATCCGATAGATCTTGACGAAGTAGCGGCGTTTAAACGTGCCCTGGCGTCCGGTGCCCAGCCAGGCATGGCCATCCCAATGGGTGGCTCTACCGCGGCTGCCAAGCCTTTGCCAGCGACGTTTGCCAAGCCAGTCGCGGCGGCAGTGCCAAAGGCTGGCGCGGCGCCCCCGGTGCCGTCCACAGGCCCAGCCCCCGTTTTGGGGGCAGCGGCGGCAGCCAAGGCCGCCTCGCTGGCGGCCATTAACAACAAGCTTTTGCTCACCGGGTACGAAGACACCGAAATGCACGACTCTGACGAGCCCGCCCCCGCGCTCAGCTCTACGCAGTATGGTGAGCTGCGCTAAGCAGCGCCAGCGCCCACGTTTATGCAAACCGCCCCAGCAGTTGCCGAGTACCTGCGCAGCTTTGTTCGCACCATGCCGGACTGGCCCACGCCCGGCGTTCAGTTTCGCGATCTCACGCCGATCATGCAAAACCCGCGCGCGTTTCGGGTGCTGGTCGACGTCTTTGTGCACCGCTACATGGACCCGGCGCTGCGCCCCGATGTGGTGGCGGGTTTGGATGCGCGTGGTTTTATCATTGGCGCGGTGGTGGCCTATGAACTCAGTGTTGGCTTTGTGCCGATTCGTAAAAAAGGCAAACTGCCGTTTACAACTATCGAAGAAACCTTTGAGCTGGAATACGGCAGTTCCACGGTAGAAATTCAGACTGACGCCGTGCAACCGGGCCAGCGTGTACTGCTGATTGACGACCTGATTGCGACGGGGGGCACCATGATGGCGGGCAAAAATTTGCTTGAAAAACTCGGCGCCACCGTGATGGAGGGCGCTGCCATTGTGGACTTGCCCGAGCTGCAAGGATCCACCAAGCTACGGGCAGCAGGCCTTAAGCTGTTTACGTTGATGGATTTTGCGGGGCATTGACCCGCGAATGGATTTTTAGACCTTACCCGAGGTTACAAAGCGACTATCAAGCTTTGCACAAGTGGGTGGCCTTTCTGGGGGGTGCTGGCGTTAAATACGCATAGCGACCAGCGCACGTCAAGCGCGATAGAAAGGGACACACTATGAACGCAGCAACCAGCACACTTGGCCCCATGGCCAACCCCTCAAGCCCAATCCCCGCTGCGGTAGCCCGCAACGCCAAGCCCCTGTGGGCGGCGGTCGGCATCCTCAGCGTCTGCGTGCTGGCGATGGGGGCCAGCCTTATCCACATTAGCAAACGTCCAGCGGAGCCTGTGGCGGCGGTCTCCATCCCTGGCGTTAATGCCTTGGCAATGGCGGTACCCAACGCGCCCGAAGGCGCCAGTAAAGGCGCCATGATCACCGAGAATGCGGATGGAAGCCCGGCACCAAAAACGCCGTCGGCCCAACAAAAATCCGCACAATCTGCTGCTAAACCTATAGCAAAACAAACCACCAGCAAAAACACTGCCGTGCCAGCGGGCACCTCTGCCAAAGCGCCGACGGCCGGACCAGCGCAGGTGGTAGCGCAGGCAACGCCGCAACCGTCGGTTGCGCAAGCCCCAGCGCCAATTTGCGCCAATTGCGGCACGGTAGAAGCCGTCACGCCCGTGACGCGCCAAGGCAAAGGCAGCGGTTTGGGTGTGGTCGCAGGGGGTGTGGCAGGCGCTGTGCTGGGCAACCAAGTGGGCAAGGGCGACGGCCGCACGGCAGCCACGATTTTGGGTGCGGTAGGCGGCGGCTGGGCCGGCAATGCAATTGAAAAGAATGCCAAGAAAACCACGGTCTACGCCGTCAGCGTGCGTATGGAAGACGGTTCAACCCGCAGCTTTGAAGCAGCCACCGCGCCTGCCGTGGGTGCTCGGGTAAAAGCAGAAGGCGCCTCGCTGCGCTCGTCCGATGGCGCGGTGTATGCCCCGCCAGCGCCTGAGCAGCGCGCGCGGGCCACGCCCCAGCCGCAGCGCGACGTCTACAGCAACGGCGGCTGATGGCGCCGCTGCGGGTGGCTAGCTGAGTACGACGGAGCTTAAACGCCGGCGGTAGGTGGCCACGGTGGGGTCTTCAGGCGGAATGTGGCCGTCGGCAACTTTGGCTTTGGGCGGGTCGATGACCTCCAGAATAGCGACATAGGTTTTGCGGGCTTTTTCATCGGCCCAGGTTTTGTCGCGCATCAAAATCTCCAGCAGCTCGTCCATGGCCAGGGTCCAGTGGCGCTGGCCTAGGTGCAATTGGGCGAGGGCAAAGCGGGTTTCAAAGTCTCGCTTGTTGAGCGCGATTTTTGACTGAAATTCAGCTTTGGCCGTTGGAACATCAGCACAAGCAGCTACGGCATCCATAGCGTCAAGAATGCGTTGTACGGCGTCAAACTTGCGGTTCACGCCAGTTTTGGCAATCACGGGTGCAAAGGCTACCTTAGCGTCATCGTCAAAGCCCGCTTGCAACAGCGCGCGCAGCAGGGCAAAGCGGGTGTCGTCGTTGTCCGGGGCTTGGGCTACGGCATCGTGCAGGGCCGAGAGCGCATCGGGGCTACCCGGCTCGGGCGGCTCTTCCTCGGGGGCGGGCGCGTCGGGCTCAGCGGCGGGCGGCAGGTGCTTGTCCAAAAACTCGCGCAGTTGGCTCTCAGGCAACGCGCCAGTAAAACCGTCCACTGGCTGGCCATTGACCATCAAGGCGCAGGTGGGAATGCTGCGCACACCGAAAGCGGCAGAGAGCTGCTGTTCTTCGTCGGCGTTGATTTTGACCAGTTTAAAACGGCCCGCGTAGTCGGTTTCCAGCTTTTCCAGCAGGGGGCTGAGGGATTTGCAGGGCCCACACCACGGGGCCCAAAAATCGACCAGTACGGCGGTGGCCATGGAGGCTTCTACCACCTCAGCTTCAAAATTTTGGATAGTTGCGTCAATCATGGGTGGGTAGGTGCGGGTAAGAACGTAGAATTCAACAATGAAACCACTACAAATTGGCGTACTGATGGGCTCCAGCTCCGACTGGGACACGATGCAACACGCGGTGCAGATTTTGACTGATTTTGGCATAGCGCATGAGGCCAAGGTGGTCTCGGCGCACCGTATGCCTGACGATATGTTTGCTTATGCCGAGCAGGCGGCGGCGCGTGGCTTGGTGGCCATCATCGCCGGCGCGGGTGGCGCAGCGCATTTGCCGGGCATGCTGGCTGCCAAAACGACGGTGCCCGTGCTGGGCGTGCCCGTGGCCTCGCGGCATCTGCAAGGCGTGGATTCGCTGCACAGTATTGTGCAAATGCCCAAAGGCATACCCGTGGCCACGTTTGCCATTGGCGCGGCTGGCGCGGCCAACGCGGCCTTGTTTGCGGTAGCCATGCTGGCCACCCACGACCCGGCATTGCAAGCCAAGCTGCAGGCCTACCGGGCCGCGCAAACTGAAACCGCTCGGGCGATGAGCTTGCCGCCGGTCAGTCATTAAAATTAAATCGCAAACCTGTTGCTGTCGCCCGCCGCGCATTTATCACTTATTGCCTCTACACCATGCAAAAACCAATTCTTCCCGGCGCAGCGCTGGCCGATGGCCGCCAACCCACTTTGGGCGTGATGGGCGGCGGCCAGTTGGGCCGCATGTTTGTGCAGGCCGCCCAGCGCATGGGCTACTTCACCGTGGTGCTGGACGCCGACCCGGCCAGCCCGGCGGGCCAGGTGAGCCAGTACCACATTGCGGCGGACTATCTGGACGAGCAAGGCCTGGCCCAGTTGATGCAGCGCAGCGCCGCCATCACCACCGAGTTTGAAAACGTACCCGCCCCGGCGCTGGTGACCTTGGGGGCGCACCGCCCGGTAGCGCCCAGTGCCGAGTGTGTGGCCATCGCGCAAGACCGCCGCCTGGAGAAAGCCCGGCTGAGTGCCATTGCCAAAACATCCGGCATCGGCCCGGTGCCCTATGTGGTGATTGAGCAAACCAGTGACCTGGCAGCAGTGCCAGACCATTGCCTGCCGGGCATGCTGAAAACCGCCACACTGGGCTATGACGGCAAAGGCCAAGTGAAGGTTGACAGCCGCGCGCAGTTGCCAGCGGCTTGGCAGCAGCTGAAAGGCGTGCCTTGCGTGCTGGAGCAGTTTGCGCCCTTGGCCGCCGAGTGCTCGGTGGTGCTGGCCCGCGGTGCGGACGGGCAGATGGTCACCCTGCCCGTGGCGCGCAATACGCATGTGGACGGCATCTTGGCGGTGAGCGAGGTTTATGAAGGTAACTTGCCTCCAGCCCTTATAAATATAGCACAAGAAGCTACCAAATCAATAGCGGACGCACTGGAGTACGTGGGTGTGCTGTGCGTTGAATTTTTTGTTCTGAGGGACGCCCATGGCCAGCTCAGCGCCACCAGCCCGTTGGCGATCAACGAGATGGCCCCGCGCCCGCACAACAGCGGCCACTGGAGCATGGACGGCTGCGACCTGAGCCAGTTTGACCTGCAGGTGCGCACCCTGTGCGGCCTGCCCCTGCCCGCGCCGCGCCAGCACTCGGCCAGCATCATGCTCAACCTGCTGGGTGACGTGTGGTTTGGCCCCGACAAGGTAGCCAAAAAGCCCGACTGGGCGGCCGTGTTGGCCTTGCCGGGCGCGCATTTGCACCTGTACGGCAAGCTCGATGCACGACCGGGCCGCAAAATGGGGCACCTGACCATCACGGCGGCCACCGCCGCGCAGGCGCGTACGGTGGCGCAGCAGGCGGCCGCCGTGCTGGGCCTGCCGTTTGCCTAACGCGGCATGACCACCCAGACGCTTTCAGTCGCCCACGCAGCCGACATCATCCAGGCCGGTGGGTTGGTGGCTTTCCCTACCGAGACGGTGTATGGCCTGGGGGCCGACGCCAGCAGCGACGCGGCTGTGGCGCGCATATTTGCCGCCAAAGGCCGCCCGGCCGACCACCCGCTGATCGTGCATGTGGCCAACGCGGCAGCCGTACATGCCTTTGCCGCCAGCGTGCCCGAGTTTGCCAGCAAGCTGATCGCCGCCTTCTGGCCCGGGCCGCTGACGGTGATCTTGCCCCGCAGGGAGGGCGTGGCCGCTGCCAGTGCGGGCGGGCAAGCCTCTATAGGCCTGCGCTGCCCCGCGCACCCGCTGGCCCTGGAGCTGCTGCGCGCCTGCGCCCAGCGCGGCGTAGGGGGCCTGGCCGCGCCCAGCGCCAACAAGTTTGGCAAAGTCAGCCCTACCACGGCCCAACATGTGCGCGATGAGTTTGCTGGCGACATACCCGTGCTGGACGGCGGCGCGTGCAGCGTAGGCATCGAGTCCACCATCGTTGACTGCACCCGTGGCGCGCCCGTGTTGCTACGCCCCGGGGTGCTGACGGCGCAGCATATCGAAGCAGCGATGGGTTGCAAATTGCTATCGAATGAAGAGCTTATCGTGCTGCATTCTATTGGGCTAAATCGCAATATTGCTGTAAACAATGGCCTGCAAACCGCCCCCAAAGCCTCAGGCACCTTGGCATCGCACTATGCGCCCCGTGCCAAGCTGCGTTTGATGGATGCCACGGCGCTGCAAACGGCGCTGGATTTGCTGGGCGATAGCGCGGCGAACATCGCGGTGTATGCGCGCGCCATTCTGGCATCCAAATCCAGCCACATCATTCGAAGGCGAATGCCCGACGACGCGGCCGCCACGGCGCAGCAGCTGTTTGCCGTGCTGCGCGGGTTTGACGCCCAAGGCGTTAAGCTGATTTGGGTGGAAACCCCGCCGGACGGCAGCGACTGGGATGGCGTGCGAGACCGCCTGCAGCGCGCCGCCGCCAGCTAAGACCTTGGCACAAACGGGGTGGGCGACAGGTTTGTTACCCCATGGTTTACAGCGCGTTGACCTGGGCCAGTTAAGATAAGCCCTTGCCCCCGCACTTGCGGGCCAAGGGCGTAGCGTTTTGTGGAGAAATGAATGAAATTGAAAGTTGTGCAGTCAAGCGTGCGGCGCATCGCCGTGGTAGCCGCCGCCCTAGCGGCCAGCGCATGGATAGCCGGTTGTGGTGGCGCAGGTACCGTGTACTCTCCCTTGGTGCCCGCTCGCATGGTGGTTATAGGCGACGGCATGAGTGATCTCGGCCAGGTCAGTGGTGTGCGTTACACCGTGAACGACGGCACCGCCAACGTCTGGGTGCAGCAGGTGGCAGCCAGTTATGGCTTGGGCATCAGCGCCCAGAGCAGCGGTGGCCTGGGCTGGGCGCGCGGTAATGCACGCGTGGCTGTCAAGCCGGACGCTACATTGACCATGAGTGAGCAGGCAGACGCATTTTTGGCGGCCAATGCGCTGAGCAAAGACGATATCGTGCTGCTTAACGCTGGGGTCACCGATTTGGTGGCGCAGGCCACCGATTACAAAGCCGGAACCATCACCGATGCGCAGCTGCTGGCGAATGCCGCAGAGGCTGGCAAGGCTTTGGCTGCAGTGGCGCGCCGCTTGGTGGCCGCTGGCGGCACCCATGTGGTGGTGGTGGGTGCGTATAACTTGGGCAAATCGCCTTTTGCCGCGGCGCAAGGACTGAGCAGTTTGCTCGAAACGGCTAGCTTGAAGTACAACGAAGCCCTGCTGGTAGATATGGTCAACCTGGGCACAAACGTGTTGTACATCGATGCAGCGCTTCGCTTCAACCAGATCATCAACCAACCCGGTTCGTACGGCTACACCAACTCCGTGGCGGCGGCATGCTCCACGCCGGACGCTACCACCTGCACGCAATCCACCGTAGTGGCTGACTATGGCACCTATGTATTTGCCGACGACCGGTATTTCACCCCGGCAGCACAGCGCACCTTGGGAGAATACACCTACGCGCGCATGAAAACGCGCTGGTAAGCCCAGGCGCAGATACCCGCTAGCCCAGCGCGGCATGCAAGCCGCGCGTAAAGGCTTCCTCAAACACCGAGTAACCCGACCAGTCGCTGTGGGCGAAAGCCAGGCGCTGGGTGCGGGGAGTCCATCGCGGTGCATAATGGATGCGCAGGCGCTCCTGTTGTTGTAGCGTGTTGTGCTTTATTTCATTGGGCTGGTTGCTGATCTGTTGGGTAAACTGAACGGTAGGCACGGCCATCGCGTGGCCGTAACGGGTGACGTTGACTTGCACCGCGCGTTGAAAAATATCCGGGTGCGCCACGGCCAGCTCGGCCAGTGTTTCTTCTTTGTGCTGTGCCCACGACTTGGCCAGCACGCTGCGCCGCGCCGCAGCGCCTGTGCCTAGCGCGCGGTAGTAGGTCAGCACGCTGGGGCCGGGTGCCGTGCGGGTGCTTTGGTGCATGGCGTCCACATAGCCCAGCCCACCGGTCGCTGGCGAGCCAAGGCCTGCGGGGTTGTAGATGACGTTGTCCCACGAGGCTGGCGCGCCCCCCTTGTCACCACCCGTGTCCAACAAGGCGGCGTTGATATGCACATTGGCCACCAGCCAACTGGAGTAGCTGGTGCGTTGCGCGGCGTGCCGCAAAAAGTCGGGTGCATTTTCTACTATGCGGCTGGCAACAAAAACCGGCAAGGCCACAATGCAGCGCTGGGCCTGCCAGCGCTCTACAGCGTGGGTGTGGGTGTTGAGCGCGTCTACCGTGACGCCTGATTTACCCTCTGCAATGCGCAGCACCACGCGGCCGGTATGCACACGGTCACCCAAGGGTTTTGCCAAAGCCTGTGTGAGAAAAGCGTTGCCCTCTGGCCAGGTCAGCACGCCGTCTCGTTGCCTGCCTTGCTCCGCGCCGCCGCGTTCCAGTGCGGCGTTGCCCGGCGGGGCAAAGCCGTGCCGCGCCGCAAAGTAATGGATGCCTGCCCAGGCGCTCACTTCGTCAATACCGGCGCCATAGTCGTCGCGGCAGCAGTAGTCCAAGTACCAGCGCAGGAGCGGGTCATCCAGGCCCTGGCCATCGAGGTATGCTACGAAAACAATAGCCAGTTGTGCTTTTCTCTGTTGGGCTGCCAGCGTATTAGGCAGTGGTATTTGAAAACCACCGGTGCTGCGCCAGCGCTCCACCAAGGCAGAAAACTTGGCGTACTGTGCCAGCGTATTTTGGCTTACGCCAGCGGTGGGTAACAAGCCTTCTTGCCAGCCGCCGTTAAAAAACAGGCGCTCTTGCGGGCTGTGGCACAAGTGGCGCTCATCGTATTGCCAGCGGCCCGCCACGCGCTGGCGCAGGCCCAGTTCTTCCAAAAAATCTTGCGCCTCGGGGGCTGCATCGCTGGGCAGGGGCAGGTAATGCGCGCCCAGTGGGTGGCGCATACCCGCCATGCTGCCGGCGCGGGCGTTGCCACCGGCGCTGTCTTCCAACTCCAGCAAGGCAAAATCGTCAATGCCTCGCAGCCGCAGCGCGCGGGCCGCAGACAGGCCTGCCACACCAGCGCCCGCTATGAGCGTGTGCACCTGGCGTGTCATGCTGGCGGTGTGCCGGCCCAGGGGTTCGCGCAACCGGTGGCCGCGCTCGGGCGAGGTGCCTGTAAAGCCGCCGGTAATTTCGCGCGTGGGCTGGCAGCCCGCAAGCGCCAGCGGTGCCAAGGCCGCGAAGGCCAGCGCGCTGCGCCGGGAGCGTTCAAACGGGCTCAATGCAGCACCTTGCCCCATTCTTCTTCAAACGTGGTCACCAGCACCTGGTTGCTCAGGCGGTTGGGCTGCGTGTCCACGCGGGCCATGTCTTGGGGGAAGTCAAACAGCAGGGGCAGGCTTTGCAGGTTGAGGAACTTCATCCCCTCGGGCAATGCGCTGGGCAAACGGTAGGGCCTGCGGCTGGCGACGATAAAGCCCCATTCACCAAAGCTGGGCACATGGGCGTGGTACGGCTTGGCGCTCAACCCCACTTCTTCGATGGTGCGTGCCACCGTCCAAAAGCTTTTGCGTGCCACCAAGGGGGAGGTGGTTTGCACAACGGCATAGCCACTGGCACTCAAACGTTGGTCTAGCAGCGCGTAAAAGCTGGTGGTGTAGAGCTTGCCAATGCTGAAGTTGCTCGGGTCAGGAAAGTCCACAATGATGACGTCAAACATGTCTTGCGCAGTTTCTAAAAACTTGAAGGCATCGGTGTTGATGATGGTGACTTTGGGCGAGGCCAGCGCGTGGCTGTTGAGCGCAGCCAGCGTAGCATTGTGCGTAAACAGGCGCGTCATGTTCGGGTCCAGCTCCACCAGGGTGATGGCCTGCACACCGGGGTACTTCAAAATCTCGCGCACGGCCATACCGTCGCCGCCGCCCAGCACCGCCACCTTTTTGGCTGCCCCGTGCGCTGCCATCACCGGGTGTACCAGGGCCTCGTGGTAACGGTACTCGTCACGTTGCGCAAACTGCAAATTGCCGTTGAGAAACAGGCGGTGCCCGGCGCGCCCATGGGTGACGACGATGCGTTGGTAGGGCGAGTTCTCGCTGAACACGATCGGGTCTTGGTAAAACTTGTCTTCGGCCAAACTGGTTATGCGGTCGGCCCCGGCAAATGCGCCGCCTAACAAACACAGCGTGGCCAATGCCGCTATCACGTGGCTTTTCAGTGCGCGCAGTTCATGGCGAAACAGCCACAGCGCCCACAGGGCCACCGCCGCGTTCATCAAGCCGAACAGCACACCGGTGCGGATCAGCCCCAGCTGAGGCACCAGCACCAGCGGGAAGGCGACCGAGACCGCCAGCGCGCCCAGGTAGTCGAATGTCAGCACCTGGGACACCAGGTCGCGCAGCGCCACACTGCGCTTCAGGATCCGCATCACCAAAGGGATCTCCAGGC
>JAYUHM010000186.1:0-27537 GCA_043766985.1 Polaromonas sp.
CCAAGCAGCAAAAACAAAGATGCTCTAAGATGCCCGCACCATGAACGCCACCATCCCCATCCATCTAGCCCAACCGCAAGAACCCACCTGGGGCGACGCGCCCACCAGCCGCGCGCCCGGCTGGGTGTACACCGACGCACAGGTGTACCAGCGCGAGATGGCGCAACTTTTTTATAAAGGCCACTGGTGCTACGTGGGCCTGGAGTGCGAGATACCCAAAGCCGGTGACTACAAACGCACGCAGATTGGCGAGCGCAGCGTGGTGATGGTGCGCGAGCGCGGCAGGCCGGGGCAGCCAGACTCTATCCACGTCATAGAAAACCGCTGCGCCCATCGCGGCGTGGCCTTTGTACGCGAGCGCACTGGCAACGCGCGCAGCTTTGTCTGCCCCTACCACCAGTGGACGTACAAGCTCAACGGCGACTTGGTGGGCCTGACCTTCAAGAACGGCGTGGAGAGTGTGCAAAGCGACGGCAGCAAAACCACGCAAGGCGGCATGGACGCTGACTTTCAGCTATGCGACCACGGCCTGACCAAGCTGAAAGTAGCGCGGCGCGGCGGCGTGGTGTTTGCGTCGTTTGACCACGAGGTAGAAAGCTTTGAAGACTACCTGGGCCCCGACGTACTGCCTTACTTTGACCGCGTGTTTCACAAGCCGCTCAAGCTTTTGGGCATCAACCGCCAGCGCATTCCCGCCAACTGGAAGCTGATGCAAGAGAACATCAAAGACCCCTACCACCCCGGCCTGCTGCACACTTGGTTTGTTACCTTTGGCCTGTGGCGCGCTGACCAGAAAAGCCAGATGGTGATGGACGCCAAACACCGGCACGCCTGCATGGTGAGCCGCCGTAACGAGGGCGGCGCGGGCGCGGTAACCCAGGGCGTGACCAGCTTTAAAGAAAACATGCAACTGCACGACACCAACTTGCTGGATGTCGTACCCGAGGCCTGGTGGAAACTGGGGGGCAACACACCCACTGTGGTGATGATGACCCTGTTCCCCAGCCTCATCATCCAGCAACAGGTCAACTCGCTGTCGACCCGCCATATTCAGCCAGTGGGCGTGGGCGAGTTTGACTTTGTATGGACGCATTTTGGCTTTGAAGACGATACGCCCGAGATGACCCAGCGCCGCCTGCGCCAGTCCAACCTGTTCGGCCCCGCAGGTTTTGTAAGCGCCGACGACGGCGAGGTGATTGAGTTTGTGCAGCAGGCCTTTGCCGCCAACACCCAGGCCCGCGCGGTGAGCGAGATGGACGGCACCGGTGTGCACAACACCGACCACAACGTGACGGAAACCCTGATTCGCGGCATGTACGGC
The DNA here is from genome assembly GCA_043766985.1 of Polaromonas sp. GTDB lineage: Bacteria > Pseudomonadota > Gammaproteobacteria > Burkholderiales > Burkholderiaceae_C > JAAFIP01. The sequence continues at coordinate 1,322 of JAYUHM010000186.1, forward strand.
TACTGGCGCGGCCAAATGGGTCTATAAACCGTATTTACTGATAAAAAAGCCCCTAAGCCCAATAGAGCACAGCACAAGCAGCTACTAAACATATAGCGTATGGATTTCACTACCTACCAAGCCATTACCGCATTGCAGCGGCACTATGCGCAGATTCTGGACAGCAACGACCTCAGCACCTGGCCCGACCTGTTTACCGAGGACGGCGTCTACCAGCTGCAGTCGCGCGAGAATTTTGACGCCGGTTTGCCGCTGTCTGTCATGCATTTAACCAGCCAGGGCATGCTGCGTGACCGCGTGTACGCCGTGTCCAACACGCTGTACCACGCGCCCTACTACCAGCGCCATGTGTGCGGCGCGCCCAGCATCACGCAGGTGGACAATCACACCGTCGAGGCAGAATCTAGCTATGTGATTATCCGCACCCAACGCGACAGCATGCCGCAAATACTGAGCGTCGGCCGCTATATTGACCGGATGGTGCAACAGGGCGGCGCCTATAAATTCAAAGAGCGCAAAGCCATTTTTGACAACGACTTGATCGCCAACTCCATCATCAAACCCGTTTAAATGCGCCCCTGGGGTTCAGGGTATGTCTCAATGGTGTCTTCTAAAAACTGCACTATAGTTCGTGTAACGTTTAACCCTTGGAGTTTCCCCATGACCACCCGCCGCCTCGTTCTGTCCCGTAGCGCCGCCCTCGTAGGCGCAGCATCCACCGGCCTGCTGCTGCCCAAGCTGGCCAGCGCGCAGAGCAACAAAATTCGCGTCGGCATGATGCTGCCCTACACCGGCACCTTCGCCCAGCTGGGTGTGGCCATTGAAAACGGTTTTCACATGGCGCTGGCCGAGCAAGGCGGCAAGCTGGGTGGCCGCGAGGTAGAGTTTTTTAAAGTGGACGACGAGTCCGAGCCGTCCAAAGGCGTAGAAAACGCCACCAAACTGGTACAGCGCGACAAGGTCGATGTGCTGGTAGGCACGGTGCACAGCGGCGTGCAAATGGGCATTCAAAAAGTAGCGCGCGAGAGCGGTGTGCTCAGCCTCATCCCTAACGCAGGCGTACACGCCGCCACCCGCGGGTTGTGCGCGCCCAACGTGTTTCGCACCAGCTTTAGCAACAGCCAGCCCACCCGTGCGTTGGGCAAGGTGATGATGGACAAAGGCCATAAAAAGACCGTCTGGATCACCTGGAAGTACGCTGCCGGTGACGAAGCCTTTGAAGGCTTTAAAGAAGGCTATACCGCTGCGGGCGGCACCATCATCAAAGAGCTGGGCCTGCCCTTCCCTAACGTCGAATTCCAAGCCCTGCTCACCGAAATTGCGGCGCTGAAACCCGACGCAGTAGCTTGCTTCTTTGCGGGCGGCGGTGCCGCCAAGTTCATCAAAGACTACGCTGCAGCGGGCCTGAAAGGCAAAATCCCCCTCTACGGCTCTGGCTTCTTGACCGAAGGCGTATTGGACGCCGCAGGCCCCGCTGCCGACGGCATTATCACCACCATGCACTACAGCGACTCGCTGGACACCCCGCGCAACAAGGCCTTCCGCCTGGCCTATGCCAAAGCCTACAAAGCCCAGCCCGACGTGTACGCCGTGCAGGGCTACGACACTGGCCTGCTGCTGGTGCAGGGTGCCAACGCCGTCAAAGGCGACTTGGGCAACAAAGCCGCCCTGTACGCCGCTATGGAAAATGCCCGTATCGACAGCCCACGCGGTGCCTGGACCATGAGCAAGTCACACAACCCGGTGCAAGACATTTATGTGCGCCAGGTGGAGAACAAAGAAAACAAAGTCATCGGCGTGGCCGCCAAGGCGCTGGCTGACAGCGGCGCGGGCTGCAAGATGGGCTGATAGCCTTGTCGGTCTGAAAAAATGGGAGGTTAACAGCCTCCCTTTTCTTTTGGTTCATACCCAGAGCCACTATGATGATGGAGCTTTCCCTTTCAATCCAACAGCCCCGTTGCGTCAACCAAACATGTCCCTGTCTACCTACCTGCTTTACCTGGCCGCTGTCGCCCTCTTGGTGCTCACCCCCGGCCCCACCATGTTGATGAGCATGACCAATGCCATCGCCCACGGTGCACCCAAAGCCATGGCGTCGGCCAGCGGTAGCATTACCGCCGCGCTGGGCATGATTTTGTTGTCATCACTGGGCCTGGGCGCGGTGCTGGCGGCATCGGACACGGCGTTTTGGGTTTTGAAGCTGGCAGGCGGCGCCTATTTGATCTATTTAGGCGTTAAAACCTTCCGCAGCCCGGTAAGCAGTTTTGACTTGCCTGCTGCCTCAGCCCAAGCTGGCGTCACCAAGCGCCAGTTGTACCTGCAAGGGGTTATGGTGGGCGCCAGTAACCCCAAGGCCTTGCTATTTTTTGCCGCCTTCTTTCCGCAGTTTGTGGATAGCAGGCTGCCATGGGCACCGCAGTTTGCCGTCCTCGCGCTCAGCTTTGTGGCGTTTGAATTCACCACCCTCAGCCTATGCACCCTATTTGCTGCACGCATTGCACCGTGGCTGCGCCAGGCGGGGCGCGCACGGGTGTTTAACCGGGTATCGGGCAGCCTGTTCGCAGGCATGGGTTGCCTTCTTTTGGTGGCGCGTAAATAGCCCATGGATTTCGGCACATTTCTCATTCAGCTGTTAAACAGCGTGCAGTACGGCCTTCTGCTGTTTATGCTGGCTGCCGGCTTGACGCTGATCTTCGGCATCATGGGCGTGGTCAATCTGGCGCATGGCAGCTTTTACATGCTGGGCGCGTACCTGGCGTGGTCGCTGGCCACGCTCACGGGTAGCTTCACCGTGGCTATCGTGCTGGGCGTCGTGTTGTCGGTGCTGTTTGGTCTGTTGCTGGAGCGGGTGCTGTTTCGCCACTTTTACCAGCGCAGCCACCTGGACCAAGTTCTGCTCACCTTTGGCCTGATCTACATTTTTGAAGAAACCCGCTCCATCCTGTGGGGTGACGACGTGCATGGCGTAACAATTCCCGATGTGTTGTCGGCCTCCATTCCCTTGACGGAAAACCTGTCTTACCCGGTGTACCGCCTGTTCATGAGCGGCCTGTGCATCGCACTGGCCATTGGCCTGTACCTGCTAATTTCTAAAACCAAGCTGGGCATGAAAATTCGCGCAGGCGCGTTTAACCGAGACATGGCCGAATCTTTGGGGGTGAACGTCAAGCTCATCCAGATGATCGTTTTTGCCCTCGGCGTGGCCCTGGCAGCCATTGCGGGCATGATCGCCTCGCCCATCTCGTCGGTCTACCCCAACATGGGCAGCAGCGTGCTGATCATGTGCTTTGTGGTGGTGGTGATTGGCGGCATAGGCTCAGTGCGCGGCGCGTTAATTGCCGCGCTGCTGGTGGGCTTGGTAGACACCTTTGGCAAGGTGTTGTTTCCGCAGGTAGCCAGCATGCTGGTATATGTGCTGATGGCGCTGGTGCTGCTGTTCAAACCTGAAGGCCTGTTTAAGCAATGACACGCCTCGCACTGAACTTTTACCTATTCAAGAGCGGGATCTGCGTATGAGTGTGGCCACCGCCAACCTGGAGCGCCTGCCGCGCAGCCTGCAGTTCACGCTGCTGCTGGCCGCTGTGGCGCTGGCCGTGTTCCCCTTTGTGGGCAGCGACTTTTACATTGGCATGGTCACGCGCATGCTGATCATGGCGATTTTTGCCATGAGCCTGGACGTGCTGCAAGGCGTGACGGGCCTGGTGTCGCTCGGCCATGCGGCCTACTTTGGCTTGGCGGGCTACGTGCTGGCCTTTGTCTCGCCTGCAGACAGCGCCGCCAGCATCTGGTGGACGCTACCGCTGGCCGTGGGCGCCGCAGCGCTGGCTGCCCTCGTGATTGGGTTTTTTGTGGTGCGCACGCATGGTATTTACTTCATTATGGTCACCATGGCCTTTGCGCAAATGGTGTTCTTTTTGTTCTTTGACAACAAGGTGTTGGGCGGCTCCGACGGGCTGTACATCAACCTCAAACCCTCGGTCACATTGGGCAGCCTGGAGCTTTTGAACCTTGACAACAAACGCAGCCTGTATTACCTGGTGTTTGGCCTCACGCTGGCTGTATATTTCTTTTTGCGCCGCGTGCTGTTCAGCCCCTTTGGCCGCACGCTGGGCGGCATCCGCATGAACGAGCACCGCATGCGCGCCATGGGCTACAACACCTTTGGCTACAAGCTGGCAGCTTTCACGCTGGCGGGCGCGCTGGCGGGTGTGGCGGGCTATCTGTGGGGCGTGCAAAGTGGCTACATCAACCCCGAGCTGATGGGCTTTCATAACAGTGCCCACGCCATCATGATGGTGATCTTGGGCGGTATGGGTAACTTTGCAGGGGCCATCGTGGGCGCGTTTGCGTTTGAAATGCTGCTCCATGTGTTTAAAGATTTACCCGCTGTGGGTAGCGTGCAGCTAGGCAAGCACTGGCAGTTGTGGATGGGCAGCTTCATCGTGCTGGTGGTGGTTTTTGCACCGCGCGGCTTGCTGGGCTTGGTTGAAAAGCTGGGCAGCAAACCAAACACCAAGCCAGTGGAAGATGGCCATGACTGAAGCCCTGCTCGTCGCAAAAAACCTCACCAAACGCTTTGGCGGGCTGGCCGCGGTGGACGATATTTCCATCAGCCTGCAGCGCAACCGCATTCACGCGGTCATTGGCCCAAACGGCGCGGGCAAATCTACCTTAACCCACCTGCTGTCGGGCGACGTTGTGCCCACCTCAGGCACGGTGCACCTCAACGGCAAAGACGTTACCGGCGCAACGCCCGAGAAAATATCACGCGCGGGCTTGGGCCGCAGCTACCAAAAAACCAATATTTTTCTGCCCCTTTCGGTTTGGGACAACGTACACCTGGCGGCCCAGTCGCGGGCGCAGCATGCTGCACGCTGGCTGACCAACGCTTCACATTTCATAGCATCTCGTGCTATTACCCAAAGGGCTATCGAGCAATCTGGCCTGCAAAACAAAGCGCAGGCATTGTCGGCGGCGCTGTCGCACGGCGAGCAGCGCCAGCTAGAGATTGCCATGGCCCTGGCCACCCAGCCGCAGGTGCTGCTGCTGGACGAACCCTTGGCAGGCATGGGCACAGCCGAGGCCGAAAAGATGATTGCCCTGCTGCACACCCTTAAAAAAGACCACGCCATTCTTTTGGTAGAGCACGACATGGATGCCGTGTTTGCACTGGCCGACCAGCTGACCGTGATGGTCAACGGCACCATGATCGCCAGCGGCCTGCCCGTTGACATACGCAACAACGCCGATGTACAAGCCGCCTACTTGGGCGAGGAGCACGCATGAGCGCACCGCTGATCCACGTCCAGGGCCTGCAGTGCTACTACGGGGCCAGCCACATTCTTCGCGGCATTGACTTCTCGGTGGGCCCGGGCGAGACGATCGGCCTGATGGGGCGCAATGGCATGGGCAAGTCCACCCTGCTCAAGTCCATCATGGGCTTGGTCAAGCCGCGCAGCGGCAGTGTGCATATTGTCGGCCAGGAGATGACCGGGCGCTCGGCCTATGAAGTAGCCCTGCTGGGCATTGCCTACGTGCCCGAGGGGCGCGGCATTTTTGGCAACCTCAGCGTCAAAGAGAATCTCGTCATGGCGGCACGCGCTGGTCAGCGCGGCAACAAAGACTGGACCTATGAGCGGGTACTGGAGACCTTCCCGCGGCTGAAAGAGCGCCTGGGCCACGGCGGCCAGCAGCTCTCAGGCGGCGAGCAGCAAATGCTGACCATTGGGCGCGCCCTGATGACCAACCCCGACGTATTGATCTTGGACGAAGCCACCGAAGGCCTGGCGCCCTTGATTGCCAAAGAAATCTGGCGGATTTGCGACACAATTAAACACACTGGCATCAGCAGCATCATTGTTGACAAAAATTACAAGCACGTGACCCAAATTACCGATCGCAACGTGATTTTGGTGAAGGGCGAGGTGGTGTTTGCCGGCAGCTCGGCCCAGCTGCAGGCCCAGCCCGAGCTTCTGGCACGCCACCTGGGTGTGTAAGATTTTTTACCTTCTGCGCATGCCTGTAACGCCACCAACAGGAAAAATAGGCAAAAAAATACCCGCTTGCGCGGGTATTTTTCCGTTACTAGCCGAGGCTAATTACTTTTTAGCTGGGGCCTTTTTGCCGCGCTTTTTTGCCATTTTCTTAGCCATGATGATGTCCTTAGATTAGAGGGAATAAAAACCTGCTTTTCAGCAAGTGCTCCAGTGTAACCAATAAGTTGACGACGCTGCTGCCTACCTACAACGTTAAAAACCCAAAATCGGTTGACAATTGCTTCTACTGATACAAAAAAACCACATCTGGGCGTTACAGTTGGGGCAATCTGACCCGTTTGCTATGTCTGCCACCCCCACCTCCCCCCAGGCGCCCAGCGCCGCCAAAGTCTTCAGCAACCGCCAATTCGTGGGTTTTTTGCTGTGCGCCCCGTTCTACGGCATGTTGTGTTTGCTGATGGTGGAGGCCGCCTTGGCTGCCCTCACCACCTGGCTAGTTATCAAAGCCGGGCAAGACCTGGCCAACGAAGACTTCTTGATAGCCGATTTTGGCTGGATTGTGCTGGCCCAGTCCACCTCTTACGTAGTGGGCGCCATCAGCTGGGTATATGCCGAGCGGGCCGGTTTTGGTGCCTTTGGCCGCTATATGCTGCGCTTCGCCCGCGAAAACCGCGCTGACGCCCGTTTGTTTGGCGACACCACCCAGCGCGAGAAGGTCGAGCCATTTTTGACCAATGAAGCCTTCCACATCTTTTTTGAGCTGGTGTATGAGCTGGAAGCCGATTTAAAGCTGTTTTTTAGCCTGATTTTCAACACCATCGTGCTCGGCGTAGCCATTGATGCCGGCCTGCCGGTGGTCTACGGCTTGGTGTTTTTGGCGCTGCTGGCGCTGCAATACGGCGTGCGCAAGTGGGTGGCCGACACCTATGCCGAGAACCAGCGCGCCACCAACAGCATGACCGCACGCACCTACACCGCCTGGGACAACATCACCAGCGGCAACCGCTACAACTTCCGCGTCTGGCACGCAGGGTTCAAGCAGCGCCTGCGTGACGCGCTGGGTGCCCAAATACGCGCCATCTTGGCCAAAGAGGGCGTAGCGGCGGTGGGCGGCATATTCTCGCTGGTGGTGATTTTTGCCTACCTGGCGCACGTGGCGGCAAACGAATTGCAGAACCCCGCGCTGCTGATCGCCCTGGCCGCCACCCTGCCGCGGCAAATTGAGCTGTCTTACAGCGTGCATGGCCTGGCCGCGGGCTGGAACGACTTGCTGGCCATCTGGACGCGCATGAATGGAGCGTGCAACGCCATGCACGCGCAGGCCGACGCGCAGTTTGAGTCGCGCATCAAAATGCAGGACTTGCAGCTGTCCTACACACCGCCGGGCTCGCAAGTCGCTGCCACGGCCCTGGCCCTGGCCAGCTTTGAAGCCGCCTGCGCCATGCTGCCCCAATTGCAGCGCGGCGTGGTGCAGGTGCGCGGCGGTAACGGCGCGGGTAAATCTACCCTGCTGGCCGCGCTCAAGCACCGCTTTGGCAGCAGCGCTTACTACTGGCCTACCAGCACCAAACTGGCGTTTGAGTTTTCGGCCGCTGAAGTTGCCGCCAAAGAAGATGCCAGCGACGACGCGTCTGATGCGGCAGAGGATGCAGACCTGGAGGACACCCCCGCGGCTGCCCACAGCACGGGGTTTTCGTCTGGCGAGCGGCAGCTGCAGTCCCTCACCGAGATCGTGCGTCAAACCCAGGCGCAGGTTTACCTGCTGGACGAATGGGACGCCAACCTGGACACCATCAACCGGGCCGCCGCCCAGCGCCTGATCGACGAGCTGGCCGCGCGCAGCCTGGTGATAGAAATTTCACATCGGGGGTAGTGTATGAGCCAAAGTACACGCACCCAGGTTTGTATCGTTGGCGCGGGCCCCGCGGGCCTGCTACTGGGCGCGCTGCTGCACAAGGCCGGTATTGACAACCTGATTGTTGAACGCCAAAGTGGCGACTATGTGCTGGGCCGCATCCGCGCAGGCATCTTGGAGCAAACCACCGTGGACGCCCTGCACTACGCAGGCGTAGGCTTGGGCGTGCAAACGCACGGCCATGTGCACAACCATATTGAGCTGGTTTTTAACGGCCAGCGCCACGCCATAGAGCTGTCCAGCCGCACCGGCGGCAAGGCCGTCACTGCCTATGGTCAAACCGAGGTCACCAGCGATTTGATGCAGCACCGCGCCAGCATTGGCCGCACCACCGTGTACGAGGCCAAAGACGTGAGCCTGCACCAGTTTGACTCGGCAACCCCGGTAGTGCGGTACATGAAGGGCGGCGTACAGCACGAAGTGCAGTGCGACTTTATCGCCGGGTGTGATGGCTTTCACGGCATCAGCCGCGCCAGCGTGCCCGCAGGCAGCATTACCGAGTTTCACAAAGACTACCCCTTCGGCTGGCTGGGCGTGCTGGCCGACGTGCCGCCCGTCTCACCGCACGCCATCATCTACGGCAACAGCGAGCGCGGCTTCTCGCTGTGCAGCATGCGCAGCATGACGCGCAGCCGTTACTACGTGCAGTGCCCCATGACCGACAAGGTAGACGACTGGAGCGACGAGCGCTTTTGGAACGAGCTGAAACTGCGCCTGGACGAAGACACGGCATCGCGCATCATCACCGGCCCCAGCATTGAGAAAAGCATTGCCCCACTGCGCAGCTTTGTAGCCGAGCCCATGCGCTTTGGCCGTTTGTTTTTAGCCGGTGACGCCGCGCACATCGTGCCGCCTACGGGGGCCAAGGGGCTTAACTTGGCTGCCAGCGATGTGAAGATGTTGTACGAGGCGTTTACCGACTTTTATACCGAAAAATCTGAGGCGGGTATCAACGGCTACTCTGCCCGCGCGCTCAGTAAAGTATGGCGCGTAGAACGCTTTAGCTGGTGGCTCACCACGCTAATGCACCGCTTCCCCGACAGCGCGGGCTTTGGGCAAAAAATTCAGGAGGCCGAGCTGTCGTATCTGATGAGCTCGGAGGCAGCGCAGACGATGTTGGCGGAAAATTATGTGGGGTTGCGGGGGTAGCTTTTGTACGCTGCGGTTCGCTTCTTGGGGATTGCGCTCCTAGCTTTTGTACATTGCGGCGCTTGAGGAAGTTCGGCTGTCAAAAACTTACGAAATCACGCGCCCAGGTTTTGTAGTCATCACCAGACCTCGCCGCGCCTTTCTACAGTTTTTGCATCCGAACCACGCTCAATCACCGCCTGCTGGCCTGTGTAGCGCACAGTTTCGTGCAACTATGTCTCGATTTTCATGCGAATTTTTACTATCGAAAAAGTAGCTGCTTGCGCCCAATTCTATTGGGCTGGCTGACCGTTTAACTCCTAATTCAACAGTTTTTCATAGTTTGAATGGCAAATGCAGGTCATAATTTGCTTAAGGTAGTGGGCTTAAGATTTCATCCCACTTATCGCAACTACCTTCGGTGGTTTAGTCCAACAAGGTTTGTCTATCGCAGGAGGCGCTCTTGGTTTTTTTTAGCTTGATCTCTCGGCAGACAAACACCATTTTTTAAACCCCTATGCCGCTCTACACCTATATCGCAGCGTTCAAAGGAACAACTTACGCGTCTCAAGCCAGCTACAGCAACTTCAAAGGGTTCGTTGCGGCCTGGGCCGATCTGCCGCCGAATGCTCTCCCAGGCCTGACGCCTTCGTTGAAAAAGGAACTGGCACACAAAGCGTATCGCGGTGAATTCGTGGAAATACCAAACAAAAAGCATCTCTGGCGAAAGTCGATTGACTTAGACGGTGATGAGTTCGTCGTATATGCCGTTCAAACGCAACTATGACTAGTCAATTGTGTGGGACGGCAGCGCCGCCCACAACTTCAACCTTAGTGCCCGGCATACTCACCACGCTGGATGACTTTGATCGCGGGGTAGCCCAAGCCGTAGGCTCCGCGTTTCCGGAGTGGATGCCTTTTGCTGCTGTCGAAGAGTCGAATGGAGAGCGCGCATTTGTCGTATCAATCGAACCGCCATCTCATAACGTCACTTATCCACTGAGTATCGACACATTCGGAGGTGAAGTAACGGTCTCGTTCGATTCCTACCATGCGCACTTTAGTGAGTTCTGCGACTGCACAGCCCAAGACGCGCAGACCTTGATAAAAAAGATCACCTCTGGCGTTTATGCCATCGTGTCCTATTGGCGAGACGGTCAGTGGTGCGGCTCATTATTGCTCGATGGAGAGAGTCTCCCCGACGACACCGATGAGTATCCTTATGCCACTCTTATTCGCGTGCGCTCATGGACCGGGGACTTTGACCGTGACATCGCATGCACGCCCCGGGACTAACTATTTGGCCTGTGCCCGACCCCAACATGTCAAGGCTACAGTTTCATAGAATGCACAGATGCAACCCACCTCACCCAAACCCCAGCCCCTCCAAGGCACCCGCATCGTCAGCCTGGCGCTTAACCTGCCCGGCCCCGCAGCTCTGATGCGATTAAAAGCCATGGGTGCCGAGTGCACCAAGGTGAACAGCCCCGCGGGCGACCCGATGGGCCAGTACAACCCGGCGGCGTACGCCCAACTGCATGCGGGCGTGGACACGCTGACGCTGGATTTGAAGGCCCCGGCTGGCCAAGCCGCGCTGCGCGCCGAGTTGGCCAAAGTCGACGTGCTGCTGACCTCGTTTCGCCCCTCGGCGCTGCGCAAGCTGGCGCTGGACTGGGGCAGCTTGCACCCGGCCTACCCGCGGCTCAGCATGGTGTGCATTGTGGGCAGCCCCGGCGCGCGCGCTGAGGAGCCGGGCCATGACCTGACTTATCTGGCTGAAAACGGCCTGATCACCGGCACGGACCTGCCCGCTACCCTGTACGCCGACATGGCTGGCTCGCTGGCGGCGAGTGAGGCAGTTTTGCAGGCGGTGTTGGTGCAAAAAACCCAAGGCCACAGCACGTACCAAGAAGTTGCGCTGTCAGACGCCGCGGCTTACCTGGCCCTGCCACGCACGTGGGGCCTCACGCTGCCCGCAGGCGCTGTGGGCGGCGCGCATGCGGGCTACCGCGTGTATGCGTGCCTGGATGGCCGCGTGGCCGTGGCCGCGCTAGAGCCGCACTTTGCAGCGGCGCTGTGCCTGGCGGCTGGCATGCTGCAAACGGACTTCGCCACCATGCTGCAACCACCAACGCAGCACACCCTGGCTGCCTTCTTTGCCAGCCGCACTTGCGGTCAACTAGGGGCATTGGCCGTAGATCACGACATTCCGCTATTTTGCATGCTTAAATAGCCTCAAGCCCAATAGAGAAAAGCACAATAAGCTATTTAATTAATAGCAAATACCGCTTTGCTTTGACATGCCGCCGCACCACGCAGCTTGATTCTGTTGCCCAACGTCACCCCAATTTGCGCTAACGCTCTTTTTATATGACCCACCCCTCCCCCACCCTGTTCGACCCCGTCCAAGCCGGTAACCTCAAGCTGGCCAACCGCATCGTCATGGCGCCGCTAACGCGCAACCGCGCGCCCGGCGCGGTGCCCACACCGCTGATGGCTGAGTACTACACGCAGCGCGCCAGCGCGGGCCTGCTGATTACCGAGGCCACCGCCATCAGCCAGCAGGGCCAAGGCTACTCCGACGTGCCTGGCCTGTACGGCACCGACCAGCTGGATGGCTGGAAGCACATTACCCAGGCCGTGCACCAGGCGGGCGGCAAGATCGTGGTGCAGCTGTGGCACGTGGGCCGCGTCTCGCATGTCGACCTGCAGCCCGGCGGTGGCCAGCCGGTGGCGCCATCGGCCATTACGGCTAAAACCAAAACCGTGCTCATCAAAGACGGTGTGCCTGGGTTTGTAGAAACCTCCGCCCCGCGCGCCCTGCGCGCTGACGAGCTGCCCGGCATTGTGCACACCTATGCCGCCGCCGCCCGCAACGCGGTAGACACCTGTGGGTTTGACGGCGTAGAGATCCACGGGGCCAACGGCTACCTCCTGGACCAGTTTTTGAAAAGCGGCTCGAACCACCGCGATGACGACTACGGCGGCAGTATGGAAAACCGCGCCCGCCTGCTGCTGGAAGTGGTGCGCGCCATCACCAGCGCCATTGGCGGGGGCCGCACCGCCATTCGCCTGTCACCGGTCACCACGGCCAATGATGCGTTTGACGCCGACCCGCAGCCCCTGTTTGAATACGTGGTGCGCCAGCTGGCCAGCCTGAACCTGGCCTATATCCACATCATCGAAGGCGCCACCGGTGGCGCCCGCGACCTGCCCGACCGCCCCTTTGACTACCCAGCCCTGAAAGCCGCCTACCGGCAGGCAGGCGGCCAAGGTGCGTGGATGGTCAACAACGGCCTGGACAAGCCCCTGGCGGAGGAGGCCGTGGCGCAAGGTGCTGACCTGGTCGCCTTTGGCCGACCCTTCATTGCCAACCCCGATTTGGTGGAGCGCCTGCGCCGCGGCGCCCCGTTAAACCCGGGCGACCGGCCCACGTTTTATGGCGGCGGCGCCAAGGGCTATACCGACTACCCACGCTTGCCGCACTGACGGCCCGCCAGCGGAAGCCCGCCAGTAAAGACCCGCCAGCTCGGCGGCGAAGCATGGCCCCGCCGGGCGTAGTAAAAATGATTGCTTTGCCCCTAGGGTAAGTCGCACTTGTGACTCTTGCTCACCAAACGTACACTGCGTAACAGTTTCACCCCGCGCAACCCTTTTGATGACGTTACATCTTTCCATTTTTCGCACGGCATTTTGGTGCTGTTTGGTGCTGGCTGCGCTAGCTACAGGGTGCGCCAACACCAGCAAGAGCAGTGCCGACACCAACCCCGCGCCGCAGGCCAAAACGCCCGACCACACGTTGGAATGGGCTCACGGACAAAGCTGGCACACGTTTAACCTGCCAAGCAAAAAACCTACCGAATTTAGCAAGGTCAACATGGATGGGCGCGACGCCGTGCTGGCCGTGGCCGATGCCTCGGCCAGCTTCCTGCGCCAGCAGGTACGCATCCCGGCGGCGGAGTTGAGCCAGGTGCGCTTTTCATGGAAGGTACCGCAGCTGATTGAAGCGGCCGACATGGCGCAGCGTGAGGGCGACGACTCGCCCGTGCGGATCGTTTTAACCTTTGAAGGCAACCGTGCCAGCTGGTCAGCCAAAAACGCCATGCTGTCCGAGCTGAGCCTGGTGCTGACGGGTGAAGAGCTGCCCTACGCCACGCTGATGTACGTGTGGTGCAACAAGCGCGCACCGGGCAGTGTGATCATCAACCCCCGCACCGACCGCATTCGCAAAATCGTGGTCGAGTCAGGTGCTAAAAACCTCAACCAGTGGCTGGACTACGAACGCAATATCCAAGCCGACTTTGAACGCGCCTTTGGCGAGGCACCCGGCGCCTTGGTAGGCATGGCCTTGATGACCGATACCGACAACACCCGCAGCCAGGCCCGCGCCTACTACGGGCCGGTGTCCATGCAGGCGGCCACCCCACCCGCCGTGGCTGCTGCCCGCAAATAGCCAGCCGCTACGCGTCTTGTAGCGCCGCAGCCCGCCCGCGCGCCATGTTGACGCGCTGCAACACTACCAATCCAATCACAAACAGCACCGCCGTAGAGGCAATGGCAATGCGCTGGTTGCCGCCCGTAGCCCAGGTGATGGCACCGTAGGTAAGGGGGCCGATGATGCTGGCCAAGCGCGTAGCAAAGGTCCACAGCCCAAAAAACTCGCCCAACTGCTTGGGCGGCGACAGCATGCCCGCCATGGCGCGGCCGGCCGACTGGCTACTGCCCATGCAAATGCCCGCAATGGCAGCGGCGTACCAAAAGCCGCCTTTGGTCGTCGTCAGCGCGGCAATGATGCAGGTGGCTATCCAGCCGACCAAAGTGGCCCCCAGCGCCAGCTTGTGGCCCAAGCTGTCTTGGAAGTAGCCAAAAGCAAACGCACCCGCCGCCGCCGCCAAATTCAGCACAAAAATCAGCACCATGGTCTCCTGCTGGGCAAAGCCAATCACCTGCTCCGCGTAAATGGCCGCCAAGGTGATAACCACGGCCACGCCGCCTTGGTAGAACACGGCGCACAGCAGCAGCCATATAAAGTCTTGGTAGCGCTTGGCCTGCTTGTAGGTGGCGTGCAGCTGCATTAACGAGGCTTTAACGCTGTTGTCGCGGCCAGCCAAGGGGTTGGGCACAGCGCGCTCTTTGAGCAGCTTAAACGTCACCAAGGCGGCGGCCCCATAGATGAAGGCGGTGATCAGCATGGTGACGGGTACAAAACTGTCGGCTTTGATGCCCTGTTTACCCGCCCAAATGACATAACCCAGGCAAATGCCCAGCGCCAGCATACCGCCAAAGTAGCCAAAGCTCCAGCGCCAGCCGCTCACCTTACCCATGCCGCCGGGCGTGGCCAGCTCAGGCAAAAATGAAGCCGTAAGCGATTCGCCATAGCTGTAAAAGGTGTTGGAGACCACAATCAGCACAAAAGCCAGCGCCACACTGCCTGGCCCGGCCAAGGCCAGCGCGGCGGTGGACAGCACGCAGCCTGCGGTAAACACCATCAACAGTTTTTTCTTTGCTGAGCGCATGTCGGCATACGCCCCCAGGCTGGGCATGGTCAGCATGACGATGGCGTAGGAGAGGCTCAGCGCCAATGTCCACACAAAGGTAGCCCACTCAGCCCCTTTGGCAATGCCGCCCACAAAGTAGGCCGCAAACACTGCGGTAATGACCACCGTGGTGTAGCCCGAGTTGGCAAAGTCATACATCGCCCAGCCAAATACCTCGCGTTTTTTTACACCGGGGTTGAGCGCATCTTGGCTGAACAATGCCATGGGGAGTCTCCTAGTGGCGGCAATGGCCGCTACCGGGGGCTGTGCCTGGATTGCTGTGACTGAGGGGTGCGGTCTGCTGCAAGCAAGTCATTACTATAAATTTAATAGCTGCTTGTGCTACATTCTATTGGGCTACCGCTCTATTTGGCATATAAATTAATGCAAATGGCGCGGTTTGCGCCCGCCGTGGCCACCTGGGCCGCCGCCCGAACCGCGCGGGGGCCGGCCTACTTGCAGCGAGCTGACCAGCTTGTCAAAACGCTGGGTAAACAGCTTGTCTACCTCGGTCACTATGCCCTGCATTTCTGAGCGGTCAAAGTGGCGCTCTACAACGGCCATCACGTCTTCCACCAGCATGTCGCGCTGCACCTGCATGATGTCGCCGGGTGTAGGGCCCACAAACAGCATCAAAAAGTCATCGCGCGACTCGGCTTCTTCGTCTTCCTCGTCGTCTTCGTCAAACTCGGCATCGTAAATGCTGATCTCGATGGCGGCGCCGGCGCTGGCCAGCTCGTTCAAGCCCATGCACATTTCTTCCAGCGCCTGGCGAATGTCTTCGTCGGCTGGCACTGTCCAGCACATGTGCAGCACATGCTCTTTGGCATCCAAACGCAGGCCAGGCTCTTCTTCGTACGAGCTGACCGCGCCCTTGGCCATGGACTTGGCCCCGGCGTAGGACCACAAGGGCTTGAGCGCCTCTTCAAGCTGTGCAAACGTGACATCCTCACGCAAGGGTACATCACCGTGTACGTGAATTTCAAAGGGCTGGGAATACGTAGACATAAGTAGAGTGTAGTGCGGCTACAAACAAGTGCAAGCTAGAAAGTTGCATGCCAGAGAAAAATGGTGCCTGAGACCGGAATCGAACCGGTACGCCCGCTATGAACGAAGCGGCGGATTTTAAGTCCGCTGTGTCTACCTATTCCACCACTCAGGCTGTAACAACGCATAGCGCATTGTTAAACAAAAATGCCTCGCTAGCGTTATCTGGCGAGGCATTATTTTTGGAGGCGCGGCCCAGAGTCGAACTGGGCTAACCGGATTTGCAATCCGGGGCATAACCGCTTTGCTACCGCGCCTCAGAAAACCCAGAAATTTGAATGCAACCAGTATGCAGACAAACTTCTCATCTAAAGACAAAAAAGGGAAGCATGTGCTTCCCTTTCAGGTTTGGAACCATCGATACGGCTCCAAAAATATGGAGCGGGAAAAGAGTCTCGAACTCTCGACCTCAACCTTGGCAAGGTTGCGCTCTACCAACTGAGCTATTCCCGCGTCGAAGACAGAATTGTACCAGAACTTTTTAGTGCTTCACCGAACTTGTTGTTTGAGTTGCGCTGATTTTCACATTCTCTGCGGTGACCACTTCTGCCACTGCAGGCTCGTCGTCTGGCAAGGGCGTAGGCATACGCTCTAGCGCCACCGCCAACACCTGATCAATCCATTTAACCGGCACGATTTCCAAGCCGTTTTTCACGTTCTCGGGTATGTCTTGCAGGTCTTTGGCGTTCTCTTCCGGGATCAGCACAGTCTTGATACCGCCGCGCAATGCAGCCAACAGTTTTTCCTTCAAGCCGCCAATACCTGTCACTTCACCGCGCAGGGTAATTTCACCCGTCATGGCCACATCAGCGCGCACGGGAATGCCGGTGAGTGCCGACACAAAAGCTGTCGTCATGGCCGCGCCAGCGCTGGGCCCGTCTTTGGGCGTAGCGCCGTCTGGTACGTGGATGTGCACGTCTTTCTTTTCAAACGCTTCGTCTTTGATACCCAAGCGGCGTGCGCGCGAACGCACCACCGTGCGGGCGGCTTCAACAGATTCTTTCATCACGTCGCCCAGCGAGCCGGTGCGCGTGATATTGCCTTTACCGGGCATCAAGGCCGCCTCAATGGTCAGCAAATCGCCGCCTACTTCGGTCCAAGCCAAACCAACGACCTGGCCTACCTGGTTTTGCTTTTCAGCGCGGCCATAGTTGAACTTTTGCACACCCAAAAAGTCGTTCAAATTCTCGGCAGTTACCACCACTTTCGCTGTGTACTTTTTAAGCTGCACACCCTTGACCACCTTGCGGCAAATCTTGGACAACTCACGCTCGAGCGAGCGCACGCCGGCCTCACGCGTGTAGTAGCGCACGATGTCGCGCACGGCGGCTTCGGTAATCTCCAGCTCGGTGGGTTTGACCCCGTTGTTCTCCAACTGCTTGGGCGCCAGGTAGCGCAGCGCAATGCTGGTTTTTTCGTCTTCGGTGTAGCCTGAGAGGCGAATCACTTCCATGCGGTCCAGCAGCGCGGGCGGAATGTTCATGGAGTTCGATGTAGCGACAAACATCACGTCGCTCAGGTCAAAATCCACATCCACATAGTGGTCGCTAAAGGTATGGTTTTGCTCCGGGTCCAGCACCTCCAGCAGGGCGCTCGATGGGTCGCCACGGTACTCGGTGCCCAGCTTGTCGATTTCGTCAAGCAGGAACAGCGGATTGCGCGTAGCCACCTTGGTCAGGCTTTGCAGCACCTTGCCGGGCAACGCGCCGATGTAGGTACGGCGGTGGCCGCGAATCTCGGCTTCATCACGCATACCGCCCAGGGCCATGCGCACATACTTGCGACCGGTGGCTTTGGCAATGGATTGGCCCAGCGAGGTTTTACCCACGCCAGGAGGGCCCACCAAACACAGGATGGGCGCCTTGACTTTGTCTACGCGCTGCTGCACTGCTAGATATTCCAGAATGCGGTCTTTGACTTTCTCCAAGCCAAAATGGTCAGAATTGAGCACCTCTTCGGCATGGCCCAAGTCGTGTTTAATCTTGGTCTTTTTGGACCATGGCAGATTGATCAGCACGTCAATGTAGTTGCGCACCACGCTGGCCTCGGCCGACATGGGCGACATGAGCTTGAGCTTTTTCAGCTCACCCTCAGCGCGCTTGAGCGCGTCTTTAGGCATCTTGGCAGCTTTGATTTTTTTCTCAAGCTCTTCGATGTCTGCGCCCTCTTCGCCGTCGCCCAGCTCTTTTTGAATGGCTTTAACTTGCTCGTTCAAATAAAAGTCGCGCTGGTTTTTTTCCATCTGGCGCTTGACACGGCCACGAATTTTTTTATCGACATTCAGAATGTCTACTTCACGCTCGATCTGCTCGTACACATTCTCCAGGCGCGCCTTCACGTCCGACAGGTCAAGCACCGCTTGCTTGTTCTCCAGCTTGAGGGGGACATGGGCAGCAATGGTATCGGCCAAGCGCCCTGCATCGTCAATGCTGGAGATGGAGGTGAGAATCTCGGGGGGGATCTTTTTATTCAGCTTGACATACTGGTCAAACTGGCTAATCACCGCGCGGCGCAGGGCCTCAATGTCGTTGGTGCGCGGCTCTGTCAGTACCTCGGGCGCAATGGGCGTCACGTTGGCGCTAAAGTGCACCTCGCCGTCGGTAATTTTGTTGACCAAGGCGCGCTGCTGGCCCTCGACCAGTACTTTAACCGTACCGTCAGGCAGCTTGAGCATTTGTAAGATGGTGGACACGCAGCCAACCTCAAACATGTCTTCTACCGCAGGCTCATCCTTGGCGGCAGCTTTTTGCGCCACCAGCATGATGCGCCGCTCGGATTCCATGGCCGATTCGAGCGCTTTGATGCTTTTGGCACGCCCCACAAACAGCGGGATAACCATGTGCGGAAAGACCACCACGTCGCGCAGCGGCAGCAGCGGCAGGTCAATGGGCTCGGCGGGTAATGTAGTGTTGCCTGACATAGATGCTTTCAGGTGGTTTTAAATGGACTTCAGGTAAATATCGGGGCTAAACTGGGCAATTGCAAGCCCAGCCCTCGATTTACACATCACTTTACGCCTTTTTGGCGGTTTCGCGGTACACCAACAGTGGCGGTTTGTTCTCGTCAATGGTGGATTCGTCCACCACGACTTTTTCTACGTTACTGGTATTGGGCAACTCAAACATGGTGTCGATCAGCGCGTTTTCCAGAATCGACCGCAGGCCACGGGCACCGGTTTTGCGCTCCAACGCCTTGCGGGCAATGGCTTTGAGCGCGCTGGGGCGCACTTCCAGCTCTGCGCCTTCCATCGCCAGCAGTTTGGCGTATTGCTTGACCAGCGCGTTCTTGGGCTCGGTCAAAATCTGCACCATCGCCTCTTCCGACAGCTCAGACAGCGAGGCCACCACGGGCATCCGGCCAATCAGCTCAGGAATCAGGCCATATTTGATCAAGTCTTCGGGCTCGATCTCTTTAAAGCTTTGCGACAAACTACGCTGTTTTTTACTTTTGACCGTGGCGCCAAAACCGATGCCCGAGGCCTCGGTGCGTGCTTCAACCACTTTTTCCAGGCCAGCAAACGCGCCACCGCAGATAAACAAAATATTGGTGGTGTCGATCTGCAAGAAGTCTTGGTTGGGGTGCTTGCGCCCGCCTTGGGGTGGCACGCTGGCCATCGTGCCTTCAATGATCTTGAGCAGCGCTTGCTGCACGCCCTCGCCGCTCACGTCACGGGTAATCGACGGATTGTCTGATTTGCGCGAGATTTTGTCGATCTCGTCGATGTAGACAATGCCTTGCTGTGCGCGCTCGACTTCGTAGTTGCAGGTTTGCAAGAGTTTGGAAATGATGTTTTCCACGTCTTCGCCCACATAGCCAGCTTCGGTCAGCGTGGTAGCGTCGGCCATGACAAAAGGCACGTTGAGCATGCGGGCCATGGTTTGTGCCAGCAGGGTTTTGCCTGAGCCGGTGGGGCCAATCAGCAAGATATTGCTTTTGGTCAGCTCTACGTCGTCCTTTTTGGCTTTGTCTTTGTAGCGCAGGCGCTTGTAGTGGTTGTACACCGCCACGGACAAGGCGCGCTTGGCAGCCTCTTGCCCAATAACGTAGCCGTCCAGATTATTTTTAATTTCCAGCGGCGTAGGCAGGTCGCCACGCGCTTCGCGCTCGGCGTCGGGCAAGACCTCATCACGGATGATGTCGTTGCATAAGTCGATGCATTCGTCGCAGATGAACACCGACGGCCCAGCGATGAGCTTTTTCACCTCGTGCTGGCTTTTACCGCAGAAGGAGCAGTACAGTGTTTTTTCGCTCGGAGAGCCTTTACGGTCGGCCATGAGATGGGTGCCTGGTTACGCTAATTTGCCAATGATAACGCCAAGAAGTAACCAAAGTCGCTCGCAAGGGAGATTGGCCGCTTTTGAACAACGAAAAACGGCATCTGCCAAGCCTGGCAGATGCCGTGAGATGGAAAAACATCAAGGGGTGTTAGGGGCGCTTGGCAATGACCTGGTCGACCACGCCGTATTCTTTGGCCTCATTGGCGCTTAGCCAGTAGTCACGTTCGACATCACGCGCAACTTTCTCCAGTGTTTGCCCGGTACGCTCGGCCAAAATTTTGTTCAGCTGTTCACGGGTTTTTAAAATCTCACGGGCGGAGATTTCAATGTCGCTGGCGGGGCCACGCGCGCCGCCGGAGGGCTGGTGAATCATCACGCTGGCGTTGGGCAAGGCAATGCGTTTGCCCTTGGCACCTGCAGCCAAGAGAAAAGCGCCCATGCTGGCGGCCATACCCGTGCACAGGGTGGACACGTCGGGCTTGATGAAATTCATGGTGTCAAAAATAGCCAAACCGGCGCTGACCGAGCCACCGGGCGAATTGATGTAAAGGTACACGTCTTTGTCGGGGTTTTCACTCTCCAAAAACAGCAATTGCGCCACCACCAGGTTGGCCATGTAGTCTTCGACGGGGCCGACCATGAAAATGATGCGCTCTTTGAGCAAACGCGAGTAAATGTCGTAGGCGCGTTCGCCGCGGCCCGACTGCTCAATCACCATGGGCACCATACCCAAGGCTTGGGCGGGTTCAAAGGTTTTGTCTACAAAGGTGTCAAAACGACTCATCAAATTCTCCTGGAGAGTTCTACTGTAACCAATAAATAGGGCCTGTACCTTACGATACAAGCCCTATGGTGTTAATTTTGTGTAGCGCACGGCACCACACTGTTGCCCGCAAAAATTACTGCTGACCCATCAGCTCGTCGAACGAGATGGCTTTTTCAGTGATTTTGGCTTGTGACAAAACAAACTCGGTCACGTTGTTTTCAATGATCACGGCCTCGACTTCCGCCATGCGGTTGTTGTCGCTAAAGTACCAGCGCATCACGTCAGCCGGCTTTTCGTAGCTGGCGGCCAGCTCTTCCACATGGCTCTTGATCTGCGCTTCGGTGGCTTGCAGCTTGTTGTTGCGCACCAGCTCGGCCACAACCAAGCCCAGGCGCACGCGGCGCTCGGCTTGCGGGCGAAACACGTCGTCGGGGATCGGTGCTTTGTCAGCATCTTTGATGCCGCGCTGCTTCAGATCGGCACGGGCACCTTCGATCATGCGGTCCACTTCGGACTGTACGCTGGTGGTGGGCAGGTCTAGCTCGGCCTTGGACACCAGGGCGTCCATGACGGCGTTTTTGTTTTTGGACATCAAACGGAATTTGACTTCGCGCTCGAGGTTTTTCTTGATGTCGGCGCGCAGGCCTTCTACGCTGCTGTCTGTGATGCCCAGCGACTTGGCAAACGCCTCGTTCACTTCTGGCAAATGTGTGGCTTCGAGTTTTTTAACTGTGACCAGGAAGTCTGCGGTTTTGCCAGCCACGTCTTTGCCGTGGTAGTCGGCCGGGAAAGGCAGTGGGAAGGTCTTGCTCTCGCCTGACTTCATGCCGCGCACGGCATCGTCAAACTCTTTGAGCATTTGGCCATCGCCAACGATGAAGGGGAAGTCTTCGGCTTTACCGCCTTCAAACGGCTCGCCGTCAATCTTGCCTACAAAGTCTACGGTCACGCGGTCGCCCGCTGCCACTTGCGCGTCGGCAGAGCGCTGCGCAAAGGTTTGGCGCTGCTTGCGCAAAATGTCGACGGTGCGGTCAATTGCGGCGTCGGTCACTTCTGCGGTCACTTTTTCGACGTCAGCGGTGCTCAGGTCGCCCATTTTGACTTCAGGAAACACTTCAAAAATGGCGTCAAAGCTCACTTCGCCTTCGGCGGCGCCTTCTTTTTCGGTAATGCGCGGCTGACCGGCCACACGCAGCTTGGCTTCGTTAGCGGCGGTGGAGAACGCCTCGCCTACTTTGTCGTTCATGACCTCGTAGTGCACGCTGTAGCCATAGCGCTGGGCGATGATGTTCATGGGCACTTTGCCTGGGCGAAAACCATCGACCTTGACTTGGCGGGCCAGCTTTTTCAAGCGCGCGTCAACTTCGGACTGGATGGTGGTCACTGGCAAAGTCAGGGTGATTTTGCGTTCGAGTTTTTCGAGGGTTTCGACGGCTACGGCCATGATGGGTCTCTTTGAAAAAGCTGAGAAAAGGTGGTGCGCGGGGGGGGACTCGAACCCCCACAGTATTGCTACCGTCAGGACCTAAACCTGGTGCGTCTACCAATTTCGCCACCCGCGCGGTACAAAGAAAACAGGCGAAGCATGTCCAAGAACACGTTGATCGCCTGCTTGTTTATTAGGTCAACCCAAGATTTTAACCCGGAACAGGCTCTACGGGAGGGCCGTTACCCAAAATACTCCCGCCGCCGCCGCCGCCGCCGCCGCCGACGGGACGCATTTGCGCCTAAACGCGCACCATCTTGCAGGTGGTGGGCATTTCTGCCTTGGCGGCTTCAATGGTCTTGATCACGCGAAAGCCGTAGCCGGAGCCCTCTACGTCAAACTTCACGCCCGGTGTGCCCAGTCTGTCCATCAGCCCTACCACCAGTTGCTGCTGAAACTGGTGATCAGCCTCGCGCATCACGCCCTTTTGGCCTGCAAAACGCACACTGGCTTTGGCCAAATACGCACCTACCGCCAGCACGTCCACCGCGCCGTCTTTCAAGGGCGCGGCCTGCACGGCTTGGGCCAACGCCTCGAACATCAGCTGCATGCGCATGTGCACGTAGTCGTCGGCCGGCTGGGGAAAGCGCTGCTTAAAACTTTGGTAGAAAGCTTCGGACTCTTTGGTTTGCACGTTGGGCAGCCAGTCTGCCACAGCTATCACTTTGCCCACGCCCGCCTCGCCAATAGCGGCCGGCGCGCCCAGCGCGTTACCGTAGAAGGTGTAGAACTTGCCGTCGTAGCCCGCCTCTTTGCAGGCCTTCACCAACAGCGTCAAGTCATTGCCAAAATTACCCGTGATGATGGCTTGCGCCCCGCTGGCTTTGATCTTGGCCGCGTAAGGTGCAAAGTCTTTGACTCGGCCCAGCGGATGCAGCTCGTCACCCACTATCGCTACGTCGGCGCGTTGCACACCCAGTTGCCTGCGCGCCTCGCGCAGCACGGCCTGGCCAAAGCTGTAGTCTTGGCCAATCAGGTAGACCGATTTGACGCTCTTGTCGTCTTTCAGCACCTCCATCAAGGCGGCCATGCGCATGTCGGCATGGGCGTCAAACCTGAAATGCCATGGGCTGCATTTTTCATTGGTCAACGTCGGGTCTACCGCTGCGTAGTTCAAAAACAGCACGCGCTTGGCAGGTTCGCGCTCGTTGTGTTTGTTGATCGCGTCAATCAGCGCGGCAGCGATGGCCGAGCTGTTGCCCTGCATGATGATCTGCGCGCCATCGTCAATGGCAGCGCGCAGCGTAGACAGCGCCTCTTCGACCTGGCCTTTGCTGTCGTAGCGCTCTAGCTGGAAGCGGCGCGCTGCGGCCGTATTTTTAGCACCCGCAGGTTTGACGCCGGCGCTGGCGTTAATGCGCTCACAGGCCCACACCAGATTACGAAAAACCGCCTCGCCAGTGTTGGCAAACGGGCCTGACAAACCCTCTATCATTGCTATCTTAATAGTAGCTTCTTGTGCTACATTCTGTTGGGCTAGCGCGCTAAGACCTTGCAGAAAACTGCCTGATATGGATGCGAAAGCAAGATTTTTCAATACCTTGCGGCGAAATATATTCATCGTCATTTATCCCTTGAAAACACTCTACGGGCCAGCAGATACAGGCCATGCGGCAAACGCAGCGCGCCATGGTGGCGCAGCTAACGAGCCGCGAAGTGTACTAGGAGTTCACCCATGTTTTTTTCACCAGCTGCTATCCATCGTGCAAACCGTTACGGCGTGTCGCCTTCTGTGCAGTTAAACGCAAGAAGTTTTGACGGCTTGTTTGACGGCGCAGCCTCGCCCTTGGGCACGGGTGTGCGCGTGGACAGCGACGAGACCAGCGTCACCCTGTCGATTGATGTGCCGGGCTTGGCCAAAGACCAACTGACAATTGCGATTGAAGGCGATGTCGTGCGTATCGAGTCTAAAGCCGACGCCCCTCGCAGCTTTAAAGCGGCGTACCAACTGGCGGCTGAAATTGACGCCGCCACGAGCGAAGCCAAGCTGGAAAATGGCGTGTTGGCGTTGAAGCTGGGCAAGCTGGTGCCTGTGAGCCGTGAGACTGTTTTGTCGATTAGCTAAGATAGCTTCTTTGCTACTGTTGTTCCCGGCTTAGGAGCTCTTCCTACTTGGGGTTCTCTTTGACAGAGGTGGACTCAGGATGGGACATCCCGCTGCAAAAATACTACGGAATCACGCGCGAATGCAGGTTGTGCAAAGCCAGCTTATGCACCGCGCGCCTTCCTGCGTATTTTTCATCGGGACGCTCCCACCCTGTCACATTTGCCTGGCGTTGTGGAACAGCCCGCGCTTCGGGTAGTTTGGGAATATGCGGACAAGCCCTGTTTATCAAGGAAATAGGCCGCCAGCCCAATAGAAAATAGCACAAGAAGCTACGTTTTCAATAGTACTTTTCAATCGCCGCAAGCGTACAAAACGCAGTGCCTAATCGCCAAACAAGCTCAGTAATACTAAACCGCAATAGCATCCAACGGCCAACGCGGCTTCACGTCAAAGGCGTAGTCGCGGTTGGCGTTTGCAGTGCCAGTTTGCAGGCGCATGGCCGCTGCCAAGGCGATCATGGCGCCGTTGTCGGTGCACAGGTGCAGTTCGGGGTAGTGCACACGCACATGGCGCTTGGCACAGGCGGCGTTGAGCTGCTGGCGCAGTGACGCGTTGGCACCCACGCCACCAGCCACTACCAAGCGGTTGAGGCCAGTTTGCTCCAGCGCCTTGAGCGATTTTTTAACCAACACTTCGGTAATCGCCGCCTGCGTGCTGGCGGCAAGGTCGGCACGAGTTTGGTCACCCAAATTCAGCAGCAAATCAGCCCGCACGCGCGCACCTTCGGGTACGTCTTGCACCAGGCGCTTAACCTGCGTAAGCACCGCCGTCTTCAGGCCGGCAAACGAAAAATCCAAATCACCACTGTGCAGCAGCGGGCGCGGCAGCTTGTAGGCCAGCGGGTCGCCCTGCTCTGCCAGCTTGGCCAGTGCCGGGCCGCCGGGGTAGGGCAGGCCCAGCAGCTTGGCGGATTTGTCAAACGCCTCACCGGCTGCGTCGTCAATCGTCTCGCCGAGCATTTGGTATCGGCCAACGCCGTCTACCCGCATGAGCTGCGTGTGCCCGCCTGAGACGAGCAAGGCTACAAACGGAAACTCTGGCGGGTCGGCGCTTAGAAAAGGTGACAGCAAATGCCCTTCCAAATGGTGCACGCCTATCACCGGCTTGCCCCACGCCGCCGCCATCGCACACGCCGCGCCAGCGCCCACCAGCAGCGCACCAGACAGGCCCGGGCCGCGCGTGTACGCTACATAATCAATAGCGGCTTGTGCTATATTTGATTGGGCTAGCACCTCTTGTGTCAATGGAATCACGCGGCGAATGTGGTCGCGACTGGCCAGCTCGGGCACCACGCCACCGTAGGCTTGGTGCATGGCAATTTGGCTGTGCAAGGCCGCTGCCAGCAGCGTAGGCACGCCCGCGCCCGCTGCGTTAACCAGCGCCACGCCAGTTTCATCGCAAGAAGATTCAAAACCTAAAACAATCATCAGAGTCCTATCGTTAGCTCGATTTTGCCCGACTTGGCAGGCTTGATGATTCTGTCTTAGTCTTAGGCCGTAGATTTCTTGGATAGACCTCGCTCTTGCGGTGCAGCGTGCGCAGCCCCATGCGCCCCGGTCTTCGGGCACTTCGGGCGATCTTCTTGCTCTTGAAAGCATGGGGATCTGGCACCAGGTGCTTGTGTACGCCCTGGCGCTTGGTGTGTACGGCTACGCGGCTGTCCCCCGTGGCGGCCTAAGGCCGCTGACTCCTCCTTTATGCCGCTACGCCGTACACACCAAGCGCCAAGGCGGTGAACCGGGTGGATGCGCGACGGTTAAATATCCACCACGTCCCTAAGAGCTGGCCGACGGTGCATTCAGCGTAGCGGCATCAAGGAGGAGTCGTTGGCCATAGGCCGCAACGGGGGACAGCCGCGGAGCCAATACTGTTCTATTAGAGTAATTTCCGTCACAATACAGACTTCCCCACAAGGAGTCCCCACATGGCAAGAACCAAGGCAACCTTAGGCGATGGC